>JAIRYD010000218.1 GCA_031267935.1 Tannerella sp.
GTCAGTCCGCGCTCGAAGGCGGCCACGGCGTCGTCGAGTGTGCCGTAAAATTCTCCGCCGGAGGCATTGAGGTGACCGCCGCCTGTGAAATAGGTGGCGGCAAAGCGGTTACACGGGAAGTCGCCTGTCGAGCGCAACGAGAGTTTGACGAAATCGGTGTCTTCGCGAATAAAAACGGCAAACCGTATGCCTTCGATGCTTAGCGGCAGATTGACAAAGCCCTCCGCATCGCCCGTCACGTATTTGAAACGGTTCAGTTCTTTCAGGGTCAAAGTGATAAGCGCGGTTTTATGTTCGGGATAAATTTTCATCTTTTCGCACAGGACGTATCCCATCAACCGCAGGCGCGATTCGGAATAGACCTGATATACCTTGCGGTAGATCGCATCCTTGTCGATGCCCCCTTTTCCGACCAGTTCCATGATGATAAAATACAGATCCGCACTGTTCGAATGATACGTGAATCCGCCCGTATCGGTCATCATGCCGGTGTAGATACATTCGGCAATGTCGCGGTTGATGTCGTCGAAAGACTTCATGCGGCAGAGCAGGCGAAAGATCATCTCCGAAGTGGAAGACATGTCGGGACAGGAGATGATCAGGTCGCAGAAACCGGCGGGATTGAGATGATGATCGATCATGATTTTGACGGCGTCGGCAGCCTCCACGTGCGAAGCCATCTTCCCGATGCGTTTCGGTTCGTTGAAATCAAGGCAGCAGATCACGTCGGCCTCGCGTATCATCTGTTCGGCATAATCGGCATATCGGTCGTATACGATAATTTCCTTCGCACCGGGCATCCAGTTGAGGAACGGCGGAAAATCGTTCGGCACGATCAGATCCGCCTTGTTGCCCAGATTCGTCAGGTAGTGATACAGCGCCAGCGAGGCCCCCAGCGCATCTCCGTCGGGCGACATGTGCGTGACAATCACAAAACGTTCTCCCCCGTCGATATACGACTGGAAACGTTGCACTTCTTTCTCGTTAAAAATTTTGGTCAGCATAATGTTCCGGTAATTCAGGTGTTAATATTCGTCCCAGCTTTTAATCTGCAGATCGTCGAGGTTCAGCGTGCAGAACGCATTGATGAACGCGCTTGCCAGCCGTGCGTTCGTCAGCAGCGGGATGTTCAGATCTATTGCGGCGCGGCGGATTTTGTAGCCGTTGTCCAGTTCGCCGGCCGTCAGGTTGCGCGGGATATTGACAACCATATCTATCTGATGTTGATGGAGGAGGGTTAACGCCTGCGGCTGGCGGTCGTCACTCGGCCAGTAGACTTCCGTGCTTTCGATGCCGTTCTCCTGCAGAAAGCGGTATGTGCCGCCTGTGGCATACAGTTTGTAGCCTTTTTCGTAGAGCAGCGCTACGGCATCGTACATCGCCGCCTTGTGTTTCGGCGCGCCGGTAGACAGCAGGATGCTCTTTTCCGGAATGCGGTAGCCGACGGAAAGCATGCTTTTGAGAATGGCCTCGTGGGTGTCGTCCGCAATGCAGCCCACCTCTCCGGTCGAAGCCATGTCCACGCCCAGTACGGGGTCGGCCTTCTGCAAGCGGTTGAACGAAAACTGCGAAGCTTTGATGCCCACATAGTCAAGGTCGAACTCGTTCTTGCCCGCTTTTTGCACGGGAAGCCCCAGCATGATGCGGGTGGCAAGGTCGATGAGATTAATCTTCAGCACCTTGCTGACGAACGGAAAACTTCGCGAAGCGCGCAGGTTACATTCTATGACTTTGATTTCGTTGCCTTTCGCCAGATACTGGATATTGAACGGACCCGAAATATGAAGTTCGTTTGCAATCCGGCGGCTGATGCGCTTGATGCGGCGGACGGTTTCCACATACAGGTTTTGAGCAGGAAACTGAATCGTCGCATCACCGCTGTGCACGCCTGCAAACTCGATATGTTCGCTGATGGCATACATCACGATTTCGCCTCCGTCGGCTACCGCATCGATCTCCACCTCCTTGGCATTTTCGATAAACCGGCTCACTACCACCGGGTGCCTTTTGTCCACATTTGCGGCCAGGTTCAGGAAACGCTCCAGTTCGTCCCGGTTGGAGCAGACGTTCATAGCCGCGCCGCTCAGGACGTAGCTCGGACGCACCAGCACGGGAAACCCGACTTCCCCGACAAAGGCATTTACGTCTTCGAGCGAACTCAGTTCTTTCCAGCGCGGCTGGTCTACGCCGATGCGGTCGAGCATTGCCGAGAACTTGTGGCGGTCTTCCGCGTTGTCAATACTTTGCGCCGACGTGCCAAGCAGGGGAATATGATGTTCGTCCAGGCGGACAGCCAGGTTGTTGGGAATTTGTCCGCCCGTGGAAACAATCACGCCGTGCGGATTCTCCATTTCGAGAATATCCATTACCCGTTCGAATGTCAGCTCGTCGAAGTACAGGCGGTCGCACATGTCGTAGTCCGTCGAAACGGTTTCGGGATTGTAGTTCACCATCACCGAACGATAACCCTCCCTGCGAATGGTATTCAGCGCCTGCACGCCGCACCAGTCGAACTCGACGGACGAACCGATGCGGTATGCACCCGAGCCGAGCACGACGATCGACTTGCGGTCGCCGAGATAATGCACGTCGTTTTCCGAGCCGTTGTATGTCAGATAAAGATAGTTCGTTTGCGCGGGATACTCGGCGGCAAGCGTGTCTATCTGCTTGACGACGGGCACGATGCCGAGCCGCTTGCGACAGGCGCGTATCCAGTCCAGATGATGGTCTTCCAGTTTTTCTTTCCACAAGGCGCGGGCAATCTGAAAATCGGAGAATCCTTCCTTTTTGGCGCGCCGGATCAGTTCGCCGCCATTTTCTGCCGTGAGGCCCCGCTCTTCGTCCACGGGCGGCAGCGACTCCAGCGCTTCCGCCGTGCGGATGATGTTCATCAGTTTGTACAGGAACCATTTGTCTATTTTCGTCAGATCGTGAATGCGATCGATCGTATATCCGGCCTGAAAAGCCTTGCTGATGACGAAGATCCGTCGGTCGGTCGGTTCGTTCAGCGCCCTGGCGATGTCGGGTATCACGATTTCCCTGTTTTCCACGAAGCCATGCATACCCTGTCCGATCATCCGGAGCCCTTTCTGAATGGATTCTTCGAATGTCCGTCCGATCGCCATCACCTCGCCGACGGATTTCATGCTGCTGCCGATTTCGCGCGCTACGCCGTGGAATTTTCCCAGGTCCCAGCGTGGTATTTTGCAGACGACGTAGTCCAGCGCCGGCTCGAAGAAAGCGGGCGTTGTTTTGGTGACGGAATTTGTCAGGTCGAACAAACCGTAGCCCAGTCCGAGTTTGGCGGCCACAAACGCAAGCGGATAACCGGTCGCCTTGGAAGCCAGCGCCGACGAACGGCTCAGACGGGCGTTGACTTCGATGACGCGATAATCTTCGCTCTGAGGATCAAGAGCGTATTGCACATTACATTCGCCCACGATGCCGATATGACGGATAATGCGGATGGCCAGTTCGCGCAGTTTATGATATTCGGCATTCGTCAGTGTCTGCGACGGTGCGATGACGATGCTTTCGCCCGTATGGATGCCCAGCGGGTCCATATTCTCCATGTTGCAAACCGTGATGCAGTTGTCGTACCGATCGCGCACCACCTCATATTCTATCTCTTTCCAGCCTTTCAGACTTTTTTCGACCAGCACCTGCGGCGCGAAGGAAAACGCTTTTTCAATCAGGACGTTCAGATCCGTTTCATTGTCGCAGAATCCCGAGCCTAAGCCACCCAGCGCATACGCGGCGCGAAGAATGACGGGATAGCCCAGTTCGCGGGCTGCACGGCGTGCCTCTTCGGGCGTTTCAACGGCCTCGCTTTGAATCGTTTTCACGTCTATTTCATCCAGCTTGCGCACGAAGAGTTCACGGTCTTCCGTATCGATGATGGCCTGCACGGGTGTGCCAAGCACCTGCACGTTATATTTCTCCAGTATTTTCTGCTTGTAAAGCGCGACGCCGCAGTTCAAGGCCGTCTGTCCGCCGAATGCGAGGAGGATGCCGTCGGGACGTTCCTTTTCGATCACCTTCTCGACGAAAAATGGAGTAACCGGCAGAAAATAAACCGTGTCTGCCACACCTTCGGACGTCTGTACCGTCGCGATGTTCGGGTTGATGAGCACGGTTTCGATACCTTCTTCGCGAATAGCTTTCAGCGCCTGGGAGCCGGAATAGTCAAATTCGCCCGCCTCGCCGATTTTCAGCGCGCCCGAACCCAATACCAATACTTTTTTTATGTCCTTTCTTTCCATGTCACCTTGTTCATTGATTAAAAACCATTTCTGCAAATTTGTCAAAAATAAATTCCGTATCCGTCGGGCCGCTGCTCGCTTCCGGATGGAACTGTGCCGTGAAATACGGTTTGTGTTTGTGACGGATGCCTTCGTTCGTATCGTCGTTCATATTCACGAACAGAGGTTCCCAGTCTTTCCCTAACGTATTGCCATCCACTGCATAACCATGATTTTGCGAAGTGATGAAGCACTGGTTGGTGCCGACCATCCGCACCGGCTGATTATGACTGCGGTGGCCGTATTTGAGTTTGTAGACAGACGCGCCTCCAGCCTTGGCAAGCAACTGGTTACCCATACATATTCCGCAAATCGGACGGTCGCCGCCCAGCGTTTTGCGTATGTGCTGTACGACGGCATCACAAGTGTCCGGATCGCCCGGACCGTTGCTCAGAAACAGGCCGTCGTAGTTCAGCGTGCTGAAATCGTAATCCCACGGCACGCGTACGACGGTAAAATCGCGTTTCAGCAGACAGCGTATAATATTGTGTTTCACTCCGCAATCCACGAGAATGATGCGTTTTTTTCCGTTTTCCCCGCCGTAGGTAATCACCTCGCGACACGACACGCGCGCCACCTGATTGATGGCATTCGGGTCGTAGAATGCCACTTCGTCGGGACTGTCGAGCACGATTTTGCCTTTCATGCTGCCTTTTTCGCGCAACAGTTTGGTAATGGCGCGGGTATCTACTCCGTACAGACCGGGGACCTGTTCTTCCTTCAGCCATTCCGAAAGTGTATTGACTGCGTTCCAGTGGCTGCAGTCATGACTGTAGTCGCTGATAATGATGGCGTCGGCATGAATTTTTTCACTTTCCAGGAATTCGGAAATGCCGTCTTCCCGAAACGTGCGCGGAGGCACGCCGTAGTTTCCGACAAGCGGATAGGTGAGTGTCATCAGTTGTCCGGCGTACGACGGGTCGGTGAGGCTTTCGGGGTAACCGCTCATTGCCGTGTTGAAGACGACTTCGCCGGCCACCGGTTTTTCGTAGCCGAAGCAATAGCCTTTGAAAATGTTTCCGTCGTCTAAAATCAATGTTGCTTGTTTCATATATTCAATTCGATAGTTCAAAGATTCGAAGATTTCGTAATTTAATGAGTTGATTCCGAGATTCTGAAATTCAGTTTGGGATGCTTCTTCAGGTAGTCGCTTTCCATATACCGGACATAGGCGCTGCTCACCATGCGGATACCGCCGGGTGTGGGATAATTACCTGAAAAATACCAGTCTCCAGGATGATTCGGACAAGCGGCGCGCAGTCCTTCAAGCGTCTGGAAAATGATCTCGACTTTCGCCTGAATGGAAGAGTCGGTCAGAAGCTCCACCATCTTCGTCGAAATATCTTTGTCCGCAAACGGGGCGTAGATGGCTTTCACATGATTGACCGTCATCGGTTTATCCTGCGCCTGTTCATCTTTTATCTTATGGTACGTATCCATGATGACATGTTCCATATTCCTGTCTTTCAGCAACTCAATGGCAGCTCTGAATGCGATAAATTCATTCATGCTCGACATGTCGATGCCGTAATAGTCGGGATAGCGTATTTGGGGAGAAGATGACATGATTACGATTTTTTTCGGATGCAGACGGTCCAGGATGCTGATAATGCTTTGTTTGAGTGTCGTCCCGCGTACGATGCTGTCGTCGATGACCACCAGATTGTCTTCGTAGGGCACGAGGCTTCCATACGTGATGTCGTAGACGTGTGCCGCCAGATCGTTGCGGTTGTTTCCCTCGGCGATGAACGTCCGCAATTTGATGTCTTTAAGCGCCACTTTCTCGCTACGAATCCGTTGCGACAGGATCCCGTTCAGTTCGCTTTCGCCCAGACTCCCGTTCCGTTCCTTTATTTTTTTTATTTTCACACTGTTAAGATGCGCGTTCAATCCTTCAAGCATTCCGTAGTAAGCCACTTCCGCCGTATTCGGGATAAAGGAGAAAACGGTGTGATCGATATCGTAGTCCACCGATTTCAGGATGGGTTCGACGAGATTGTAGCCCAGCTGTTTCCGTTCCAGATAAATATCTTCGTCGCTGCCGCGCGAGAAGTAGATCCGTTCGAACGAGCATGCGTTGAGTTTCTGCGGCTCCAGAATCTGCGTGGCACGCACGCCGCCCTTGCGACTGATAAGCAGCGCTTCGCCGCGTTGCAATTCTTTGACCGACTCCTGCGGCACGTTCATTACCGTTTGAATCACGGGACGTTCGGATGCGACCACTACGATTTCGTCGTCCATGTAATAAAATGCCGTACGGATGCCCCAGGCGTCGCGGATGACGAACGATTCGCCGCTGCCCGTCATGCCGGCGATGATATACCCGCCGTCCCACGAGGAAGCCGCTTTTTCGATCACGTTCGTCAGGTCGATGTTGGCTTCGATGGCGTGCGTGATGTCGAGGCTTTTCAGCCCCTCGGTTTCGTATTTGCGATAGAGGTGTTCGACTTCGCGATCGAGGCGATGCCCAAGTTGCTCCAGAATGATGTATGTATCCGCATAATGGCGCGGATGCTGTCCGGTTGATGTGATTTCCTGAAAAATCGTTGCGACGTTCGTCATGTTGAAATTGCCGCAAAGCATCAGGTTTCGCGCCCGCCAGTTGTTGCGCCGCAGAAAGGGGTGGATATACGACATTCCCGATTTGCCGGTCGTACTGTACCGCAGGTGTCCCATGTACAATTCGCCGACGAAAGGAAGGTTGGCTTTGGCAAAGGCCGGGTCTCTCAACTGGATGGACGGGATTCCCTTGAAATGACGGTATACGGAATTGAACACTTCGGTGATGGCGCCCGTTCCGACGGCGCGCTCGCGAAACATATATTCCTCGCCCGGGTTGGCATTCAGCTTCACGCATGCCAGTCCCGCACCTTCCTGACCACGGTTGTGCTGCTTTTCCATCAACAAATAGAGTTTGTTGAGTGGATACATCCATGAACCATATTTCTGTTGATAATAATCTAAAGGCTTGAGTAGGCGGATTAAAGCCACACCGCACTCATGTTTTATTTCTTCCATCTGTCAATTACTCTAAATCGCATGCAAAATTATATACAAAACAATAAAATCCGTTCTTAATTAAATGAAAAATAAATGAATACCTGTCATACAGCAGATTATATACAAAAAAAGCGAACACTCAATCAGTGTCCGCTTTTTAACTTTTCAGAATTTCATTTTATTTTATAATTTGGTATTTACCAATAAAAGGAAGTTCTTTCTTTTCGCCCTTGGCCGCATTGATAATGCCGATCACCACCAGTACAGCCAATCCCAAATAAAGTAAGAGGTTGATAATGCCGATAATAAACAAAAGCGAAGGCAGTATTAGCGCAGTGATGAACGAAATGATGAATAAAACAATCCACACTGCAATGTCAAGAATGAATAATATACATCCTTGATTGGCATGGAAACGTGCATAGGGCGATTCTTTCGCTGCAAGTAAAGGGATTAAAAACAAAATGCTGAAATATGCCAGGATCGCATAAAGCTTGTTGTCCTGCACATCTTTGTCGGGGGTAGGTGTTACTTCTGTCATAAAATTATTCTCCTATAAATTAATTAATTAAAAAAATGTCAGTATATCAGTCATGATCATTCATTATTTTGTGCAAAAGTAATATGATTTTTTTATTTATGCAAAAATATATTCATTGAAATAATTTTAAAATCTCACAGATATTTTATAAAATTCAGCCCTGTCCGGTTCAACCTTCGCGTTACGGGTATACCGGCTGAAATATAATTGTTTATACTTCACACGGTCTAAAATAGTGAGTTTAACGATGAACGATAAACGATGAACTATGACCGGATCCATCGTTCATCGTTCATCGTTCACAACACTATGGCGTGCCGGCTTGCCGGTGTCCGGCGCAGTGGATGCGCAACATGAGTTACTAATCGTAAAAGCGCATTTTAGCGACGAAGCGTCACGCAGAAGTCGGTTTTTCAGAGGTTCCAAAATAAAAGTCAATTACTCGCCTCGAACGAAATCAGTATCCTGAACACTTTCGCGGGACTGGCTTTCCAGCTTTCCAGTGCGGCTTGCGCCTGCGACGGAGGATATATGGCCGTAATAAGTTTATCAACAGGACAATTACCGCGTTTAAGATATTCCATTACGGCACGAAAATCGGTCGGCATGGCATTGCGCGAACCACGGATGTCCAGTTCTTTTTGCACAAACCATTTCGTATCGAAAGCCGTTTCTTCTTTCGCATATCCGATGCATATCACGCGTCCGGTAAAGGCCACTTCGCTGACAGCCATCCGGTAAGTGACCGGCGCGCCGACGGCTTCGATCACCGTATCAGGGCCGAACCCGTCCGTGAACGACTGCAGCCGTTCGTGCACATCTTCCTTTTGCGAGTTGATGACATGCGCTGCGCCGAGTTGACGTGCCAGAGCGAGTTTGTCGTCATCCACATCGACGGCAATAGTTCTGGCGCCGCGCAACGTCGCACGCACAATGGCGCCCACGCCAATCATGCCGCAGCCGATGACCATCACCGTATCCGAATCCGTGACGGCTGCCCGCGACACGGCGTGGAATCCCACACTCATCGGTTCGACCAGGCAGAAGTCGCGACATGAAATGTGTTCGTCCGCAATTACTTTCTCCCACGGCACGGCAAGGTATTCGCACATTGCACCATCGCGCTGGACGCCGAGCGTTTGGTTGTCACGGCACGCATTCGGACGCCCGTTACGGCACGACGGACAGTTCCCGCAAGCTGTGTAGGGATTTAATGTACAGGCCATTCCAGGCTTAATATGTGCGGGTGTATGCGCTCCGGCAGCTTCGATCACGGCGCCAATTTCGTGTCCGGGAATGACGGGAAGCCGTACCATCGGATTTTTGCCGAGATACGTGTTCAGATCCGATCCGCAAAATCCTGCGTATTTGATTTTCACGAGTACTTCGCCCTCTTTCGGCGTCGGTTCGGGTACGTCGGCGAGCTGCACCCGGCCTGCTTCGGTGATTTGTATTGCTTTCATGTTTACTTTTTTTTATTCCGACATGTTTTTTATGTAAGGAAGCGTTACCGGATTCGTCCACTTGTAGAAGGCGCGGGCGTTTTCACCCAGAAACAGTTTTTTTTCGCTGTCTGCAAGCATACTTGATTTGAGGATAAAATCGTACGACATCCGGTAGGTCACGGCGGTTATCGTGCGCGGATAGTCCGAACCCCACATCAGTTTTTCGATTCCGACGAGCGAGGCGGCTTCTCCGATTGCCCGGACGGCGCTCGTAAAGGGATAAAATTCATCATTGAACAGCCATGTGATACCACCCGATTCAATTCGCACGTTCGGATGGCGCGCCAGTTTGATCTGTTCCTTCCAGCCGGTGCGCGTCACCGTCCCGAAATGGCCGACGGCAATCCGCAAGGCGGGGCATTCGGCAATGATTTCTTCCATTTCAGCCACTTGCGTATCTCCGTCCGCCAGATCGACGGAAAAGAACGCGTCGTTCCGTTCCATCAGTTTGAACATCCGCATCATCTCGTCGCCGGTCAGCAGCACCCTTCGATCGGGCATGATCAGGCGTCCCGCAGGCAGTTTGATGCCGTTGAAACCTTTTTCGATCAGCGTCTGTGCCTCTTCGAAGAAACCGGGTTTGCGCGCATCGACCAGTCCGCAGCACAGAAAACGGTCGGGATAGCGTTGCTGCACTTCCCGAAGATAGTCGTTCTGCGAGCCGTCGATATATTCCTGCGTAATCACTGCGGCCGAGACCTGCGCGTAGTCCATGTTGGAGAGGAAGATCTCCGCCGTGTTCCGACCGTCGATGATAAACGGCGGCAACATCTGACGAATTTCACCCATAAACAGCGACTTGCCGTTGTCGAGCGTCCGAATCGCCATTCCGTCGACTTCCGTATCCTGCCGGAGCCACAGGTGTGCGTGCGCGTCGATAATCTTAAATGCCATTTGTCAACTGTTTAGCCATGTATCTCTGAAGCGCGGTTCCAGCATCTTTTGCACGTCTTTCAGCAAGTCTTCGTCGAGCGGCGCTTCTGCCCAGCGAATGTTTTTCAGGACGGCTTCCGAACGGGTGGTGCTGAACAGCGTCGAGGCGATGCGCGGATTGCTGACGGCATATTTGACAGCCAGCTGTTCGATGGATTGTCCTTTCGAACGGCAATAGTCCGCCGCCTTCGTGCAGAGGTTACGCAAGGGGGCAGGGGCCGGATGCCAGTCGGGAGCGCCCCGCCCGGTCAGCAAACCCATCGAAAAGGGCGAGGCATTGATTACGCCGACACCGTGCGATTCGAAAAAGTCCAGATAATCGGTCAGTGCGTCGTCATTCAGGCAGTAATGACAAAACGAGAGGATACTCTCGACCGTTCCCGCCGGCACGTGCTCGATCACATATTTGAAATGGCGGAGCGTCAGGTTGGTAATGCCTACATGCCTGACGATGCCTTTCGTACGCAACGCCGTGAGTGCGGGAAGCGTTTCGGTGCAGACCTGTTCCAGGTCGGCAAATTCGATGTCGTGCACGTGAATGAGGTCAATGTAGTCGATGTGCAGGCGTGTCATGCTTTCGTATACGCTTTCGGTTGCTTTCTTCGCCGAGTAATCCCAGTAGTTGACGCCGTCTTTTCCATAGCGGCCTACTTTGGTCGAGAGGTAATAACGGTTTCGTTCGATGTCGCGCAGCGCTTTGCCCAGGACAATTTCGGCTTTCATATAGCCGTAGTAGGGCGATACGTCGATGAAATTGATGCCGTGATCTACCGCCGTGTGAACGGCCTTGATGCCGTCTTCTTCTTTGAGCGAATGAAAAACGCCTCCCAGCGACGAGGCGCCGAAGCTGAGGTTGGATATGCGCATGCCCGTTTTTCCGATTTCCCTGTATTCCATATATATTAATGTATGTGATTAGGAACCGTGCTTCAGTACTTCGTCGGATGCTTCGGAGGGCAGGTTTTCGCCGAGGGCCTTGTCGCTCGAAATCTTGAACACGCAGGCATATTCGCACGGTCTGGCGCTGGGGAACGACAGTTTCAGTCCTTCGTCCGTCTGTGTCCAGGCGATCTGTTCGTCCGAACCCAGCATCTGCACTTTCAGTATTTTGGCATCCGCAACGGCTTCGCGGTTCAGCGATTTCACGAGCAGGTCTTTCTCGCCCCAGTTTAGCGCGATGACGTACAAGTCGTTGCCTTTCGTCGTGAAGCGGATGTCCTGCGAGGTGTAGATCGTGGCAGTGTTGTCGGTAAACGAGCCTTTGGTCGATTCGGTTTCGCCTTCGCCGAATTTTTTCCAGCAGCGCGTGCCGTATATTGCTTCGCCGTTTATTTTCAGCCATTTGCCAATCGTGAGGAGGACGGATTTCTGTTCGTCGGTGATGGTTCCGTCGGCTTTCGGTCCGATGTTGAGCAGGAGGTTGCCGTTCTTGCTGACGATGTCGATCAGGTCGTGTACGATCTGTCCGGGTGTTTTGTTTTCTTCGCCGTCGATGTACGACCACGACTTTTTACCGACAGAAGTGTCTGTTTGCCAGGGAAATTTCATCATCTTGTCCGACTTGCCGCGTTCCACGTCCCATACCTGCACATTGGTGGGGTAGCCCTGTTTGGTGTTGACGACCACCTGCGTGTTCCAGTCCAGCGCGTTGTTGTAGTAGTATGCCATGAATCTGTTGAAGTAGGGCATGAGCGTCTGATTGTTGACCGTCCAGTCGAACCAGATCAGTTTCGGTTCGTATTTGTCAATCAGTTCGTAAGTATGTGCCAGCCATTCGCGTGCGAAGTCTTCGGTATATGTTTCCCGCTGATAGCGGCGACCGTAGAGCGTGATGGTCGTGTCCTGCACGTCGGAGGGAAATTCCATGCCGCCGTTGTAGAACCAGGCGTTTTCGGCGCGGTGCGTGGAGAGGCCGAAGACAAGGCCCTCGGCTTCGACGGCCTGCTTGAGCAGTCCGACGATGTCTTTTTTCGGTCCCGTCTGTACGGAGTTCCATTTGTTCAGGTCGCTGGCATACATGGCAAAACCGTCGTGATGTTCGGCGACGGGAACCACATATTTCGCGCCTGCTTCGCGGAAGAGCGCCGCCCATTCGGTTGCGTCGAACCGTTCGGCCCTGAACATCGGGATGAAGTCCTTGTATCCGAACTGCGTATGTTCGCCGTATGTGGCCACGTGATGTTCAAATTCTTTTGAATCTTTCTGATACATGTTGCGCGGATACCATTCCGAGCCGAACGCGGGTACGGCGTATGCGCCCCAGTGGATGAAGATGCCGAACTTGGCATCGACAAACCATTCGGGAAAGCGATAGTGGGTTGCGATATTGTCCCAGTCCGGCCGGAAGACTTCCGTGCCCTTCGCCGAAGCCACGGAATCGATGTGAACGTCAGGACGGGACGTATTTTTGCATGCCGCCAGCAGCAGTATGCCGCTAAAAAAAAGAATGAAAATGTTTTTCATATTTCGTAAATTTAAATGATGATTTCGGGGGACAAAGATAGTGATTCGATTCGAGATATGAAAAGGGTGCATTCGAAATTGTCGTTTTTCATCATTGCACCCGTCCGGAGTTTTAGAGGGCAACCGCATCAAAATCAGTGATCCCTATAACCCGAAGGGTTAGATTTCCATAACCGCGGGTAAGCGCAGCGCAGCCTGCGGACGGGATGGCAACACACTTCCTGCTGCCTGAAAGGCAGGACTCGCTATTACCGCGCCGTCCTGCCTTTCAGGCAGTCGGGACACGGCGAGTCACGTTTCTGCCGCAGGCTGCGCTGCGCTTACCTGCGGTTATGGAAATCCGGCTTTTCAAGCCTGAAATATCCAACGCCTGATGGATATTTTATGAACTATGAATGGGGGAGGGTGAGCGATAAACGATGAACGATGACCGGATTCACAGTTCATCGTTCATCGTTCATAGTTCAAAAAACCTGCCGCGCACGGTATGCATGAAAAGTATCCGCCCTTCTTTTTTTCAACATTCCGCATATTTCTTCTCGTTCCGCGTTCCGGATCTGCGCAAAAAGACGTTCCTTTGCGGGAGTATGAACGAAACGGTACTGGAAAAGCTTAAAATTCTGGCGGAATCGGCGAAATACGATGTTTCGTGCGCTTCCAGCGGTACGGTCCGGCGCAATCGTGCGGGCGGAGTCGGCAATACGGTTGGCGGGATGGGGATCTGCCACAGTTTTACGGACGACGGACGGTGCGTTTCGCTGCTCAAGATCATGCTTACGAATCACTGCATCTACGATTGCGCCTACTGCATCAACCGGCGGAGCAACGATCTGCGGCGCACGACGTTCTCCGTCGGCGAGCTGGTCGAGCTGACCGTCGAATTTTACCGCCGCAACTATATCGAGGGGCTGTTTCTCAGTTCGGGCGTGGTGCGCAGTCCCGACTACACGATGGAACGCATGGTGCGCGTCGTCAGCGATCTGCGCAAGCAGCACCGCTTCAACGGATACATCCATCTGAAGAGCATCCCCGGATGCAGCCGCGAACTGGTGGCGCAGGGCGGGATGTATGCCGACCGCATGAGCGTGAATCTCGAAATACCCGACGAGCAAAATCTCAAGCTCCTGGCGCCCGAAAAGGACTACCGGAGCGTGTTCGCTCCCATGCGGTATATCCAGCAGGGCATGCTCGCCAGCCTCGAGGAGCGGCAGCGGTTCCGCCACGCGCCGCGCTTCGTCCCGGCCGGACAGAGCACGCAGATGATCGTCGGCGCCACGCCCGAAACGGACCGCGACATACTGCGCGTTTCGTCGGCGCTCTACAGGCGGCCGAGCATGAAACGGGTGTACTATTCGGGATACATACCCGTCAACACGTACGATGCGCGTCTGCCCGCCGTCCGTCAGGCGCCGCTCGTGCGCGAAAACCGGCTGTATCAGGCCGACTGGCTGATGCGGTTCTACGAATTTCGCGCGGACGAACTGGTCGACGACCTGCACCCCGACCTCGAAACGGACATCGATCCCAAACTGGCATGGGCGCTGCGTCATCCGGAATGTTTCCCGGTAGACGTCAATACGGCCGACTATGCCACGCTGCTGCGCGTGCCGGGCCTCGGCGTGAAATCGGCCGGACTGGTCGTCGCCGCCAGACGCTACGGACGGCTGACTTCCGCGCAACTGAAAAAAATCGGACTGGTGATGAAAAAGGCGCAGTATTTCATCACCTGCCGCGAACTGCCCGTGCAGACCGTTCAGGACGTATCGCCCGAATACGTCCGACGGGCGCTGACGGAACCGAAAAAACGGGACATGACACACGACCGCCGGCAGCTTCACATCCTTTTTCCCGACTGACGGCAATGACGGTATTTTTCTACGACAGGACATTCGACGGACTGCTGTCGGCCGTTTTCGATGCCTACGCCGGCAGGATTTTCCCCGACAGACTGCTGAAGACAGGCGACGGCGCGCCACTGTTCACGGACGGCTGCCGCACGATCGTCACCGACGGCGCGCATGCGGCGCGCGTTTGGTCGGCGCTGCCGGCCAGGCTCGGAGAAAACGTGTGCCGGATGCTGGTGTACGTCTGGCTGTCGGAAGAGGACGGCAGCGACGAACTGCTGTTTCGATACATCTGCAAATCTTTCGACCATACGCATTCCATCGCGTGGAATTTCGGCGACCGCGACGTGCTCGAAGTCAGCAAAACAGCCCGCAGAGTATTGCACGAGGTGCAGTACATCAAACAGTTCGTGCGCTTTCAGAAGACGGCGGACGGCCTCTTTTTCGCCCCCGTGCGACCGGTCTGCAACGCGCTGCCGCCGGCCGTCGGTCACTTCGCCGACCGCTTTGCCGACCAGCAGTGGGTGATCTACGACCTGAAACGGAAATACGGCTACTTCTACAACCTGCACGAAACGTGCGAAATCACTTTTACGGACGACGACCGTCTGCTGAGCGGCATACTGCACGAATCGCTGATGGCCGAAGACGAAAAACTGTTTCAGCGCCTCTGGAAAGGCTATTTCGACGCCATCGCCATCCGGCAGCGCATCAATCCGCGCCTGCAGCGCCGGAACATGCCCGCCCGCTTCTGGCAGTATCTGACCGAAAAACGGCTTTAACGATGAACGTCATTAACGATGAACGATGAACGATGAATCCGGTCATAGTTCATCGTTAAACTCGCAATTTCAGACCGCGTGAAGTATATATCATTTCGTTTTCCGATGCGCAGGGATGCTTTTCCGCATCTCGTGCGCTATTTTCAACCGGCTGTTCTCTTTGTGTGCTCCGTGTACTCCGTGTTTGAATAAAAGTGCCGGATTCATCGTTCATCGTTCATCATGCCTTCAATGAGGTCAAATATCCCGAACAGCTGTCCGACCGTTTCGGCGCGGAGCATCGCCACGCGCACGGGCCTGAAGTCGGGGATGCCCTTGAACAGGGGCGTCGCCGCCAGGTGACGGCGGACATGCAGGATGCCGCGGCGCTCGTCGAGCCGTTCGACGCTCTGCCGCACCTGCTGCCGCAGTATGTCCAGATACCATGCAAACGGCTGTGCCGGCAGGGCGCGGCCCGTACGCAGAAAATGCCTGATCTCGCTGAATATCCACGGCTGGCCGATGCTTCCGCGACCGATCATCACGCCGTCGACGCCGTAACGCTCGAAGCGTTCGCGGCACGTCTCCGCCGACGCGATGTCGCCGTTGCCGATGATCGGGACGTGCATGCGCGGATTGTTTTTCACTTCGCCGATCAGCGTCCAGTCCGCCTCGCCCGCATACATCTGCGCCCGCGTGCGTCCGTGTATCGTGAGCGCCGCAATGCCGCAGTCCTGCAGCCCTTCGGCCAGCTCGACGATGACCGTACTGTCCGCATCCCACCCGAGGCGCGTCTTGACCGTCACCGGCAGACGCACCGCCTTCACCACCTCGCGCGTGATACGCAGCATCTGCGGTATGTCGCGCAGCATCCCCGCACCGGCGCCCCTGCCCGCCACCTTCCTGACCGGACAGCCGAAATTGATATCGATCAGATCCGGCTGCCCCGCCTCGCAGATACGGGCCGCCTCCACCATCGCCGCCACGTCGCGACCGTAGATCTGTACCGCCACGGGACGTTCCCCGGCCGACACCGCCAGCTTCGCACGCGTACGGCCCGCATGACGTATCAGCGCCTCGCTCGAAACAAACTCCGTATACACCATATCCGCTCCGAAACGCCTGCACATCAGCCGAAACGAAACATCCGTCACATCCTCCATCGGCGCCAGCAGCACCGGACGTTCCCCAAGATCGACAGTTCCTATTTTCATCATCATCCGCTTTTTTCCGGATGCAAAGATACGAAATCGGAAGGATAAAAACCCGGTCGTCATCGCATCGCCGAAAAAAAATGAAAAAAACATCGCAAAAAAATTGTACGGTAGAATAAATACACATATTTTTGTCCCCGTAATTGATAATACATCCGAAAATATAGTAAAACACAGACCGGAAATGCATCCGAATGTCGTCACATACCTCATCCCCCGCCACGCGAAAGCCTCGCCGACCGCGGAAAAAGACTTTTCTGTCACGCAAAAAGAGTCTTTTGTCACGACAAAAAAGTCTTCTGTCACGCAAAAAAAGTCTTTTGTCACGCAAAAAGAGTCTTTTGTCATGCAAAAAAAGTCTTTTGTCACGCAAAAAGAGTCTTTTGTCACGATAAAAAAGTCTTTTGTCATGCAAAAAGAGTCTTTTGTCACGACAAAAAAGTTTTTTTGCACGCGAAAAAACTTTTTCTGCATGCGAAAAATCGCTTCCATCACGCAAAACATGAATAATTAATCACTAAAAATCAAAGAATTATGCACAGAAGAAATTATCTGCCTTCCAACGTACTGGAGTTTCAACTGATGACGCACGACATCTACGTGCAGGCCACGTCCAACCAGACTGCCTGGGATATTTCCAAAGCGGCAATATCCAGACTCGACCAGCCGATCGCCGACTTCAACGCGGCAGTCGCCGTATCCGAAAACCCCGAAACGCGTACCTCCGCCGCCATCAGCCGGCGCAATCTTACACGCGTGAAACTCGAGGCCGTACTGCGCCCCTTCATTCAGGGACAGCTCATTCACAACCCGAACGTCACCGTCGACGAACTGAAGGCGATGAATCTGCCCACCCACGACCGTCATCCCACTCCGAGGCCCGACCCGGAAGAAACACCCGTCGTGACCGTCCTCACACCTTCGCCCGGCGTGGTCGAATTCAAGTTCACCTCCCTGACCGGACGCGCCAAACCCTTCGGCGTCCACGGCATGGAGGCGGCGCTCAAAGTGTCCGACAGCCCCCTGCAGCCCCTCGACTGGACGGAACTCGAACGCAGCGAATTCGCCACCCACTCCCCGCTGCGCATCACCTTCGCCGGCGCCGAGCGCGGCAAATGGCTCTTCGCCGCCTTCCGCTGGCAAAACACGCGCGGCGTGAAAGGGCCGTGGACGACGATCACCGCCGTCATCATACCGTAGGTTTCTTTATTAACTATGAACTATGAACGATGAACGTCAGTAACTATGAACGATGAACTATGAACGATGAACGTCAGTAACTATGAACGGTGAACCTGAGTTCGATATAAGATTTCTCTGTCCCGACGGGGACAATATGTCGGTAGAAAATCGACCGCAACCCGTTTTCCGCGTGCCGTCAGGTACGCGATGTGACGGTTACCACATTCCGTACCTTACGGCACGGGGATGGACGGGCATCCGGCGTTTTCTACCGACATTCCGTACCTGACGGCACGGGATATGAACCATTGTTATTCATCGTCATTGCGGTCTGCCCCGTCTCTACTTCACCGCGTTCGCAATGACGTCGTATATACTTTATTATAATGCCGGCGGGAAAGGCCGAAAAAGCGAGATTCGCGCCGTCATTGCGAGGCACGAAGCAATCCAGTCATTATGCCGCCTGGATTGCTTCACTGCGTTCGCAATGACGTCGTATATGCTTTGTTGTAATATCAGCGGGAAAGGCCGAAAAGGCGAGATTCGCGCCGTCATTGCGAGGTACGAAGCAATCCGGTCACTATGCCGCCCGGATTGCTTCCTGCTTCGTTCCTCGCAGTCGCAATGACGTCGTATATGCTTTGTTGTAATATCAGCGGGACAGGCCGAAAAGGAGAGATTCGTACCGTCTTTGCGAGGCACGTAGAGACGGGGCGCGCCCCGTCTCTACTTCACCGCGTTCGTAATGACGGGATCCGGCTTTCCGCGTGCAATGCACAAAACCATGCCGCGCACAGTATAATGACGTTCATCGTTCATCGTTCATCGTTCATCGTTAAGGACGTTCATATAACCCTTCTTTTACAATACCGCTGCCACAAAGTCATTCGGGAATCATGAATTTTATCTCCCCTTCCACACAATTTATTGTCCGTTCCGCAGTTATACATGTTACTGATGAAACGGATTTGGTTTGTCATATTTACCCTTCATGCGTGCGCGGCCGTCGTA
>JAIRYD010000224.1 GCA_031267935.1 Tannerella sp.
CGTGCCTGTCAAGAAGGGGCAATACGGTACAGGCTGCAAGCCTGCGCCGGCAAACAATGCCATTACAGCCAACCTCCAAACGTCATCCCCCTTTTTTTCCCGGCGAAGCTGGGATGGGATCTCGCAAATGACGACGGTATTCCTGCTATTGCGAGGCCCCCCGTTCATCGTTCATAGTTCATCGTTCATAGTTCATCGTTCATCGTTAAAGAAGTTCATCGTTCACTTCCCCAGCCTCGGCAGTCCCGCAGACGAGTTAATCCCGAAAATACCTTTCTGTTTCGACCGAATATCTTCCACAAGATAGAACGCCTTCGGATCAAAATCGTCGATGATTTGCCGGACTTTCTGGTGCTGTTTACGATTGATCACCGTTTCGATAATATCCACCTCCGAAATGGCGCCTTCGCCCTTGATAAAAGTAGAGCCGATATTATTTGCATTCAGTATCTTCGCCAGCTTGTGGCCATCATTTTTCGTGTAAATGCGGAACAGCACGAATCCGAACGCAATCTTATTTTCGACCAGTATGCCGATAAAATTACCCGCCGCATATCCTCCCGCATAGGCAATGTAGGCGATCAGACTGTTGGCATGGGAAAATATCTGCGAAATGATAACCACCCATATAAAAACTTCGAAAAAACCGACAACAGGCGCTTTTTGCCGTTCACCTTTCGAGACAAAAATGATGCGCAGCGTGCCCAGTGTCACATCGCAAATGCGGCCGACGAAGATGACGACCGGCAGCAGCCACGGATAGACTTCAAAAATTTCAAACATGTCAATAATTCATTTTTCAAAACAGGCGCAAAGATAGGGTTATTTGTTTATACGGCGGCAAACTTCCATTGGATTTTCGGGGCAAACGAATTGAAAACTGACGGATCGCTTCGCGGCGACAATTTGAAATGCACCCGATATGCGCCGGCATGAATTTTTTTCATACATTTGCCGGGCATGCGGCGGAAGAAAAGTTGCGTATGCGCCGCAACACGTTTTGACATGACATAACTTTTAAATATTTAGCAATGAAAAAAATGATTTTTATGCTTGCCGCCGTAAGTATGTGCGGCTGCCGGCAGACGGTGGAACCGCCTGTAGCAAAAGTGATTCCCTACACGTTTTCGGAACGTGGAAAAGCGCGCGTCGACAATTATCAGTGGATACGTTTGAGCGACGCACAGAAGACCGCGGCCGTGCCCGATGCACACACGCAGGACGTACTGAACTATCTGCATGCCGAAAACGCCTACCGCGAGGCAGAAACGGCGCACACGGACAACCTTCGCACACAACTGTTTGAAGAAATGAAGGCGCGCACGGAACCGCACGAAACCTCGGCGCCCGCCCCGAGTAACGGCTACCTCTACTGGCAGACCTTCGAGGAAGGAAAGGAATATCCCGTATACTATCGGCGCAGAGACCGCGAAGGGGCGGCAGACGAAGTGCTGCTCGACGTGAACATGCTGGCCGAAGGGCGTGCATACTGCCAGACGGGGCGTCCGGTGATCAGCCCCGACAACAGCCGCATGGCCTATGCAGTCGATTTCGTCGGCCGACGCAACTATGCAATACATTTCGTCGACCTCGCCACGGGCAACCTGCTCGAAGCGCCCGTCGCCGACACGGCAGGCGACATGGTCTGGGCCAACGACAGCAAAACAGTGTTTTATACAACCAAAGAACCCGGACGGCTGCGCAACTATCGCGTATACAGGCATAAAATCGGCGACGCCGACAACACGCTCTGCTACGAAGAGTCGGATCCCACCTTCAACATGCAGCTCGGCAAGACGCAAAGCAAAAAATACATCACGATAACCTCCCGCCAGACGTTGACAAACGAAACGCAGATACTCGACGCCGACCGTCCGGACGGCACATTCGTCACGTTCAGTCCGCGCGCACACGGACACTTGTACGACATCGACCATATCGGCCGTTCGTTCTATATCCGCTCCAACAGAAATGCACTGAACTTCAAACTGATGAAAACAACCGGCGATGCCACCGCGGAAACTCGCTGGACGGAAGTAATACCGCATCGCACCGACGTGCTGCTCGGCTCATTTGTCCTCTTCGACGAGCACCTGGCCGTCGCCGAGCAGAAAAACGGACTGCCGCACATCCGCATCGTCGACCTCAAGGACGGCTCGGAACAGTCAGTCCCTTTCGCCGAAGAAGTATACACCGCCTCGTTCGCCGGCAACGACGTGCCGGAATCGGACGAACTGCGATACAACTACTCGTCCCTGACCACCCCCAACTCGGTCTGCACCTACAACATGCGTACAAAAAAAATCACGCTGCTCAAAGAAACGACCGTGCTGGGCGGATTCGACAAACACAACTACGAATCCCGGCGCCTCTGGGCCACGGCCGGCGACGGAACACAAGTGCCCATATCCATCGTATACAGAAAAGGTTTCCGGCAGGACGGCGGCGCCCGACTGCTACTCTACTCCTACGGCGCCTACGGCACGTCTTCCGCACCATCGTTCAACCCGTATATTCTCAGCCTGCTGGACAGAGGTTTTGCCTATGCAATCGCACACACGCGCGGCGGCAGCGAAATGGGACGCGAATGGTACGAAAACGGAAAACTGCTCAAAAAAATAAATACCTTCACCGACTTCAACGACTGCGCCCGCCATCTGATCCGCGAAAAATACACCTCGCCTTCCACACTGTACGCGACCGGACGCAGCGCAGGCGGACTGCTGATGGGCGCCATCGCGAACATGGAACCGCAACTGTACAAAGCCATCGTCGCAGGCGTACCTTTTGTAGACATCGTCAGCACCATGCTCGACGAAACCATCCCGCTGACAACCTTCGAATGGGATGAATGGGGCAATCCGGCAGAAAAAACATACTACGACTACATGCTGAGCTATTCACCCTACGACCGGGTAAAGGCGCAGCACTATCCGCACATGCTCGTCACGGCAAGCTTCTGGGATTCGCAAGTTCAGTACTGGGAACCGGTCAAGTGGGTAGCCAAACTGCGCGCCACGAAAACGGATCGCAACAAACTCTACCTGTACTGCAACATGAATGCCGGTCACGGCGGCGCGTCGGGACGGTTCGAACAGATGAAGACCCGCGCCATGGAATACGCCTTCCTGCTGTCCGTCGAATAGAAATGGGCTTTTGACTTCGCCGATTTTCAATTCAAACTGTCGCAAAATGTCCGTGACGTATGCAACAACTTGAAATCAAAAGTACATGTGCACTATATCCCGGGGCATCTGTACTTTTGAGGAAACGCCGTCATCCGGTCTTCACCGGGCGATGACATCCTCGTAAGCCGGCGTGACGGCAATCAGCGTTTCCGAAACGGAGATCATCGGGACGATGCGCTCGATATCTTCGTTTCGCAGGCGCACGCAGGCTTCCGTAGCGCGCGAACCTACCGTTTCGGGCCGGTGCGTACCGTGTATGCCGATGTGGTAATGCTCTCTGAATCGCACGAAATACTTTCCGTAGCAACCCTTTATCCGTCCCTTCCCGTCGTGGAAATCATAATCCCATTCCGACGCGTCATGAATGGCGTAGACGGAAAAAATCCCTTCCGGCGTCTTCTTGTCGCCGGGTCTTTTTTTGTTGCCGGGATTGACGCCAGTCGCAGCCGGAACGGTGAGCAGGGGACCGTCGTCGTAGTCGAGCGCCCGCAGCCGGAGGTCGCGTTTCGAAACAAGAATCAGGTCGATCTCGTCGTCTTCGTGCTCGCCGTCGCGACGGTCGGGACAGATCACGACCGTTCCCGCATCAGGGATGCAGAGCGCGTCGAATGCAAAAGGCTTCCCTTTCTCCATATCACGCAGGATGATATACGACAGGATGCGGGTTGTCGCCGTGTCGGACTGTATGCGCATGGTACGCGCCGGCACCTTTTCCGTGGCGCGCCCCTTTATTTTGAAACGCGCCACGCCGTCCGTCACACCCTCACAGCCCGCCGAATCGATCGTCCAGCACGGGAAATCTTCGAGAATCTCGGCCGACAGCCGGCTTATTTCAGCCAGCGTGTCACACACGACGGCCGTCGTCGTATCTGCGGCCGCGACGGGTTCGGGGGCCTCCGCACTGCGTCTGCCGTTCGGGCTGCAACCGAACGACCAGAAGACTGCGCATACGCCGCAGGCCAAAACCTTCAGATTTGTACCCCGGATATGGGAAAAAGAATGTGTATTCATGCGTAAAATACTGTATTATGTTTAAAATAAAACGTCGACCGTTACTGTCTGTCGCCTGTCGCCGATCCACGTACTGCCGTTTTCGATCAGACGAATGGCTTCTCTGTCGGCCTCGTCGCAAAGTTTTTTCCTGACGCGGAAGTGATACGGTTTGCCCGTGTCGTCAATATTAAATTCGACCCTGACGATGCCTTTCACCCCGGCGCACTCGCCTGTCGTCCGGCGTACCAGCGCTTCCTGCAGGTATTTCCTGTATTCCTCCATGCCGATTGCGGGATACGGCGTCGGCGATGTCGTGCGGCGATTGTTCACGTTTTCGTCCGCTTCATGAGATATGTGATCCTCCACTTCCGCACTTTCGGCCGCGTTCATTTTTCTGGCTACCGCCGCATCCGGTTGCCGGGCGACAGGCGGCAGCGGTTTTTCAACCCGTGCAGCCGGTGCGGACATGGGTGCAGCCGGTGCGGATAAATCTGCATATTCGTCCGCTTCCACGACATCCGCTTTTTCGGGCAATTCGCTCTGTACCACAAAATTTTCAAATTCGTAATTTACCAGAAAATAACTGCCGGCAGCAAGGAAAATCAGCAAGCCGGCAGCGATACCGGTATACATTTTCGTCCGGTCGCCGCGCCGCGTCCTCGCCGACAATTTCCTGCGCAGTGATGCGATCCGACGGACATGGTTGCCGTCGACCGCGTCATATCCCTCCAATGCTTCTGCCAGAAAACGGTCGCGCATCGCTTCCCGTTCGAGGCGATGTGCAGGCTTTCCTTTCCGACGCCCCTGTATGTAGTCTAACAGATTCATTGTTATTTTGTTGTTTGTTCTATACATATTTTCAGGTTTCGCTTCCCGTTCTGGATATAGCTTTTTACGCTTTTCAGCGAGTACCCGGTGGCGTCGGCAATGTCGGCATACGAGCATTCTTCCATAAAGAAAAGCTGTACAGATCTTTGTTGGGGTTCGGGCAACTTTTCCAGGCATTTCTGCAGGGCGGGAAGGCGTTCATTGTCTTCGTCGTCATCGAATAGATGCAGACTTTCATCCGATTCCATAAAATCGGGATACAGTTCCACTTGAATCGTGTTTGTCTGACGGCGCAAGATTTGCAGGCAATGGTTGCGCGCTACGCTGTAGAGCCACGTGCGAAAATCACGGATATCGTGCTGCAATACTTTTGAAATCAGTTCTTCAAACAGTTGCATTACGGCATCCTGCGCATCGCTTTCATTTTGCAGATATTTGAGACTCAGACCGTATACAAGCGGAATATAACGGTCGTACAGACTTCCCAGATGATCCGTCCGATTTGTGGCCCTGTAACGGTCCAATAGTTCCTCGTCTGTCTCGCCGACGGGTTTCGTTCTTAGAAAAACCAAAGATAATTTTTTGTGCAAAAATAAATAAAAAAAGGTTCTCTGCAAAAAACAGACAACCTTTTTGAGTTATGAAAACAAAAATTACTTACTCTACATTCAGGGTGACGCGTTTGAAAGCCATTACTGTAAGCGCCTTATCCTGTTGCTGGAGATATTGGCGAATCGTGATTTTGTCATCCTTTACAAAATCCTGCTGCAACAGGGTGTTCTCTTTGTAAAATTTCTGCAGTGCGCCTTCGGCAATGCGGTCGAGCAGGTTTTCGGGTTTCCCGGCCTGCCGTGCTTTGTCGCGGGCAATTTCCATTTCGGTATCGACCACTTTTTGCGAAACTTCTTCGGGGGTCACTGCCACGGGGTTCATGGCGGCAATCTGCATTGCTACGTCGCGCGCGGGCTGGTATTCGATCGTGCCGTTGAAAGCCACGACGGTAGCCAGTTTGTTCCCCGGGTGGATATAAGACATTGCCGAAGCTCCGTTCACAAATTCGTAGAATCCCAGTTCCATTTTTTCGCCGGTCACGCCAATGCGGTCGGTAATGTGATTGTCGACGGAGCGGCCGTCGCTCAACGGCGTGTCCTGCAACTCCTGAAGCGCAGCCGGCTTCTGTGCCATAGCTGCATCCAATATGCTCTGTGTCAATGCGATAAACTCGCTGTTTTTGGCTACGAAATCGGTTTCGCACTTGAGCGCCACGATGGCGGCAAAACCGTCCTTGTGTGCGGCCAGTACGCAACCTTCGGATGCTTCTCGATCGGAACGCTTCGCTGCTACGGCCTGACCTTTTTTACGGATAATTTCCATCGCCTTCTCGAAGTCGTTGTCCGCTTCTTCCAAAGCGTGCTTGCAATCCATCATTCCGGCGCCACTCATTTTCCGCAAATGAGTGATATCATTCATTGTAACTGCCATATTATTGTAGTTTAATGGTTTAATCCTTTGTTTTTATCTTTACATTATCTTATTCTTCGCTTTCTTCCAGATCTTTTGCGATTTTCGAGATGACGGCTGCGTTGAGCGCTTCGTCTTCTTCCTTGATAGTGCGCTTTTTAGCAGAAGACCTTGTTCTGCGTTCTCTTCCAGACGTTTCGCCGGTGGTGGTGTCTTCTTCTTCCTGGTTGCTTTCCTTGCCTGCGGCTTTGGCTTCGAGGAGACCTTCGCGGATGGATTCACTCACGACCCCCAAAATCAGTTCGATGGATTTGCTGGCATCGTCGTTAGAAGGAATCACAAACTCGACACTGGAGGGGTCCGAATTGGTGTCGACCATTGCGAACACGGGAATACCCAGCCTGTTGGCTTCACTGACGGCGATATGTTCTTTCAGCACGTCGATGACAAAAAGAGCTGCAGGCAGGCGGTTCATGTCTTCAATCGAACCGAGCGTTTTTTCCAGTTTGGCCCGCTGGCGCGTAATCTGAAGTTTTTCTCTTTTGGAGAGGTTGTCAAACGTACCGTCCTTGCTCATCTTGTCGATGTTAGACATTTTTTTTACAGCCTTGCGGATGGTGGGGAAGTTGGTCAGCATCCCGCCCGGCCAGCGTTCGATGACGTAGGGCATGCCGATGGACGAAGCCTTGTCCGCCACGATCTGTTTGGCTTGTTTTTTCGTGGCGACGAAGAGAATTTTCTTTCCCATGTGTGCCAGATTTTTCAATGCTTCGGCCGCTTCGTCTACCTTGGCGACCGTCTTGTGCAAATCAATGATATGGATACCGTTACGTTCCATAAAGATGTATGGAGCCATTCCGGGGTTCCATTTGCGTTTCAGGTGTCCGAAGTGGACGCCTGCTTCCAATAATTGTTCAAAAGTTACTCTTGACATTTTCTTTTTTTTCGTTTACATTCTTTTTTTATAAATACAATCTCCCGGTAGTCTGCCGATCACACGGTAGAATCCGGATGATTTAGATACTAAACGCCTTATTACCTGCAAGAAGACTCGCAAATAAACATTAACGTTTGCTGAACTGGAATCTCTTGCGGGCTTTCGGTCTGCCCGGTTTTTTGCGTTCCACGGAACGCGGGTCACGCGTAACGAAGCCCTCAGCCTTCAACGCCGGTTTCAATTCGGGGTTGATTTTAATCAGTGCGCGTGTGATGGCCAAACGTACCGCTTCGGACTGTCCTTTGAATCCTCCACCGAAAAGGTTGACTTTGACGTCGTACTGTTCGGTTACATTCAGAGTCGAAAGAGGCTGTTTGACAACAAACTGCAAGATAGGAGAAGGAAAATACTCCGTCAAGTCACGACGATTGATGACGATCTTCCCGCTGCCATCGCTGACGTATACACGGGCTACGGCTGCTTTACGCCGCCCTATTGCATTTATTACTTCCATAGGTTATTTAAGTGAATTTATATCGATAAACTTGGGGATTTGCGCTTCGTGTTTGTGCTCGCCACCTGCATACACATGCATGTTGTTGAGCAACTTATCTCCCAAACGGTTCTTCGGCAACATGCCTTTCACCACCTTGCGAAACAGGCGATCTTCTCCCTTGGCCTTCAGGCTCGCAGGGGTATATGCGTACTGTCCGCCGGGGTAACCGGTAAATTTCAAATAAATACGGTCGTTCCACTTGTTTCCTGTCAGAACGACTTTATCTGCATTGATAATTATCACATTATCACCACAATCAACATGAGGCGTGAAATTCGGCTTATATTTGCCGCGCAAAAGTTTGGCGACTTTCGAACAAATACGCCCCAACGACTGGTCTGTTGCGTCTACAACAACCCACTCCTTGTTCACGGTTGCTTTGTTTGCAGAAATGGTCTTATAACTCAAAGTGTCCACTGCTAAAAACTTTTTTAATTAATAATATATTTCAACTTTCATGCTTCCCCGTATACACGGGAACAACAATAGGCTGAAAATTAACAATTTAATATATTTTGATAATAATCGGCTTGCAAAGGTACACATTTTTTCTCTTGAAAAGAATATCTCCGCAGTTTTTTTTGATAAAAAATCGTTTTGCGGCATTTTTATTTGGTTATTCCCGCGATTATACCTATATTTGAAAGGAGTTATAAAATTGTATGTGATGAAAAAAGCGATTATTGTAGGTGCGACGTCGGGGATCGGGCGCGAAGTAGCGGGAATCTTGTTGAACGAAGGCTGGCAACTGGGTGTCGCCGGACGGCGTGAGGAGGAATTGAAGTCGTTGAAGGCATTGGCGCCTGAACGTGTATCGATTGAAGTATTGGATGTGACAGCCGCCGATGCATCGCAGGGCCTGCTTCGGTTAATCCGGCAAACGGACGGGATGGATGTGTTTCTGCTGGCATCGGGGATCGGGGCGCAGAACATGGAACTGCAGTCGGACATCGAAGAGCAAACGGTTCATACGAATGTCGAAGGTTTTGTGCGGATGGTCACGACTGCGTTCCGTTTTTTCAGGGAACGGAACGGTGGGCATATTGCGGTTATCAGTTCCGTGGCGGGCACGAAAGGAATGAGTGTGGCGCCGTCGTATTCGGCGTCGAAACGTTTTCAAAGCACTTATATCGAGGCTTTGGCGCAACTGGCTCATACGCTGAAACTGCCTATCCGCTTCACCGATATCCGTCCCGGTTTTGTGATGACACCGTTGCTGGACAGAAACAAACATTATCCCATGCTGATGGAAGTCGGACGCGTCGCTCGACTGATTGTCAAAGCCTTGAAAAAGCAAAAACGGATAGCCGTCATCGACCGCCGGTATGCACTGCTCGTTTTCTTCTGGCGACTGATACCTGGATGGGCATGGGAGCGGATGCGACTCGCAAAGAAGTGAAGACCTGCATCCTCGAACACTCCCTTATCTCGCCATCTTTTCCGGCATCAATACGCCTGTCTCCACCGAATAGACGGGGACAAGCGACAGGATGTCCGGCGTCAGACAATAAGGGATGTCGCTTTCCAGTCCGTTTGACCGGAGGCGCGAAACATGCTCCGTCCGTCCGAGATAGGCGAACAGGTCGGATTTTGCTTCCTCCCAGAGCGACAGGGCAATCTGCGCCGCGTCGCCGGCGGGCCGGTACCCGGCAGGTAACAATGCTTCGACCAGCGCACCGCCGAAAAGCGTGTCTTCGATATTGATTTTGTCTTCCCAGCCCGAACAGAGTACGACTGCATCGCGCCCGGCAGCCATACAGTAGTGCGCAACGGCATGCAGATTGGTGAATGCACCCGTCACGATGCGATATGTCCCGCAGGCGCAGTTGATGGCCTTCGTGCCATTGGTAGTAGTGAACACGATGTCTTTTCCCGCCACTTTTGCGGGCGTATAGTCAAACGGCGAGTTCCCGAAGTCGGCAAAAGCACAGCGGCGCACATGGCGTTCGGCGCCGACAAGCTGGCCGGCAGCCTTGTACGCCTCCGCCTCCTCGATCGTCGCAACAGGGCGTATGCTGCGTGCGCCGCTTTCGAAAGCTGCCGCGATCGTCGTCGTGGCGCGAAAAACATCGACAATCACGGCCACGGCATCCGGTCTGTGATAGAACGGATACAAGGCCGGGGAAAAACATACGTCTACAACCATTTATTTGCGAAACGGAAGTTTAACGACTTTGGCTTCGACGGGTTTGTTGCGTATCAGAATACAGATGTCCGTTCCTGCGACGGCATATTCCGTCCGGACGTAGCCCAGACCGATACCTTTGCGCATGAGTGGCGACATGGTGCCCGACGTCACTGTACCAATCACCTGTCCTTCCCTGTCCGCAATCTCATAGCCGTGGCGAGGAATGCCTTTTTCGGTCAATTCAAAAGCGCAAAGTTTGCGGGTCACGCCTTCTTTTTTCTGCCGTTCCAGTTCCGCGCGGTTGATGAAGTCTTTCCCGTTCACAAATTTGGTGATCCATCCCAGTCCGGCTTCAATCGGCGAGGTAGTATCGTCGATGTCGTTTCCGTAGAGGCAATAACCCATCTCGAGACGAAGCGTGTCGCGCGCGCCCAGGCCGACCGGCACAATCCCTTCCGGCTGGCCGGCTTCGAAAATGGCTTTCCAGATACGGACCCCTTCTTCGGGATAGAAATAAAGTTCGAAACCTCCCGCACCGGTATAACCCGTATTGGAAATGATGACGTGCGGGCATCCGGCAAATTCGCCTGTCGTGAAGGCATAGTAGGGAATTGTCGAAAGGTCGACCGGCGTAAGACGTTGCAGAATGTCCTTGGCCCCGGGGCCTTGTATGGCTAATTGTCCCATGCGGTCGGAGGCATTTTCGAGTTCGGCGCCTGCCGTGTTGTGGCTTGTGCACCATGCCCAGTCCTTGTCGATGTTTGCCGCATTCACGACGAGCAGGTACTTTTCATCTTCGTAGTGATATACGATGATGTCGTCCACGATGCCGCCCCTGTCATTCGGGAAGCAACTGTATTGCGCCTTGCCCACGGGCAGTACGGATACGTCGTTCGACGTCACTCTCTGAATAAAGTCAAGTGCGGCAGGTCCTTTGACCCAAAACTCACCCATGTGTGAAACGTCGAACACGCCTGCGCTGCGGCAGACGGCAAGATGTTCATTGATAATGCCGGAATATTCGATAGGCATGTTATATCCGGCGAACTCGTGCATTTTTGCACCCAGTGCAATATGTAATGCTGTAAAAGGAGTTGTTTTCATATTATTCTTATAATTTGATAGTTTCATGTATTTTTTCTTCCACTGACCGGATGATTCGAATCACGGTTTCCATGCTTTTTTCCAGTGAACGGACGGGCAGGAATTCGTATCGTCCGTGGAAGTTCAGTCCACCTGTGAAGAGGTTGGGGCAGGGGAGTCCGGCGAACGAGAGGCGTGCGCCGTCCGTTCCACCGCGTATGGGCCTGATGCGTGGCGTCACACCGACGGACTGCATCGCCTGTGCTGCCAGTTCGATGATTTCCCTGCGCGACGACAGTATTGCGTACATATTATAATACTGATCGCGGATGTCGATGCGAATGCTGTCGGGATATTTTTCGTTCAGTTGCCGCACGACGTCCAGCAGATGGCGTTTTTTGTCTTCGAACAACAAACTGTCGTGGTCGCGGATGAGGTACGTAAGGGTCGTTTTCTCCACCGTTCCATTGATCTGCGTCAGATGATAAAATCCTTCGTAACCGCTTGTGTTTTCGGGGCATTGCTGCGCAGGCAAACATGCATTCAGCGCCATTGCCACGAGGGTGGAATTGATCATTTTTCCTTTTGCATATCCGGGGTGAACATTGCGTCCCGTGATGGTAATCCGGGCTATTGCGGCGTTGAAATTCTCGTACTCCAGCTCGCCTGTTTCGCCGCCGTCGACGGTATATGCCCATTCGCAACCGAAGCGTGCCACGTCGAAGTCGTCCGCGCCACGCCCTATTTCTTCGTCAGGCGTAAAGGCTATGCGCACCTTTCCGTGCGGTATTTCGGGATGTGCTTTCAGGTATTGCATCGCCGAGACGATGGCCGCAATCCCGGCCTTGTCGTCGGCGCCCAGCAATGTTGTGCCGTCTGTAACGATCAGTTCTTGACCGATGTAGTCGTTTAATTCAGGAAATATCGCAGGCGACATGCCGATGTACGGTTCTGCATTGAGTCGAAGTTCGCCGCCCGTGTATCGCACGATATGAGGTTTCACATTGCGCCCCGGCATGTCGGGACTCGTATCCATGTGGGCAATAAAACCGATGACGGGGACGCCGTCGCGCGCTGCATGGGCCGGAAGTGTTGCCGTGAGACAACCGTTGCCGTCGAGAAAAACGTCTTCCAGTCCGACGGCCGTCAGTTCATCCGCCAGATATTCGGCAAAAACCGTTTGCCCCGACGTACTGGGGCGCGTCGTCGACGTTCCGTCCGACTGCGTATCGAACGATACATACTTCAAAAACCTTTCTACAAGCGTCATGCAATATCTGTCCACATGTTTTCAAATAGCAGTCACAAAGGTACGGAAAATATTTGGCACCTCGAAATTCGGAAGTGAAAAATAATAAAACGGAGAGGAAAGTGAAATTCGAAATCCTGCATTCGGGATTTCGGGTTATTCGATTTGCTGTTTTTTCTTCGTCGATCATTGACAAGTCAAAAACTCTTCCTTACTTTGCATGGCATTCGGGGATGCAAAAAAAATCCGACATCGTAATGCCCGAATATGATAATAATATGGACGAAAACCTTATTGAGCGTAAATACAAGACATATCTCCTTTTAGAAAAAAGTCTGTCGGCCAATACGATAGAGGCTTATGTCGAGGATTTGAAGAAATTGCGTCATTTTCTTGAAGAAGCGAATATTTCCGTTTTAAAGGTCACGTATGCGGATTTACAGCAATTTGTGGCTCAACTGTGCGATCTGGGTATTTCGCCGCGTTCGCAGGCACGTATCATTTCGGGAATCAAGTCGTTTTACCATTTTTTGAGATTGGAGGATTACCTGCCTGCCGATCCTACCGAATTGCTTGAGTCGCCCAAGATCGGGATGAAACTGCCTGAAGTGTTATCCTCCGGTGAAATCGACAGGATACTGGCGAGTATCGACCTTTCCAAACCACAGGGTCAGCGCAACCGTGCCATGCTGGAAGTGCTTTACAGTTGCGGCCTGCGCGTTTCGGAATTGACCGGCATGAAACTGTCGGACGTTTATTTCGAAGAAGCATTTATCACGGTGGAAGGCAAGGGCAGTAAACGACGGCTGGTACCAATTTCGGAAAGCGCACTTCATGAGATAAGTAATTATCTGTACGACAGACGTAAAATTACCGTCAGGAAGGGCTTCGAAAATACGCTTTTTCTCAACGGCAGAGGGACGGCGTTGACGCGCGTAATGGTATTTCATATCATCAAAACGCATGCCGAACTGGCAGGCATCGCGAAAACCATCAGTCCGCATACGTTCAGACATTCATTTGCGACGCATCTGCTGGAAGGCGGCGCCAATCTGCGTGCCATTCAGATGATGCTCGGACACGAGAAAATCACGACTACGGAACTGTACACGCACCTCGACCGCGAATTTCTCCGGCGCGAAATCGTCGCCCACCATCCGAGGAATAAATGAAAGGAAAATGTCAGGATTCGGAAAAATAATCGTAAATTTGCGAGGATATTAACTTGAGACCGATTATGCGATATTTTAACACGGCAGGTCCCTGCAACAGGACCGAACACTACATGATTGAAGCCTCCTCGCGTCTGCACGGTGTGGAGAAACTGATTGACATGAAGCAGTATTTCGTGATCCATGCCGCGCGTCAGAGCGGCAAGACCACCTACCTGAAAGATTTGACGCAGCGCCTCAATGCAGGCGGTAAATATTATGCGCTCTACTGTTCCCTGGAAGGCGTACAGGGCATAGCCGACCCGGAAAAGGGTATACCTGCCATTATCAATTGCATGAAGGACGATTTCTTATATTCGAATATACCCGGCGGAGACAGATTTGCCCGGGATGCCGATTTGACGAACTATGTACGGGTGCTGAAAACGGAACTCACACGTTTTTGCATGCAGTCGGACAAACCGCTGGTCATCCTTTTCGACGAAGCGGACTGCCTGAGCGAAGGCACCCTGATTCTCTTCCTGCGTCAGCTGCGCAACGGCTACAACGACCGCAGCAGCATTCCCTTCGTACATTCGCTGGCGCTGACAGGCATGCGCAACAT
>JAIRYD010000091.1 GCA_031267935.1 Tannerella sp.
GGGGTTGATTTTTTTTGAGGCGCTGTTTCTTTTTGAAAACAAATGAAAATGGTTATTTTTGCAAGCTTAAAAGTTACGGAAAATGGAAAAAATGAGCTGGAAACGGTTGCTTTCGGGTAAGCGTCTGGGGATTGAAGCGTATCACGAACGCAGGCATGAGCGTACTAATTTCGAACGGGATTATGATCGGCTGGTGTTTTCGTCGCCTTTCAGACGGTTGCAGAACAAGACGCAGGTGTTTCCGCTGCCGGGAAGCGTGTTTGTGCACAACCGTTTGACGCACAGTCTTGAGGTATCGTGCGTCGGTCGTTCGCTGGGCAACAATGTGGCGGCGGGGCTGATGCAGAGGTATGAGGAGGAGGATGTTTCTTTTACGGAGATCGGTGCGATTGTTTCGGCGGCCTGTCTGGCGCACGACATGGGTAATCCGCCGTTCGGACATTCGGGCGAGCGGGCGATTACGGCGTATTTTCGCGAGGGCAACGGGAAAGCGCTTGAAGCGCATGTGCGCCGGGAAGGTGGACGGTGGGAGGATTTTATTCATTTCGAGGGCAATGCGAATGCGATGCGGTTGCTGACGCATCGGTTTATCGGACGGCGGAATGGTGGTTTTGCACTTACGTACAGCACACTGGCTTCCATCATCAAATATCCGCACGCGTCGACGTCTGCCACGAAAGGGAAGTTTGGATTTTTTCAGACCGAAGAGGATACGTATCTGCAGATTGCGCGCGAGCTGGGTATTCGCGAGATCTGCGCGCCGGAAGGTATTTATGCCCGCTATCCGCTTGTATATCTTGTCGAGGCGGCGGATGATATCTGCTATCAGATTATGGATATAGAGGATGCGCACAAGTTGCGTATTCTGACGGGCGATGAAACGATCGAACTGATGATGCAGTATTTTGCCGGCGAGCGGCTGGAGGGAATCCGGCGGACGATGAGGATGGTGGACGACCGGAATGAACAGATTGCGTATCTGCGTTCGTGCATCATCGGGCTGCTGGTGGATGAGTGTACGCGGGTGTTTTTGGAAAACGAGGCGCGGATTCTGGCGGGATGCCACGACCGGTCGCTGATCGACGGGATGGATGAAATGGTCGGAAAGGCTTATCGCGCCTGTTCGGAAGTGGCGTTCAAGAAGATTTATATCTCGAACGAAGTGCTGGATATCGAGCTGGCGGGTTATCATATTTTCAGTTCGCTGATCGATTTGCTGATCGAGGCGGTGATGAATCCGGACAGGTCGTACAGCAGGCTGCTGCTTAACCGCATACCGGAGCAGTACGATGTGCATGCCGCGACGGTGTACGGCAAGATACAGTGCGTGCTTGATTACATTTCGGGCATGACGGACGTGTATGCGCTGGATCTGTATCGCAAGATTACGGGAATGAGTTTGCCGGCGGTGTGAAAACGATATTCAGGCCGGATATCATGGCGAATAAAGGTTACGCATATCATGTCATGGCGGGAATTACGACCGTGATATGGGGCACGACGATGGTGTCGTCCAAAGTATTGCTGAACGAGGGACTGTCGCCGGCCGAGATTATGTTTTACCGTTTTCTGCTGGGCTACGTTTTTCTGTGGATCCTCTATCCGCGTACGCATCGCATTCGTTCGCTGCACGACGAGGCGCTTTTTGCGGGTATGGGCATATTCGGCGGTTCGCTGTATTTTCTGACCGAAAATTCGGCGCTCATATATGCACAGGCGACGGACGTGTCGCTGATTTGCGCCTCCGTGCCGCTGATTTCGGCCGTGCTGTCGCATCTGGCGCTTGGCGAACGTCTGTCGCGCGGCTTCAGGATGGGTTCGGCGGTGGCGATGGCAGGCGTTTTGCTTGTGATACTGAATGGTAATTTTGTGCTTAAAATGAGTCCCCTGGGCGATATTCTGGCTTTCTCCGCGATCTGCTGCTGGGCGGTCTACTGCCTGCTGGTAAAGAAGCTTCGTTGCAGCTACAACGCATTGTTTATCACCCGCCGACTGTTTCTGTACGGATTGCTGACGCTTTCGCCCTGTTTCTTTTTCGAACCGTTTCATTTCGAGGTCGAAATACTGCAGCGGACGGTCGTATGGAGCAATTTGCTGTTTCTGGGGCTGATCGCCTCGTCGCTGTGCTACGTGATGTGGAACTCGGCCATACGCGAACTGGGGATCGTGAAGACGAACAGTTATCTTTACTTCTCGCCGGTCGTGACGATTGTGACGGCCGCCATCGTGCTCTCGGAGCATCTCACGGTCTTTATTTTACTGGGAACGGCGCTCATTCTGTCCGGCCTGTGGCTGGCGGGAAAGAAATAGGCGTTATACTGTGCGCGGCATGGGTTTGTGAACGATGAATGATGAACGATGAACGATGAATCCGCTCATAGTTTATCGTTTATCGTTAAACTCACAATTTTCAGACCACGTGAAGTATGATTCGGCACGGCGCCGGCCGGATGCCATTTTGTTTCGCCCGTTCACCCAAACAATCGCATTTTTTTGCGTATCGGACGAACGGATTACGGATATTTCACGTATCTTTGCCATCAAGTTTTGGGTTATATCTGTTTATGTGATGAATAAAAATATACGTTTTCGTTATTGGATCGTGTGCCTTGCCGTACTGTTCGTGCAGGCGACAGATCTGTTTGCGCAAATCAGCGAGGGAGGAATTCCCCCCAGTTTCCGTTCGTTTACGGCGCTGCGAAGCAGCACGTCCGCCGTGCAGATTCCCGTCACCTTCGACGTGGAAGCGCTCAAAAGCGCCGATGAATGGCAGACGGAAAACCGCGGACTGCCGCCGGCCGTCGGGATCATCCTCGACGCACATTTCAACCCGTCGGACGCAGGTGAATGGCATACACTGCCCGGCGGCGAAAAGATCTGGCAGCTGACCCTGCGCGCAGAAGGAGCCATCGCACTGATGCTCTACTATTCCGATTTCCATATTCCCGAAGGCGGCAGACTGTTCATATACAACGCCGCAAAGACGCATCTGCTGGGCGCCTATACCAGCCGTACCAATCCCGGAGGCGGACGGTTTGCTTCCGAATTTGTGGCCGGCGACGCACTTACGCTCGAATACGCAGCCCCCCCCTCGGGCGAAGCTCCACGCCTCGAAATCGACGGCATCGGGTACGGATACAACCATCTTTCGGTTCGCAACGGCGAAGTAGCGCTTCGCGCCACCGCGTGCGAAGTAGGCGTGAACTGCGAAGAAGGCGACGCCTGGCAAAACCAGAAAAAAGGCGTCTGCCGGATGGTGCAGCGTATCGGTTCGAGAGAATATCTCTGCAGCGCATCGCTGGTAAACAACACGGCTCAGGACCTGAAACCGTATATCCTCACCGCACATCACTGCTCGTTCGGAAGCAACAATCTCGAAGCATCGGAAGACGACATGGCACAGTGGATTTTCTATTTCCACTACGAACGCGAAGGCTGCAGCTCCTCCGCGGTGATGACGTCCAAAACGATGACCGGCTGCAAAAAAATTGCCGTCAGCGACATCGAACGTCACTCCGACGGCCTGCTGCTGCTGCTGAACAGCATGATTCCCGAAAACTACAACGTCTACTACAACGGATGGGACAACCGCGACGTGTCGGCACGCGAGGGAGTAAGCATCCACCATCCGGCAGGCGACTATAAAGTCATATCGACGTTCTTCAGCCCCGCGTCGCACTACACGTTCGAATCGCTCGACGGCATCACAGGCGGACAGAATGCACACTGGAACGTCGTTTTCGATGCCACCGTCAACGGACACGGCATCACCGAAAAAGGATCGTCGGGCGCACCGCTGTTCAACGAAAACAAACTGATCGTCGGGACGCTGACGGGCGGCAATTCGACCTGCACCGACCCGAACGGACTCAACCTGTACGGCAAGATGAGCTATCACTGGAACAGCTACACGCTGTCCGACAGCACGCGCATGGATGTATGGCTCGATCCGGTCCGTTCGGGAGCACAGACGCTCGCCGGACGTCATCATGCCGGCGTCATGCCCGCGCCGCGCAACCTGGGAATCGTTTATGCCGACAGAAAAGTGCGGCTGACGTGGAACGCGCCGGCTTCGGGAAAACCGGCCGCCTACTGCGTCTACAACAACAACCGGCGAACGGGCCAGACCGGTGAACTCTTCTTCGAAGACGACTCGCCCGGATATGGCGACCGCAATTTCAGCGTATCGGCCATCTACGACAACGGACTGGAATCCGAACCCGTCAGCCGCTCCATTTTTCTGCAGGAATACAAAACGCCTTCGGACGTATCGGCCATATTTACACTCACGGGCAAAGTAGCCGTATCGTGGCAGCCTCCTCTGTATGAACAGACCATCTACTGGGGCGAAAAAAATGCCGATACGCAGATCATGATGGACGAAGATCAAAGCGGAAGGCAAAAACCGTTCTACTTCGGACAGATGTGGACAAGCGGCGACATCGAACCACTGCACCGTAAAACGCTTACCGCCATCAAATTCATGCCGGTAAGGAACAATACGTACAAAATACACATCGCACAGGGAAACAGAATTTACGAACAGAGCGTACCCGATCCGGCATATCGCGAAACGAATACCGTCGCCCTCACGAATCCTTTCGTCATCGACGGAAACAGTCCGCTGATCGTATCACTCTTCGTCGACAGTCCGAGAGGCTATCCTGCATATTGCGACGCCGGGCCGGCCGTATCGGGAAAAGGTGACATCTATTCGTACGACGGCAAAAACTGGGAATCACTCTACGAATCCGATCACGATTTCAACATGAACTTCTTTGTGGCCGCCGTCGTCACATCCGCCGAAGGAGATCTGCCGACAGTGTATGCCACCACGTCGTCCGGGATCACAATGTCGCCGGGCACGGCAAAACCTGAAAAACGGCAGGCCGCCACCACCGTCGAACGCATGCCCGTCGCACGCTACAGCATGACGCCCATCGCCTTCCCCGATGTCAACGGCTACAATATCTACCGCAACGATACGCGAATCACCACCGCTTCCGCCTCGATGCGCAGATATATCGACCCGAACGATTTGCAGCGGACATCTTACTATCAGGTATCCGTGCTGTACGGCAACCAGGAAAGCGAACTGAGCGCGAAGGTGGAAATCTCGCCCGCCGCAAATGAAACCGTCGACGTGGAAACGGTCGCACTGAATCCGGGTGTATTCACAAACCGGGTGGAAATTGCGGGCGCGGACCACGTAACCCGTATCGAAGTGTATTCCATTGACGGAAAACTGCGTCTGCAGCTCGACAGACCGGAACGGTTCCTCTACACGCAGTCGTGGCAGGACGGGATCTACATCTTCCGCATCTACACGCGCGACAACGTCTGCCATACGCTGAAAGGTCTCAAAAGCGGAAGGTAAACCATCATGCGCACGGACACACGGCGCCGTCCTCCGGTTACAGGGATTTTCGCAGAATAAAAAGGATCCGTGCAATCGGTGGACGGAAACGACCGTCTTTCCCCGCTCATGCCGAAACCGAAACCTCGAAACCGGCAGCCCTGACGCGGGCGGCAATGGTTTCCAGTTCTTCGCCCGATACCTTGCAGAGCGTTTTCACGGGCGTTTCACGGTCGACGGTATATATCATCACCTTGCGCGGAGTGATTTTTTTCAGCGCATCGAGCCATGCCCCGACTTCCGCTTCGCCCGTATTGTCGACGACGGCGCCATCGCGCTCGCCGCGCAGAAAAATCGTCTGGATAATCACCTTTCCTTCAAAACGTGCGAGCCGGTCGATCACGCGTCCGCACGTAAAGTCCGCCGGCGCGGGCTGATCGATCTGCCGCATGCGCGCATCAATGGCCGAATCGAGCTTCATGATGTTTTCGTCTACACGACACAACGCCTCGAAAACGGAGTCTTTCCATATCATCGTGGAATTGGAGAGCACCGCGACCCGTGCCTGCGGACACAGACTGTCGCGCAACGCGAGCGTGTCGTCGACAATCCCGGCAAAGGCGGGATGAAGCGTCGGCTCGCCATTGCCCGAAAACGTGACGACGTCGGGCGTCAGATGTGTGGCCTTCATCTGCAACAGTTTTGCTTTCAGTGCATCGCGCACCTCGTCGCGTCGTGGTGCCCTGACCGTGGCCGGCCGTTCTTCATTCAGTCCGCACTCGCAGTAAATACAGTTGAAGGTGCAGCGTTTGCCGTCGGAAGGTGAAATATTCACACCCAGCGAAATGCCGAGACGGCGGCTGCGAATGGGGCCGTATACAATATCGTGAAACAGGATCGTTGCCATTTGCTGTTTGTTTTCGGGTTTTACGTCGCAAAGGTACGAAAATTTTGAATCGGTCTTTCTCCTCCTCACTTATGCCAGCAAGCCCAATTTTCGTGCATAGTTTATTGCTTCCGACAAATTATCGACATTCATCTTTTCTAAAATATTCTGACGATGCCTGTTTACGGTATGCACGCTGATAAACAGTTTGCTTGAAATTTCCTTGCTCATCATACCGTCATTTACCAGTGCAAGCACTTCTTTTTCACGTACGGTAAGGGAGATGTCCGGGTTGTCGATCACAGGTATGTTGACAATCTGTCCTGTTTTAAAATTTACCAACCTGAATTTTACCGGCGCCTTCAAATCCTGATCCGGAGCAATGTCCATGACGCCGAGCAATAAAAGAGGTTTCTCCGATTCTTTTGTTTCAAGCATCTGATATTGACAAACTACACGAATATATTCTCCGGAAGCTCCCGTTGCGCGAAATTCAAAAATATATTTGTAATCGCATTGTTCGGCATACGGTCGTTGAAAGACATATTCAAAGGCTCTTTTTTGCAAGCTTATAAGAAATGGCAAGTCGTCAGTATGTATGCAATGATCCACTAACAATCCTTTGTCATCAAGGCTCATATTTTCATTGAAAGGCAATCCCAGCACATTTTTAAAGTTCGGAGAAATAAACAAATACTTCACATGCAGCAAACAAACATATACACAACTGTTATTCACTCTCGACAGGAGTTCAATATAAGGACGATATTTTTCCCAACCCGATTCATCATTATTTGGCTTCGCCGATTTAGTAATTCTGTTTTCTTTCGCTTCCATATATGAAAAATGGTTATCAATCACCATTGCGCAAAATTATACCTGCTTATAAATTTGCAGCAAATTTACTGAAAAAAGTCTATACAGGACAGAAATATGAAAAAAGTATTTCCATTCATCTTGTTTATCGTAATTGCTTTTTCTTCTTATTCGCAAATAAGCAAAAAAGAAGATTCGGGCGATTATGATTTATCTGCTCCCGACACAATAATCTTCATCCCTAAGCGACCGGCTTTGGCGGCAAGCGAAATCTTTGCCGTGAATACAGGCGTCTGGGCTTTTGACCGGTATATTGTTGACGGACATTATGCTTACATTAGCCTGCATTCCATGAAGAGAAATTTGCGGAAAGGATTTTACTGGGATAATGACAATTTTCAAACCAATTTATTCAATCACCCCTATCACGGATCGATTTACTTTAATTCGGCTCGAGCCAATGGAATGAGTTTTCTGCAGTCGGGATTATTCACACTCGGAGGAAGTTTCATGTGGGAAATATTTATGGAGTGTGAATTGCCTTCGACCAACGACCTGATTGCCACTCCTGTTGGAGGGATGGCATTCGGAGAAGTTTTGTATAGAATATCCGACTTCGTGGTGGATCACCGAACAGCAGGAATCCATCGTTTCGGCAACGAATTGCTCGGATTGATTCTTTCGCCCGGAAGAAGTCTTACCCGGATACTAACCGGCGAAGCGTGGAAAGTTTCTCCTTATTCGAGAAAGCAATTCGCACCGGCGGACGTAAGTTTTGAAGTCAGCACCGGAATACGAATTATGGAATTATTCGAACCCGAATCCGAACTTTTAGATGAAAGCGTCGGGGGATTCCTCAATTTCAAATTGGAATACGGAGATATATATGAGGAAAGTGAACGACCTTTCGATTATTTCCAGATCCATTTTGGATTTAATGTGCAAAAAAAACAACCGTTCATCGGCAACATCAATTTAATGGGGAAGTTATATGGCGCAAAAGTGTGGGAAAATAAAGGTCACGAACTGCATGCGGGTCTTTTTCAACACCTCGATTATTACGATTCCGACACATTAAGTACGGGAGATACCCGCAAGGACACAAAAACTCCGTTCGAAGTCGGGACTCCGGCTTCGGTTGGAATAGGTGTATTGTACAAATGGGAAAATCCTTCGAAAGGCTGGAAACTTCACGCCGGTGTACATGGAAATGCCATCATTTTGGGAAGCTCGTTATCTGATTATTACAGAGGAAATGAGCGAAAATACAACTGGGGAAGCGGTTTAGCGCTCAAATACGGGATAGATATCTCCTGGAAAAACCGTTTTCTTCTGGAATATCAAATGAATCACAACAAAATTTTTACCTGGCGAGGATATGATCCGGATCCGGAAAAGATGGATTATCGCACTCTGAACGTGCAAGGCGACAAATCCCAATCGTATTACAACATCATGCACATAAAACTGGGCTGGCATTTCAAAAAGAATTTAGAAATAGGTTATGAGCTTTACGATTATTTCCGAAACACCCGGTATGATTATTTTCCGAATGTTTCGTCCAATACGACTGACGTGCGATTCGTGACCACTTATCGGTTTTAAACGTTGCCGTATGATTGATTTTTTACCATGTCGCACACACGATTCGGGTTTGTATTTTAACCTGAGTTTGGGATAAGCATAGTCCGTCAGGACTTGCATATCAATAGAAAACAATGTGACCTCTCCACATCAGAACCTCGTGGAGGTTTCATCCGTTCCATCATTGTGTATCCCCTGACGGGGGGGAAAGGAGGGGGATACCATGACGTTTTTCATTGGCAAGCAACTTTTGCGTTTGGGAAGATGCGAATCGCGCGATTTTGACGCTCAAATTGCCGCTGCAACGCTTTGTATACTGCAATACAATCTGCTTTCTGCCGTTTTCGCATTTCTAAACGGAATCTCCAAAGCCACTATTCAAGCGGTTTTTTTGTTTGCAGCAGTTCAGGATATTTTATGACCCGGCGACAGTTGTGCATGCATGGCTGCCGCCGCCCGGCGTCCGTCGCCCATGGCGAGGATGACGGTGGCGCCGCCGCGTACGATGTCGCCGCCGGCATACACGTCGTCGAGCGAGGAGCGCATCGTTGCCGTATCTACTACGATGGTGCCCCGGCGACTGACTTCCAGATTGTCGAACGTATTCGGCACAAGCGGATTGGGCGAGACGCCCACGCTGACGATCACTTCGTCCACAAGTATCGTTTCGATGGCGTCCGCGACGGGTACGGGGCTGCGACGTCCCGATGCGTCCGGTTCGCCAAGGGCCATCTTTTGCAGACGCATCTGCTTGACGCGCCCTTTTTCGTCGCCCAGATATTCGACCGGATTGTGGAGTGTGAGGAACTCGATCCCTTCTTCTTTGGCATGCTTGATTTCTTCGCTGCGGGCGGGCATTTCTTCTTCGCTGCGGCGGTAGATGATCATGGCGCGTTCGGCGCCGAGCCGGCGGGCTGTGCGCACGGAGTCCATGGCCGTGTTTCCGCCGCCGATCACGGCTACATTCCGCCCGGTCAGGACGGGCGTGTCGCTTTCGGGGTTGGCGGCGTCCATCAGATTGACGCGCGTGAGGTATTCGTTCGACGACATCACGCCTGTCAGGTTCTCGCCGGGGATATTCATGAAGTTGGGCAGTCCGGCGCCGCTGGCCGCAAAGATACCTCTGAAGCCGTCGGCCCGGAGGTCTTCGCGCGTAAGCGTCTTGCCGATGATACAGTTGAGTATGAACTTGACGCCCATCTTTTTCAGGATGTCTATTTCCACGTCGACAATGGCATTGGGCAGGCGGAAAGCCGGAATGCCGTACTTGAGCACGCCGCCGGGTTCATGGAGCGCCTCGAACACGGTCACGTCGTATCCTTTCCGCGCCATGTCGCCGGCAAAGGACAGTCCCGCAGGGCCGGAGCCGACGACGGCGATCCTGATGCCGTTGGGTGCAGCCGTTTCCGGGACGGACATGTGTCCGCTTTCGCGTTCGCAGTCTGCCGCGAAGCGTTCCAGATAGCCGATGGCAACGGGTTCTTTTTTCATTTTAAGATGGATGCACTGCGCTTCGCACTGTCTCTCCTGCGGGCAGACGCGTCCGCATACGGCCGGCAGAGCATTGGATTCTTTCAGCGTGGCGGCTGCCTTGAGAAATTCGCCGGTTTCGATATATTTAATAAAGGTAGGGATGCCGACGTTTACCGGACAGCCGGTCATGCATGTGGGACTGGGGCAGTCGAGGCATCGCTGCGCTTCCTGCATGGCCTGGAGAGGCGTCAGGCCGAGGTTTACTTCTTCGCTGTGATGGCTTCTGTATTCGGGGTCCAGCTCATTCATGCGCACGCGGGGCATGGCGGCGCGTTCCCTGTTCGGCCGGCTCCGGCGCAGGGCTTCGCGCCAGGGTTCGGCCCGCCGTGCGGCTGTCAGTTCTTCTGTCGTCATTTGTTCCTTGTTATTTGTTTTCAATATCTTTGTAAGCATTCAGCCGCATGAGCATCTCGTCAAAGTCGACTTGATGGGCGTCAAATTCGGGGCCGTCCACGCATACGAAGCGGATCTTGCCGCCGACCGTGATACGGCATGCGCCGCACATGCCCGAGCCGTCGACCATGATGGTGTTCAGCGAGGCCATCGTCGGTACTTCGTACTGCTTCGTGAGCAGGGATACGAATTTCATCATGACGGCAGGGCCTATCGTCACGCACAGGTCGACTTTCTCGCGGAGAATCACGTCCTCGACGCCGCGGGTCACCAGTCCTTTCTTTCCGTACGACCCGTCGTCGGTCATCACGACGACTTCGTCGGCGCTTGCCCGCATGCGGTCTTCGAGTATGACCAGTTCTTTCGTGCGTGCGGCAAGGATCACGATGACGCGGTTTCCGGCCCGGTAGAAGGCTTCGACGATGGGCAGCAGGGGTGCGACGCCCACGCCGCCGCCGGCGCAGACTACCGTACCTACTTTCGCGACATGCGTAGCCTGACCCAGCGGGCCGACTACGTCGGTGATCTCGTCGCCGACATTCAGTCCGCATATCTTGCGCGACGATTTGCCCACGATCTGGATAATCAGCGTGATCGTTCCCCGGTCCGTATCCGCATCGGCGATCGTCAGGGGGATGCGTTCGCCCTTTTCGCCGGACTTGACGATGACGAAATGTCCGGCTTTGCGTGCGCGGGCAATCAGCGGCGCCTCCACCTCCATCTTCACTACGTTTGCGGAAAGATATTCCTTGCTTGCAATCCTGTTCATGTGTATTTGCGTGTTTATTCAAACAGTCCCTCGTCTCTGATGAGCATCAGGACGGCCGAATGCGGGACAATCATGTAGTTTTCGTCGTTGAACTTGATTTCGTATGCCGCATTTTGCAGATATACGGCCAGATCGCCTTCACGTGCCTGCAGGGGCAGATAGTGTACGCGGTCGTCTTTCTTTCGCCATACTTCCTGTTCTTCGGCCGGCGTGGGCAGGGGATAGCCCGGCCCGGCCTTGATGACGTAGCCGCTCTGAATCTTCTCGCTCTGCTGTACCGTGGGCGGCAGATACAGTCCCGATTTCGTCTGACTGCTGGGATGTTTGGGCTTTATCAGCACCTTGTCGCCCACCATGAAAAACTTGTC
>JAIRYD010000142.1 GCA_031267935.1 Tannerella sp.
ATCTCAAACGATGGCAAAGATATAAAAAGTTTCCCGAACAATCACACCGTCGAGTACATTTCCCGGCGACTTTTTCCACGGAAAAAATATCTTTTGGCATGGAGAAAAAGTCTTTTTGAATAGAGGCAAATTACATTCGCCGCAGAAAAGAGCAAGGATAATACCGTCTTTGCGAGGCACGAAGCAATCCAGTTCCCATGACGGCTGGATTGCTTCACTGCGTTCGCAAAGACGTCGTATCTGCTTTGCCATAATGTCAACGTGACAAGCCTGAAAGGCGAGCATATCCGGTGCAGACGGCGACCGAAACATCCCTGTCGGGAAGAATAATTGTGATATGCGGAGGGGATATTTCGTACAGCCATTTTTTGTTTCACGAAAAAATACTACTTTTGTGACTGCTTTCAGACATACCGTTTCTCGGCCGAAAGCAGCGATAATAAATATATGACACAGGAAATGAAGAAAATTCAAATCATCAACGGGCCGAACCTGAACCTTTTGGGCGTGCGGGAACCGTCCGTATACGGAAGCAAGCCGTTCGAGACGTATCTGGAGGAGTTGCGCGCCGCATACCCTCAATGCGAAATATCCTGTTTCCAAAGCAATATCGAAGGCGAGATGATCGGCAAAATCCACGAGACGGGATTTTCTTCCGACGGAATCATTCTGAATGCCGGGGCGTATACGCACACGTCGATAGCCCTGCGCGACGCGATAAAAGCCGTGTCGGCGCCGGTCGTGGAAGTACATGTTTCGAACGTGTATGCACGCGAGGCGTTTCGCCATCAGTCGATGCTTTCCGCCGTCTGCAGAGGCGTCATTACCGGATTCGGCATGGATTCGTATCGGCTGGCGCTGGAATCATTTATTCGGACATAGAATGACATCGACGGAAGAAATGGACGCCTACGTCCTCGGGCATATCGACGAAGAGAGTGCACTGCTCGCCTCCCTGAACAGGGACGCGCACGTCCGTCTGCTGCGTCCGCGAATGATCGCGGGGCACTTGCAGGGCAGGCTTCTGAAGATGTTTTGCCGCATGATTCGTCCGGGGCGGCTGCTGGAGATCGGCACATACACGTCGTATGCCACGCTCTGCATGGCCGAAGGACTGGACGACGGCGCGCTGATCCATTCCGTCGAAATAAACGACGAGATGGAACCGTTCGTCCGTCCGTATCTCGAACAGTCGCCCGACAGGGACAAAATACGTATTCACTGGGGCGACGTGGCAGACATTCTTCCCCGCCTGGACGAGATCTTCGACATGGTGTACATCGATGCCGACAAGCGGGATTATTGTGCATATTACGCGCAAGTGTTCCCGTACGTCAGGCCCGGCGGATACATTCTGGCGGACAATACGCTCTGGTCGGGCAAGGTCGTGGAAGAAGACATCGCCGCTTCCGACCGCCATACGCAGGGAATACGCGATTTCAACGAGATGGTAAAGAACGACCGGCGCGTCGAGAAAGTCATTATTCCCGTGCGCGACGGACTGACGGTGATATATAAATGCGTCACTCGCCAACAAAATAGCAAAGGTGCAATAATGAACGAAATTTCCAACATAAATTTCAATTTACAAAATATTAAAACAAATTTCAAAGCACAGAAAGAACCTGACACGGACAAACTTATTTCTCAAACAATTAAGAAACTGGCTGAACGTGTGGAAAGAGAAGTAGCTGAATATGGAAATTTCTCTGTTGTTTCCGAAATGTTTACCAATAAGGATGACAACCTCAGAATAGGAGATGTAAAAATATTATGCCGCCCAAGCTACAGTAAAGATATCCCCAAAGTACGCGTATTAGAACTGGAATGCAGTACGCCACAAAATCTTAGTACGAGTACCTCTATAATAGCAATGGAAGAAAAAGATAAAATATTAGGCATCTTATCTGATAATCAAGGCACGCTGAAAGAACAAATTAAGAAACTAATTAAAAAAGCAGCAGAATCACTTGAAGAAAACGATTTTGCTTAATATTTGATGTAAAAATAAGTAAAAGAAGGAACATCATGCTGGTTATTATGCGCCATGGCGCTTCAAAAGAACAGATTGAACGAGTTATTGATTTTATAAAAAAGAAAGATTTTGATATCCACTTGTCACATGGTGAAGTTCATACGGTAATCGGCGCTGTTGGCGGAAAAGTTATTGACCCCAGAGACATTGAGCTTTTGGACGGTGTGAAAGAAGTTATTAAAATTACTTCAAGCTACAAACTTGTGAGCAGAATTTTTCAGCCGTATGATACGGTTATAGAAGTTAACGGCGTAAAGTTCGGCGGAGATTATACCGGCATGATTGCAGGGCCCTGTACAGTGGAAAATTATGAAGCAGTCGATGAAACAGCGAAAAAACTCAGCGCAGCAGGTATAAAAATTCTCAGAGGCGGTGCATTTAAGCCCAGAACTTCACCTTACGCTTTTCAGGGTTTGGGTGAAGACGGCCTGAAAATTATACGTGAAGTTTCCGACAAGTACGGTATGAAAGTAACGAACCAATTTTAATATTCTCGAATTTATGGAAGGAAAAAGACTGGACAAAATAGGACGACTGCTGCAGAAAGAACTGGGCGACCTTTTTCTGCTTCAGACCAAAGGATTGCACGGAACGCTGATTTCCGTCACATCCGTGCGCGTCAGTCCCGATCTGGGTGTGGCGAAAGTGTATCTGAGCATCTTCCCGTCCGAAAAGGCGGAAGAAATGCTGGAATCGGTCGACTTCAACAAGAAGACCATCCGTTACGACCTGGGACAGCGCGTACGCATGCAACTGCGTAAAATCCCCGAATTGATTTTTTATCTGGACGACTCGCTGGACTATGTGGAAAATATTGACAGGCTGTTGAATAAATAAAAAAACGAACGGATTGAACCTGCCCTTCTTCATCGCCCTGCGTTATCTTTTCGCCCGCAAATCGCACAACGCCATTAACGTGATCTCGACGATATCCGTATGCGGCGTGGCGGTGGCTACGGTGGCGATGGTGTGTGTGCTGTCCGTTTTCAACGGCTTCGGTGCACTGGTAGCTTCGATGTTCAGCCATTTCGATCCCGAACTGAAGATCACGCCCGTGACGGGGAAGGTGTTCGACCCGCATGCAGCGCCGATGATGCAGCTGCGCGAAATGGATGAAATCGAAATATGTACCGAAGTGCTGGAAGACAACGTGCTGGTACGCTACGGCGACCGGCAGGAAGTGGCTGTGGCCAAAGGTGTCGAGCCGTCGTTTCGCCGGCTGGCGTCGATCGACACGCTGCTGCTGGGCGGACGGTTTGTGTTGCAGGAAGAAGAAACGTCGTATGCCGTTCCGGGTATCGGACTGGCGTATGCGCTCGGCGTGCAGGCCGGATTTGTCGACCCGCTGGAAATACTGGCGCCCAGGCGCGATGAACGGATCAACGTGGCAAATCCCGTTTCGTCGTTCCAGGCCGAATATGCTTTTGTCGGCGGCGTGTTCTGTATCAATCAGCCTTCGTACGACGAAAAATACATCCTTCTCCCCATCGAACTGGTGCGCAAACTGTTGCATTACGATACGGAAGTCTCCGCCCTCGAACTTAAACTGTCGCCCAAAGCCAGCCTGAAGACGGTGCGCGGGCGTATCCGTACGCTGCTGGGCGACGATTTTCGCGTGCAGGACCGTTACGAACAGCAGGAAGCCTCCTACCGGATGATGCAGATCGAGAAATGGATCAGTTTTCTGATTCTGGCTTTCGTACTGACGATCGCACTGTTCAACGTGGTGAGTTCGCTCTATATGCTGATGATCGAAAAACAGGACGATGTGAAGATGCTGCGAAGCATGGGCGCCAGCGAGCGTCTGATACGCCGTATTTTCCTGAACGAAGGTGCAATGATACCGGCCATCGGCGCGATTGCCGGTATAGTGATCGGCGTCGCGCTCTGCCTCATGCAGCAGCGTTTCGGCCTCGTGAAGTTGGGCAACACGCTGGGCGCCTTCGTGAGTGACGACTATCCCGTAAAGATTGAAATACTTGATCTTATGCTTATCTTTGCGACAATATTCCTGATCGGCACGACGGCTGCATGGTATCCTGTTCGCCATCTCGGACGGAAATGGCAGAAGCGTGCGCGATTAGCCGTATGTCTGCTTCCACTGCTGCTGTGCGGTTGCGGCGGCACGCAGTCGCCCGTGCCGGGCGTAGCCGTCACCATTGAACCGCAGCGCTATTTTGCTGAAAAAATCGCAGGCGAATATTTCAGCGTCCACACCGTCGTTCCTCCCGGGCAAAGCCCCGAAACCTACGACCCCTCTCCGTACGAGATGGTGCGCATCGCCCAAAGCCGGGCATACCTGCAAATCGGACGTATTGGTTTTGAACAGGCATGGATGGACGCTGTCCGTAAAAACAATCCGCAGGTGAGGTTTTTCGACCTTTCCGAAGGTGTGGAATGGATTGAAAACGGGCACGATTATGAAGCGGCGCACGGGCACCGGCACGACCATTTCGATCCGCATATCTGGACTTCGACCGTGAACGCCGAAATTATTGCACACAACGTGTTGCAGGCCTTTATCGGGATGGATAGCGTGCACGAACACGTTTACCGCGACAATTTCCGGCAGTTAACGGACGAAATCGGTGTGACGAGGCAGATCCTGCACGGGATACTGGATACGCTGTCCTGCCGCACGTTTGTGATCTATCATCCGGCGCTGACGTATTTTGCCGGCGAGTTTGGCCTCACGCAACTGGCCATCGAAGCTGACGGGAAGGAGCCGTCGGCGCTGTCGATGCGGGCGCTGGTCGACCGTGCCCGGGCGGCAGGCGTCGAGGTGGTTTTCGTGCAGCAGGAGTTCGACCGCAAACATGCCGAACAGCTTGCCGTAGAGATCAATGCGCGTGTGGTAGTCATCAATCCGCTGGACAGGCGCTGGAACGAACAGCTTGTTTTCATCGCCAACGCCCTGTGTGGCCGGCAATCTCTGTGCAGACATGAATAAACTGATTGAAATACAGTCCGTCACGGCGTCGTACGATGCAAAGACCGTTCTGCAGGACGTTTCGCTGACACTTCGGGAAAACGATTTCCTCGGAATCATCGGTCCGAACGGGGGAGGGAAGACGACTTTGCTGAAGGTCATCCTCGGACTGCTGAAACCGTCGCGCGGACAGGTCGTATTCTACGAAGAGGGCCGTCCCGTTCCGTCGCTCAGGATGGGTTATCTGCCGCAGATCAACCGGATAGACAGGCGTTTCCCCGTGTCGGTCAGCGAAGTGGTGGCCTCGGGCCTGATGGTCGAAAAAAAACGGCTGCGCAATTTTTCTCCCGGTCAGCGACAACGGATTGCCGATACGATTGACTGGATCGGGCTCGGTGGACTGTCGAAACGGCCGATAGGCGAACTTTCCGGTGGCGAACTGCAGCGCGTACTGCTTGGCCGCGCCATCGTTTCGCATCCGAAAGTGCTGATTCTCGACGAACCGAATACGTATGTGGACAAACTGTTCGAATCGCGTCTATACGGACTGCTGGCGGAAATCAACCGCGACACGGCAGTGATTCTCGTTTCGCACGACGTGGGAACGATTCTGCCGCTGGTCAAAAACGTGGCCTGCGTCAACGAAACACTGCATTATCACGAAGGCAATCGCCTCACGGAAGCGTGGCTCGACGAGGCGTATCACTGTCCCGTCGCACCGGTCGGGCATGGCGAATTGCCGTATGGAATATTGAGAAAACAGCACATTGCATCGGAATGACATCGCAAGACGGGAAAAAAGTACTGATTACGGGCGCAAACGGATTCATCGGCAGGCACATCGTCTGCGAGGCGCTCGCACGCGGATACGGTGTCTGGGCAGGCGTACGCGCCGTCAGTTCGCTCGCACACCTGCCGCAGGACAGAATTCACCGCATGAATCTGGAATACGGCGATCCGCAGGCGCTGACCGGACAATTATCGCAGTTCGTCCACGAGCATGGCGCGTGGGACTACGTCGTACACAACGCCGGCTTGACGAAAACGACGCATCCGCGCGATTTTTTCCACGTGAATGCCGTCTGTACGCATCATCTGCTTGAAGCGCTGGCACGCGCCAACTGCCGACCGCGCAAATTTCTGCTGATGAGCAGCCTCGGGGCATGTGGAGCCGGCAATCAGGATACGCTTCGCCCCATTGGACTCGACGACCCGCAGCAACCCGATACGGTCTATGGCAAAAGCAAGCTGATGGCCGAAAATCATGTGCGGGCGCAGCAGGATTTTCCGTACGTCATCCTCCGCCCGACCGGTGTCTACGGTCCGGGCGACACGGATTATCTCATGGAAATAAACAGCATCCGCGCAGGATTCGACTTCGCCGTCGGGAGGCAGCCGCAACACCTTACGTTCATATACGTCAAAGATCTGGCCTCGGTCGTCTTCGACACACTCGAAAATGCAGCCATCACAAACCGCTCGTTTTTCGTGGCTGACGGCGACGTGCATACCGATGCCGAATTTGCGCGGACGATACAGGACATTCTGCAAAAAAAACACGTCTTCCGCCTGCGCATACCGCTGTGGCTCGCGTGGTGGGCATGCATCTGTTTCGAAGGTGTCGGGCGGCTGACGGGGCGCGCCATGACTTTAAATTCCGACAAATACAAAATCCTCCGGCAGCGCAACTGGATCTGCGATACCGGACCGCTGCACCGCGAAACAGGCTTCACGCCGGCATACAATCTGCGCAGGGGACTGGAAGAAACCATCCGCACAATCGAAACACCGCAGTCCAACAAACAACATTGAACGACTATGCAGCGAATCTTTTTCATCGGCTATATGGGTGCAGGCAAAACGACTGTGGGACGTGAATTTGCAGCGCAGACGGGACTTTCCTTCGTCGATTTGGATGTCTTCATCGAAAACCGCTACCACAAAATTGTCCGCCAGATTTTCGAAGAAAAAGGCGAAGCAACTTTCCGCGAAATAGAACGCAGAACGCTCCGTGAAGTAGCCGGCTTCGAAAATGCAATCATTTCGACGGGAGGAGGTACCCCCTGCTTCTTCGACAACATGGCATTCATGAACGCAACGGGAACAACCGTCTATCTCAAGGTTTCCGTCGACGAGCTGACGCGGCGCGTCGAACTGAACCGCAATGCACGCCCCGTCCTGCGAAACCTTTCGGGCGACGACCTGAAGCAGTTTATTGCAGAAAACCTCTCCGCGCGAACCCCCTTTTATGAACAGGCACACCTCATTTTCGAAGTCGAACGGATGCTTGCCGACAATGATGTAACCGAACTTTGCCGCGAGATGCGCAAACGGATACGGTGGGAAAGATGAATGTGCAGCGCGTCGGAAAATACGCAGGTAAATAATTTATTTACACACGCATATTTTTCATCACCGGAGCATTTTTTTCCGTATTTCCCGCAAAATGCTTTTTTCGTATTCATGTCCATATGCAAAAAATCCCGTACCGTCCGCTTGCCAGTCCGTAAAATTGTCGTATGTTTGGGCTGTCAAATCCGAAATGTCATGGCACACTATTTAAATCCGAAGAACGATCTTACGTTCAAAAAG
>JAIRYD010000176.1 GCA_031267935.1 Tannerella sp.
TTTCATAACCGCAGGTAAGCAAAGCGCAGCCTGCGGAGGGTATGGCCGCCGGCGGTTCGCTGCCTGACAAGGCAGGACGCCGCTGTCGATACGGAAACCGTCCTGCCTTTCAGGCAGCAGGAGTATGTGCTGCTCTTTCTCCGCAGGTCGCCGACCTGAGGTTATGGGGATCACGTCCTTCGGAATCGGGCTTGCCGGCATGGAATTTGTGGCAGTGCGTAACATCAGTGATTAGAACTATTCATGTAAATTCATTTTGTATCGCGAATCTCTTGCATATTCATCAGAAAACATCCATGGAAATTTAAAATTACTATTGTCTGATTTTATGTAATAATAATCCGGTTCCTTATTTGTGGATGAAGCCATCACATAAGCAAGAAACCGTATATCTTTAGCTCCTTGCTTTAGTAGAAAATTTGTAAATACTTCTGCAGTCTTTCCCGTTACGATATCTCCTGCAACAAGTAAAACTCTATCCAAATCCTTTGTAAAATACACATCATCAAACAGAGAGGCACATCTCATTCCGTTCTTGTTTTCGTATTTTCTTTCAAGCGCAATAAAAGGGATATGCCGTTCATTACTCAAATTCCCGGACAATAAAGAACTTATAATGGCGCCCCCTCTTCCTATTCCGACAAGCATAGTCGGCCTATAATCCGATGCTTTAATCTTTAGTCTTAATTCTTTTATACCGCATTCAATGTCGCTCCAGGCAAATTGATTTTCTAATCTTTTATTATGCTTGCTTTTATTGCGAAAACTTATATTTGAGATTTCAAGTCCCCATATATTGACATATCCATTATTGAAATAGGTCCTTATGATGATAATAAAAAGGAAAATGATCACTGTTAAAGCGATAATCATTGCTGTGATGACTAACCAATCAGGTACTGTTATTGATTCCATGCTATAAATATATAGTATTCAAACTTATAAGAATGGCAAGGCCATACGTTTTTTCAAAATCTGTCATATCCCGTTTATTTCGCATTCTCAAAAGCAGTATCATGTGCATCCCTTAATCCTGTAAATCAAGGTCCAGACTGTTTTCATATCCGAACAGCGTATAGTCCACCAGGATGTTGCCCGTGATGTCGGGCGTGTCCTGCCGGTCGCGCAGGCCGTGCGGGTAGTGTTCGGTGCGGTTCAGGTTCAGCTGCCAGTATCCGACCAGGTCGTCCTTGTTGGCTTTCAGCTTCTGCCGCAGGAGGTTGACGGCGACGGCTCCCACGCCGATGATGCCCGACAGCACGGGCTGTGTGACGGTGAGCGCCGTTTCGACGGCGATCAGCAGTCCGCGGAAGGCGTCGCTGTCCACGACCTTGTCGGCGTCGAGGGTGAAGCGTCGCACGTCCTCGTCCGATTCGATGACCCACAGTTGCAGGCTCAGCCAGTCGGGGATCGCATCATGCCGGTACATGACCAGCCCCGCTTCGCCGAACAGCAGGCTCTGATTGTCCTTCACACGGTCGACCGCCAGGCTGGCGCTTTGTGCAAACCGGCCTGCCTCGGCCTGCACGGCTTCCAGCAACCGCTGTTTGCGGGCCGCTTCGTCCGGGAGGTCCATCAGGTCGGACAACGTCAGTACGTTGTCCCCAACATCTTCAGTATCCCTGATGTCCCCAATACCACCATAACCGGCCGCATAGCCGTATATGCGCATCTCGGCGCGGTTGAACAGTCCGAGAAATCCCTCGCGGTTGTTGAATACCTTGATCTTATTGATTCTTGCGTAAAACATTTTTATACGGTATTAAATTATTAGAAATCCGCATGCTAATAACAAATTGAAACAGTCCGTTCCGCTCCATTTTTCCTTTCGTTGCCACCGTCCCGGGACGGGCGTAAATTTTCTCCCCGACGCAAATAAATTTTCTCCCTGATGAAAATAAAATTCCTTCCTGATGAAAAAAAAATTTCTCCCTGACGGAAATAAATTTTCGTCCTGATGAAAATGCGCCCTCCCGGTAGAAGCCCGTTTTCTATTCACTTTTTTCGAAATGGATTTGGTCAAGCGTCTTTTTCAGATTCACGCTCGGGACGAAAAGCACCCGCACGCCGTGGATCCGTGCCACCGTCATTTCCGCCGGATTGTCCACGCCGTCGCTCGAAAACGACAGGCGGAACGTCCCGAGGTCTCCCAGACTGACGCTCTTGCCCATCAGCAGATACTTGGGAATGACGTCAATCAGACATTCAATCACATTCGACACGTCGCCTCTCGAAAGCGACGAGATGTTCACAATCTCAGCGGCCACGTCGACTCGGGTCACCTTGCCGTCCGATACCGGGGCGGCATACCATTTCGACTGGCTGGGGTCTTGCGGATTGTTCCGCTGCAATAACTTATACTTCATAAGACAAAAATATTAAATTAATGAATAAATTCGATTGTAGTACGGTTGAACGGCGGAGCGATCGCGGGAAGGTCGGATCGCGCCTGCAAAAAAAGAGGCCACAGCCCTTTCCGGGGTATGCGGCGGCTTGCATGCGTGGCGGGTATGTACGAACGGTTTTGTGTTTCTCTCCGGCGTCTGTCCGGATTGACGGGAGCAGGGACGGCTACTGCCCCCCCTGATAATCAGTATATTAGAATGGATATGACGGAAAACAACATCTGCCGGCATGCGAAAAAAACCTGCCGCAGAAGGATATATGCCTGGTTTATATGAACAAATCGAATGCATCGAGCGTTTATTTTATTATCAAGTCCGAATCATAAATGCGAATCTGCTTTACGCCGGCAAATATAATATATTTATGTATATGCGATATCGTCTTTTTGCAAAAAAATGCAGGTTAAAAATAATAAAAATTGATAAGTATTGAAAATACAGCGCTTTCGAATCGTTTTTTTATAAAATTTCATATCGTCCACCTGCTTTCCTGCTGCCGGAAGAGGTATTTAACGATGAACGATGAACGATGAACGATGAACGGGGGGGGCGACGTTCATATCCCGTGCCGTCAGGTACGGCATGTCGGTAGAAAACGCCGGATGCCCGTCCGGCCCCGTGCCGTAAGGTACGGAATGTGAGTTCGACTTAAGAAATTCTTTTTAATCCTTCACTGTCAATGATTTCAAGATTGAGGGAAGGTCTTTTCGGCAGAAAATTGATTACAAAAGCGAATATCTTATCTCTTTCCCAAACTTTTTCAATCTTTTCTTACGTCGAACTCACGTTAAAATATACCTTTTTTTTGCGATTCAAATTATATACTGTATATTTGGGCCGGAAATCAATACCGGAAATATTTGTAAACATTAAAAAAAGATGACAATGAAAAATGCAGTACATTACCTGTCTGTCGCGATACTGGCAGGAGCCGTAGCCTGCTCGGAAGGAAAAACGGAAGCGGAGGAGGATGCGGCGGTCGAAACCATCCTGCCGGAGATGACAAACGCGGTGACGGTCATGAAACTGGAAATTACCGATTTTCATCACGAGCTGATCAGCAACGGCAAGCTGCTCGCCGGTCGCAGTGCGGACATGCGTTTCGAATCGGCCGAACCGGTTGCCGCCATCCACGTCAGGAACGGCGACCGTGTCGATCGCGGACAGCCGGTCGCCGAACTGGCCGCTTTCCGGCTGGAAAACAAAACCGTGCAAGCCCGGGACGCGCTCGACCGCGCAAAACTGGACTTGCAGGACATCCTGATCGGGCAGGGTTTTGCTCCCGACGATTCATCCGCCGTACCGCCGGCCACATGGGAACTGGCGCTGACCAAAAGCGGTTACAGGCAGGCGCAGGCACAGTATGAACTGGCGCTGCACGAAGCGCGGAATGCCGTCCTGCGCGCACCGTTCGACGGCGTGGTCGCCAACCTTTTCAGCAAAACGTTCAACCAGGCTTCGACGTCGGACGTGTTTTGCACCATCATCGACCCGGGCAGTCTGGAAGCCTCGTTCAGCGTGCTCGAGAACGAACTGTCGCTGATACGGACCGGCGACAGGGTTGTCATCACGCCCTTTGCCCGTCCCGCCGACAGCGTGGAAGGCGTCCTGTCCGAAATCAATCCGCTGGTCGACGAAAACGGAACGGTACGCGTGAAGGCGCGCATATCACATCCCGGACAACTGTTCGAAGGCATGAACGTGCGCGTCAGCATACAGCGCTCGCTGGGCAAACAGATGGTCGTGCCCAAGGAAGCCGTCGTGATCCGTTCGGGCAAGCAGGTCGTCTTCACGCTCGTGGACGGCAAGGCCAACTGGGTATACGTCCGGACGGGACTTGAAAACGCCAGCCAGTACACCATCGTCGAAGGCCTCAATGAAGGCGACATCATCATCACGGACGGGAATATCAACCTGGCGCATGAAAGTCCGGTGGAGGTTAAACAATGACATGATATGATCAAATTCCTGTTACAACGTCCGATTGCCGTACTGATGGCCTTCACGGCCTGCTTCATCATCGGCGGGGTCACGTTCTTCACGTTGCCTGTTTCGCTCCTGCCCGACATTGCCATCCCGGAAATTACCGTGCAGATCTCCGGACAGAAGACGTCCGCCCGCGAACTCGAGAATACGGTTGTCAGGCCCATCCGCCAGCAACTGATGCAGGTCACGCGGCTGCGCGACATTCAGGCCGAAACGCGCGACGGCGCAGCAATCATCCGCCTGAGTTTCGACTTCGGCACGAATACGAATCTCGCCTTCATCGAAGTGAACGAAAAGATCGATGCCGCCATGAACTACCTTCCCCGCGGCGTCGAACGGCCGCGCGTCGTCAAGGCCAGTGCGACCGACATCCCCGTCTTCTGCCTGAACCTGACCCTCAAAACGGACGACGCCCTGTCCGCTCAAACGGACAACAGCGCTTTCCTCGACCTCTGCGAGTTTGCCGAAACAGTGATCAAGCGGCGAATAGAGCAACTGCCGGAGGTGGCAATGGCAGACATGACCGGCGTAGTCGGACGGCAGTTGCAGATCGTCCCCGACATGGCGCTGCTGGAGATGACCGGCTTCACGCTCGGCGAGCTGGAAGAAGCGCTCCTGGCCAACAACGTCGAACCGGGCAGCATGATCGTGCGCGACGGATATTACGAATACAACATCAAGTTCTCTTCCGTCCTGCGCACGCCCGAAGACGTGGGAAACATCTACCTGCAAAAACAGGAACGCATCTTCCGCCTGAAAGACGTGGCCGAAGTATCCACCGTGCCGGCAAAGGAAACGGGCTATTCCCTGTCGAACGGCAAACGGGCGGTGACGCTCGCCGTCATCAAGCAGGCCGACGAAAACATGGCGAATCTGAAAAAAGCGCTGGAAGAAGTGACGGACTATTTTTCTTCCATGTATCCGGACATCGAATTCGGCATCTCGCGGAACCAGACGGAACTGCTCGATTACACGATTTCCAACCTGAAACAGAATCTTACACTGGGATTCCTGTTCATCACGCTGATCGCCATCATGTTTCTCGGCGATGCGAAAAGCCCGCTGATCATTGGCCTGAGCATGGTCGTCAGTCTGGTGGTCTGTTTTCTGTTTTTCTACCTTTTCAATGCTTCGCTCAATATCATTTCACTTTCCGGATTGATTCTGGCGCTGGGAATGATGATCGACAGCGCCATCATCGTCACCGAAAATATCTCGCAATACCGGGCGATGGGCTACTCGATAGAAGAAGCGTGCGACAAGGGCACCACGGAGGTGATCACGCCGATGCTCAGTTCCACGCTTACGACGATTGTCGTCTTCGTGCCGCTCGTTTTTATGAGCGGCATCGCCGGAGCAATCTTTTTCGACCAGGCGTTTGCCGTCACGGTGGGGCTGCTGGTTTCCTACTTCACGGGAATCATGCTCCTGCCCGTGCTTTATCAAATGGTCTACCGCATGCCGACATGGAAAAATCCGTTCTCCACCCTTCTGCAGCACAACGTCTTCCGGACACATGCCCTCAACCGCTTCTATGACCGCGGGATAGATTTTGTTTTCCGTCACAGGAAAAGTTCCATGCTGGGCGTGGCTCTTACCCTGCCGCTGTGCGTCTATTTCTTCATGCAGATCCCGAAAAGCCGGATGCCGGCTATCGACCAGCAGGAGCTGATTGCCCGGATCGAATGGAACGAAAATATCCATGTGGACGAAAACCGCGGACGCGTCCACCGTCTTTTCGACGAAATAGGGACGTCTACCGTCGAACATACCGCTTACGTCGGTCAGCAACAGTTCATCCTGAACCGCGACCGGGAATTGTCCGTATCCGAGACGGAAATATACGTCAGGACCGCGCAGTCGGCAGACATCCCGCCGCTGCAGGCGCGGATGACCGACTGGCTTCGCCGCCATTACCCGGCGGCGGCGTTCGCCTTTTCGCCACCCGAAACGATATTCGAAAAACTGTTTATCACCGGCGAAGCCGACGTCGTCGCCGAACTGTATGCCCGCAACAAATCCGAAACGCCGCTCCCGGCCTCCATCCGCACCCTGGAACAGGCCGTGGCGCAGCACACCGGATTGCAACCCACCGGCATCGCGTTCGACAATCAGCTCAATATCGCCGTCGACCGGCAGAAACTGCTGCTCTACCACGTCGACTACGACGAGATTCTGCGGCAACTGCGGACGCTCTTCAAGGATAACGAAATCACCATGCTGCGCTCCTACCAGCAATATCTGCCGGTCGTCATGGCGGGCAACGACATGTCCATCGACGAAATGATGCGCACCACGCTCATACAAGCCCGGCCCGACGAAAACGGACACGCACAGGCCCTGCCGCTGCAGACGCTGATAAAAATCATGCCGGCCGAAGACCTGAAAACCGTCACCGCCGGCAAGAACGGCGAGTATCTCCCGCTCCGTTTCTACGAGGTGGACAATGCGCCGCTGCTGATGGACGGCGTGCGGCAATGCGTACGCGAGGTATCGCTTCGCGAAGCGGGACGCGAGATGTGGGATGTGAATTTCTCCGGCAGTTTCTTTTCCAACCGCCGGATGCTGAACGAACTGGTGATCATTCTATTCGTCTCCATCGGACTGATGTACTTCATTCTGGCGGCGCAGTTCGAAAGTTTTATGCAGCCGCTCATTGTATTGATAGAAATACCGATAGACGTCGCGGCGGCGCTGGGCGTGCTGTGGCTCTTCGGGCATACGCTGAACCTGATGTCGGCCATCGGCATCGTGGTGACTTGCGGTATCATCATCAACGACTCGATCCTGAAAATCGACGCCATCAACGATCTGCGCAAATCCAGACCGCTGCTGGAGGCGATACACGAAGCCGGCCGCCGGCGCCTGCGCCCGATCGTCATGACTTCGCTGACCACCATCTTTGCGATGGTCCCGCTGCTGTTCTCGTTCGACATGGGCAGCGAACTGCAAAAACCGCTTTCGGTAGCCATGATCGCCGCCATGCTCGTCGGCACGGCTGTCAGCCTCTTTATTATCCCGCTGGCATACTGGTATATCTACAGAAAAAAAGAACTGGCAAATTAATTGATTCATGATATGAAAAAAAAGAAGTTACTGTTGAGCCTGCTGCTGGCGGTCTGTGCCGGGACCGTATCGGCGCAAACCCTGATGCTGACGCTGGACCGGACAATCGCGATGGCGGCAGACAGCTCGCTGGAGGCCTTCCGCTCGAAAAACATGTATCTGGCCGGCTACTGGCAGTTCCGTACTTACCGGGCGGCGCGGCTGCCCAGCCTGACGCTGAACCTGACCCCGGCGCAGTATTACCGCGATATTACCCGCCGTTACGATTCGAGCGAAGACATCGACGTATACCGCCGCCAGCAGTCGTACTACGCTTCCGGCGGACTGGAAGTGACGCAGAATTTCGATCTTCTCGGCGGCAGTTTTTTCCTCAATTCCGACCTGGGCTACATGCGCAATTTCGGCGCCAACACTTATTCGCAGTTCACAACCATCCCCCTGCGTATCGGCTATATGCAGAATCTGATGGGATACAATCCCTTCAAATGGGAACGGAAAATCGAGCCGGTCAAGTATGAGAAGACCCGGAAGGAACTGCTGTACAATCTGGAACATGTGAGCGAAGAAGCGACCGGCTATTTTTTCGACCTGGCCATGGCGCAGACCGAATATGAAATGGCGCGCGAGGACGTAGCGTCGAGCGATACGCTGTACCGCGTCAGCGAGCAACGCCATAAAATCGCTTCCATTACGCAGTCCGACCTGCTGACACTCAAGCTCGACGCCGTCAATGCCCGCAATAAGTTCCAAAACGCGGAAATCGACCTCAAGCGCGCCATGTTCAGGCTGGTTTCATACCTGAACTTCGATAAAAATACGGAGGTCCGGCTGGTACTGCCCGGACGTCCGGCGTCCATGACGGTGGTCGCCGAAGAGGCGCTGATGCATGCGCGGGAAAACAACCCGCAGTTCCTCGGACTGCACCAGCAGATCCTCGAAGCGGAACAGAAAGTGGACCAGACAAGAAAGGAGGCGATGTTTAACGCTTCGCTGATGGCCAGCATCGGATTCAATCAGGTGGCGGACAACTTCCGCAATGCGTTTCGCGACCCGATGCAGCAGAACGTCGTCTCGTTCACCATCTCGGTGCCGCTGATCGACTGGGGTGTGCGGCGCGGAAAATACAATATCGCAAAAAACGAATTGAATGTGACGCAAATCTCCGCGCGGCAAAACGAACTGACGATCGAGGAAGACCTGATCATGACCGTAGGAGATTTCAACATCAGGCAGCAGCTGATCGCCAGTACGGAAGAAGCCCTCGACCTCGCGCAGATGGCTTACGCCGAAACGAAACAGCGGTTCCTCATCGGCAAGGCCGACATCAGCAGCCTGACGCTCTCGCTCCAGCGCCAGCAAAACGCACAGCGCAACTACATCGACGCCCTGCGTAACTACTGGCTCAGCTACTACAAGATACGTAAACTGACGCTCTACGACTTCGTCATGCACGCGCCGCTTGCAGACCGGTTCGACTATCTGAATGGTTTTTAATCGAAACGCATGAAACTGTCTTCCTTCACGATTATCGTTGCCTTCCTGTGTGTGGCACTGGCAGGCGTGGCGCTGATTCCCCTGTTGCCGGTCAAGCTGATGCCGTCGCATACGCTGCCGCGACTGACCGTACAGTACCAGTTCCCCGGCAATTCGTCGCGAATCGTGGAGATGCAGGTCACGGCGCCGCTGGAAGGCATGTTGTCGCGTATCAGAGGGATCAAGGAAATACGCTCGACGTCCGGTAACGGCTGGGGGCGCATCACGATCGAACTGGACAAGCATACGGACGTGGATGCCGTCCGCTTCGAGACGTCGACCATCGTACGCCAGACATGGCCCGACCTGCCCGACGGGATGACTTATCCGGTCGTCACCTTGAACCGCCCGGACGATCAGGAGTTGCGCCCGTTCCTCAGCTACACGCTCAATGCAGCGGCGGCGCCGGTCTTTATCCGCCGTTTTGCCGAAGAACAGATGAAACCGCAACTGGCCGACATCGCCGGCGTTTACCGGATCGACATTACCGGCGCGACATCGATGGAATGGCGTCTGGAATACGACCATCATCAACTCGCCATGCTGGAGGTGACGGTGGAAGATCTGCAGAAAGCCATTGCGCAATATTTCGGCAAAGAATTTCTGGGCATTGTCAACCGGAGCGAAAACGGCCGGGAATGGATCCGCCTCGTGCTGACTCCCGAAGTGCAGACCGGCCGCTTCGACCCTTCCGTCATCACGCTGACAGGGAAAGACGGCAAACAGATATACCTGGATCAACTGCTGAAAGTCACGCGAGAAGAAGAAAAACCCACGGCCTACTACCGCATCAACGGCCTGAACTCCGTATATCTGTCGCTGTATGCCGACGAAACGGCCAATCAGTTGCGGCTGGCCGCGAAGGTAAAGGAGGCGATGGCCGACATGCACGTGCAACTGCCGGCCGGATACGAGATCCATACGAGCTATGACGCCACCGAATTTATCCAGGAAGAACTGGACAAAATCTATTTCCGCAGCGGACTGACGATGCTGATTTTGCTGGTGTTCGTAATGCTGATTACGCGAAACGTGCGCTATCTTTTTCTGATTGCCGTCAGCCTGACGATCAATCTGTGTGTGGCTCTGATTTTCTACTATCTGTTTCACCTTGAAATACAGCTGTATTCGCTGGCAGGCGTGACCATCTCGCTCAGTCTGATTATCGACAATACGATCGTCATGGCCGATCATATCAAGAACAGGCACAACTTCAACGCCTTTCTGCCCATCCTGGCCGCTACGCTGACGACCGTCGGCGCGCTGGTGATTATCTTTTTCCTGGACGAATCGATACGGCTCAACCTGCAGGATTTTGCGGCGGTACTGATCATCAACCTGATGGTATCGCTGCCGGTTGCCCTGTTCCTGGTGCCGGCGCTGGTCGACCGGATGAAAATGTTCCGCGACAAACCGTCGTACGTACGTCCCCGTTCGCGCGTAATGGCCGGACTGCAAAGGTTTGCCCGCCGGTTGCCGGTATATTTCTCGCGCTACTATACGCGCCAGGTCGTCCTGACGTGCCGCCGGAAGAAACTCCTGTATCTGCTGCTTGTACTGGGATTCGGGTTGCCGGTATTCATGCTGCCGGACAAGATCGAAATGAAAAGCAACAGTACGTATTCGCACCTGGATTCCGTGATGATCGGCACATACAACCGCTGGACGGCGAACGAGACTTACAAGGAAAAAATCAAACCGGCGATAGACAAGGCGCTGGGCGGCTCTCTGCGGCTGTTTGTGCAGAAAGTGTATGAAGGGAGCTATTTCACCCGTCGCGAAGAGACCGTACTGACCGTCATCGCCAACCTGCCGAACGGCGCTACCCTCGAACAGATGAACCACCTGGTAGGACGCATGGAGGCCTACCTGAGCACATACGGCGAAATACGCCAGTTCCAGACCGACATCTACAACGCCCGGCAGGCGCGGATCAATATTTTCTTCACCAGAAAAAGCGAACGTACCGGCTTCCCGTACACGCTCAAAAGCCGCATCATCAGCAAGGCGCTCGAACTGGGCGGCGGCAGCTGGGGCGTCTGGGGGCTGCAGGATCAGGGCTTCAGCAACGACGTCCGCGAAAATGCCGGCAGCTACCAGATCGAAATGTACGGATACAACTACGACGAACTGTATGCCTGGGCCGAACAGATCCGAAACACGCTCCTCTCCAACAGGCGCATCAAGGAAGTGATCATCAATTCGGAATATTCGTGGTACAAGGACGATTACCAGGAATTTTATTTCGAACTGAACCGTGCGCGGATGGCCGAGGCGCGTATCCGGCCGATGGACCTGTTTGCACGGCTCTCGCCGGTGTTCGGCACGAACATGTATGCCGGAAGTATCCTGGTGGACAACGAACCGGAAGCATTGCGGCTAAACTCGGTGCAGTCGAAAGAATACGACATCTGGAAGACGCAGCACATGCCGCTGACGCTGCACGACACACCCTACAAACTGTCTTCGCTGGCTTCCGTCGAAAAAGGACAGATGCCCCAGCAGGTAGCCAAGATCAACCAGCAGTACCGTCTTTGCCTGCAATACGAATACATCGGCGCGGCAAACCAGGGAAGGAAGATGCAGGAACGCATCGTCGAGGAGTTTAACCTCTTGCTGCCCATCGGCTACAGCGTCAAGGCCGAAAGTCACGGCTGGGGATGGATGCAGAAGAGCAGCAGTCAGTACGGACTGCTGCTGCTGATTATCGGCATCATTTTCATTACGTCCGGGATCCTGTTCAATTCGCTCAGACAACCGCTGGTGGTGATCTTCGTCATCCCCATTTCCTATATCGGCGTGTTCCTGACTTTCTACCTGTTTCGGCTGAATTTCGATCAGGGAGGCTTTGCCTCGTTCGTGCTGCTGTGTGGCATCACGGTGAATGCCAGCATCTACATCCTGAACGAATACAACGAGATACGCCGTCGCAAGCCGCTGATGCCGGCCAGCCGCGCCTACCTGAAAGCCTGGAACATGAAAATCGTACCCATCTTTCTGACCGTGATCTCGACCGTACTGGGATTCATCCCCTTCATGCTGGGAGAAACGAAAGAAGCCTTCTGGTTCCCGCTGGCCGCAGGCACGATCGGCGGACTGCTCATGTCGATGGCAGGGATCTTTTTCTATCTGCCGATATTCCTGCTCAAAAAATCGGACACCCGCATACAATATTTCCGTTAAAACGCAGTTATATATCAGTAAAAAAAAGCCTTTGGCCTGTGAAGAAAAGTCTTTGTCACATATTGGCGATTGCAGTGGGGATGGCCTTGCTGACAGCTTGCAGCATGAAGAAAAATACGGCTGTGAGCAGGCGGTATCATGCCCTTACGGCACACTACAACACGTATTTCAACGGCAAGACATCGTTCGACGAAACGCTGCACGACATGCACCGGAACTACAGGGAAAGCTATACCGAACGGATATACATGTATCCCGTCAGCGCACAGCCGAAAGACAAGGCCGAGACGGGCGGACAGTTCGACCGCGCCGTCGAAAAAGGGAACAAGGCCATCAAACAACATTCCATCAAGCAGAAACCCGAACGCAAGGAAGGCTGGCGGAGCGATCCCAAACAGGTCGCCTTTCAGAACAGGGAAGAATACAACCCCTTCCTGCGACGCTGCTGGCTGCTGATCGGACAGGCACAGTTCTACAATGCCGACTTTCTGCAGGCCTCCGCCACATTCTCGTACATCATGCGCCACTATTCCACCGACGCCGAAATGGTTGCCGAGGCGCGCATCTGGAAGGCACGCTGCTATGCCGAGATGGACTGGCTCTTCGAAGCCGAATCGATACTCGACAACATGCACAAAAACGGATTCCCCGACGCCAACCGCGAAGACTACGACCGCGTCTACGCCGACTGCCTGATAAAAGGCAACCGCCTCGAAGAAGCCATCCCCTACCTGCAGAAAGCCATCAAGTCGGAACACAACGGACGGCAGAAGAGTCGCATGCGCTACCTGCTCGGACAACTCTACATGGAAGCCGGCCAGCATGCAGCCGCCTACGACATATTTAAAAAAGTAGCCGCCTCCAATCCTCCCTACGAGCTGGAATTTGCCGCACGCATCCGCCAGACCGAAGTCTTTCCCGGCGCCGACGCACAAAAAATACTGAAGATGCTCAACCGCATGGCCAAAAGCGACAAGAACAAGGACTACCTGGACCAGGTCTACTATGCCGTCGGAAACATCCACATGAACAGACAGGACACGGCCGGCGCCATCAAAAACTATACGCTCGGCGTGGAAAAAAGCGTACAGAACGGTCTCGACAAGGCAATATGCAACATCCGCCTGGGCGACATTTATTTCACACGCAAAGACTACGTGAAAGCGCAGCCGTGCTTCGGCGAAGCCCTGTCGGGCATACAGAAGGAATACAGCGACTACGACCGCGTCTACCGCCTCTCGGCCGTGCTCGACGAACTGGTCATACACGTCGAAGCCGTCCATCTGCAGGACAGTCTCCAGACGATAGCCCGCATGCCCGAAACGGAACGGCTGGCGCTGATAGACAAGATCATCGAAGACTATATCGAAGACGAAAAACGGGCAAAGGAAGAAGCCGAAAAAGAACGCTATCTGGCCGAGCAGGGCATGGGAGGAACCGGCTTCACCCGTCCGGGACAGGGAGCGATGCCGGGTATGCCCGGAATGGTCGGCAGCAGCGGCGGAAACTCGTTCTACTTCTACGACACGCAAGTCGTGGCACAGGGAAAAGCGCAGTTCCAGAGCAAATGGGGCAAGCGTACGCTCGAAGACAACTGGCGGCGACGCAACAAGACGATGGCCATGCAGGACATGACAGGTCTCGACGGCAGCGAGACGGAAACCGTACGCTTCGACGCGGAAGGCAATCCGATCATACCCGTCGACTCGATGCAACTCCTCATGGATTCGCTCTCGGCAGACCCCAAGTCGCGCGAATACTACCTCCAGCAAATCCCGCTCACCGAAGACGACGTCGAAGCCTCCAACATGATCATCGTCGACGGACTGTTCAATATGGGCATGATATACAAGGACAAACTGGAAAACAAACAACTGGCGGTCGAGACTTTCGAAGAACTGGAACGCCGCTTCCCCGGCAACAAGTACCGCATGGATTACTATTACCATTCGTTCCTGATGGCGCTGCGATATCGCGACAATGCACTGGGCGACAAATATAAATCGTTGCTTATAAACGCCTTTCCGGAAAGCGACTACGCCATCGCCATCGCCGACCCGGACTACGAATATCACATACGGATGATGGACAGCGTGCAGGATTCGATCTACGAAGCCACCTACAACGCCTATCTGAAAGGCGACACCGTGACGGTACGACACAACGGCACGTCGTTCGGCAACACCTATCCGCTGTCTAAACTGATGCCCAAGTTCATGTTCCTTCATGCGCTGACATACGTCCAGGCGGGCGACGCGGAAGGCTTCCAACAAGCATTGACCGCCCTGATAGAAAAATATCCGCAGACCGACGTGACCGACCTGGCCAACGACATGCTGAAAGGCATCCTGCAGGGACGCACCCTGATGCAGGGCAACTTCACGGGGATGGTGTGGGATCTGCGTTTCGGACTGAGCGACACGGGCACGCTCTCGGCCGCCGACTCGGCGCGCCTCTTTGCCGACGAACCTGACAAACCGCACGGCATGATACTGATTTTCCAGAACGGAAGCATCGACAAAAACCAGTTGCTGTATGCCGTAGCCGCATTCAACTTCGCCCGTTTCACGGTGCACACGTTCGACCTGAGCATCGAAAGCATCCGCGACGTCAGTATCATGACCATCGGCGGATTCAACAACCTCGACGAAACGCTCGAATATGAACGGATGATTTACGGCCCCGGCGGATACGCCCCGGTGGTCGACCGCGTCATCACCTTTTTCCCCATATCCGAAGACAATCTCTACACCCTCATGCACGGCAAGACGCTCGAAGAATACATGACCTTCTTTGCCGAACATTACCTCGACAGGGCGCCCGAACTGGTTTCGCGCTGGCGGGTGCGCATGTCGGACGATGCGCCGGTGACAAAAGCGGAAGACGACGCCGTCGAAAAAGCCGCAGGTCTCCTGCCGGACGAAACGGAACCGGAAGAAACCGTTCGCGAACCGGAGACGCCCGCCGTCGAAAAAACGACGCCCGAAGCACAGCAGGCCGGCGAACAAACCGAGCAGCAGACCGGCGAAGAAAATGCAGCCGCCGAACTTGAAGAAACCGAACGGCAAACCGGTGAAGAAGAAAAAATCGAAGAAACACCCGAACGCAAACGTCCGGCCGAAATCACGCTCGAACAGTTGCTCGAACACCGCAAACAGACCGAACAGGAAGAAACGCTGCGCCGGGAAACCGAAAAGAAAGAAAAGGAACAGGCACGCAAAGAAGCCGCCAAACTGAAAAAACAGCAGGCCGAAGAACGCGAACAGCTCCGCAAACAAAAGGAAAAAGATCGCAAAGCCCTTATGAAACAACGCGAAAAAGAACGAAAAGAAAAAGCGCGCGAAAACAAACGCCGCCTGAAAGAACGGCAGGCTACCCAGCGCAAGGCGAAGAAAAAATAAGCAGGCCGGAAAAAGAGCAGTTTCACAAGACGGAAAAATAATTTTTTACAAAAACGGAAATATGAAAAGACTCATTATCTTATTGCTTTCATGTTCGGCCGGCGCGGCGGCCATGGACGAGGGACCTGTTTACAGAAATCCCGTCATCGCAGGCGATTATCCCGACCCGACAGTCATCAGGGTAGGCGACGACTATTACGCGGCGGCTACGTCGTCGGATTTTGCGCCCGGTTATCCGCTGTTTCACTCGCGCGATCTGATAAACTGGGAACGTGCAGGCGCCGTCTTTGACACGCTGCCTGCATGGATCAAAGGCGACTGCTGGGCGCCCGAACTGTTCTTCAACGACGGCATATACTATGTATATTACACGGCGCGCAGGAAAAGCGACAACGTGACATGCATCGGCGTGGCCACGACCGACGACCCGCGACGAGGATTCACCGACCGGGGCATCCTCGTCGAATGGGGCAGCGAAGCCATCGACGCCTTCGTCTTCCGAGACGACGACGGCACGCGCTACATCACGTGGAAAGCATACGGTCTGGATGCGTCGCGCCCGATCGAATTGCTGGCTTCCGAACTGAGCGACGACGGCCTGTCGCTGAAAGGCGCGCATTTCAGCCTGACCCGCCACGACAGAGGCTGGAAGGGACAGGGCGACGAAGGACATTGCATCCTCAAACGCAACGGATATTATTACCTGTTCTATTCCGTAGGCGGATGTTGCGACAACCGCTGCGATTACAGGGTCGAGGTAGCGCGGTCGAAAAACCTGAAGGAAGGCTGGATGCAGTATGACGGCAATCCGATACTGCAGGGCGGCGAACTGTGGAAATGCAGCGGACACGGAACCGCGGTGCAAACGCCTGACGGACGGTATTTCTACCTCTATCACGCCTATCACGCGCATGATTTCGAATTTGTGGGTCGCCAGTGCCTGCTGGACGAAATCCGCTGGGACGACGAAACGCACTGGCCGCGTTTCGGCCACGACGGCAGACCGTCCCTGCAGGCGGAAACGCCCGTAAAAAATACCGTCCAGCAGCGCGAAACGACGTTTTACGATGATTTCGCATCCGCAGAAAAAGAAAAATACTGGCTGTGGGACGTGAATCTTTCCGAACCGGCGATCGAACGGGACGGACCATACATGACGATGCGCCTCGACAAGCCGGGGATCTGTTTCCGGGGCGTCAATCCGCAGACCGGCAATTACGTCGCCGAAGTGTTTATACGGAATAACGGGAACAATTTCAAGGGACTGTGTGTCTACGGAAATAAATCGAACCTCCTTGCGTGGGGAATGGAAGGCGACCGGATTGAACTGTACAAACTGACGGCCGGAAACAGAACCGTGCTGTTTACGGACGAAACAGCCGCCCCCGGCATTTACCTGAGAATCGAATCCGTCGACGGGCGATATTTCCGCTTCCGGTGGTCTTCCGACCGCGAGCAATGGCGCTCGTATCCGGAAACGGACGGAAGCGTAGACGGGCATTTTCTTCCTCAGTGGGGGAAAGGCGTACGCTGCGGACTGATCGCGGACGGACAGGCGAACAGTTCCGCCACATTCGCCGCCTTCCGCCTCGAAAACCGTTTCGATTCTACGCCGACGGAGCATCCCGCGGAACACTGAACAAAAAGAAAACCGCCGGGACATGAGACGGGAAAAAAATCAGGCATCTCCACGGTGAGAAATGCCGTTTCTCCATCAGAAGTGACCGGTAAAACTCCGTCGATTCCGAACTTGTCGAATGTTCATAATTACAAATGTACAGTGCGGGAAACCCCGTAGAGTTCCCGGAAAACCTCCGGGAGCTCTCGGAAAACCTCCGGGAGCTCTCGGAAAACCTCCGGGAACTCTCGGAAAACCTCCGGGAACTCTCGGAAAACCTCCGGGAACTCTCGGAAAACCTCCGGGAACTCTCGGAAAACTTCCGGGAGCTCTCGGAAAACCTCCGGGAACTGATGCAAGTGGCGCATCTTCCTGACCAAGGAGATATGCCTGAACGATGCCGTCAGCGTGGCCGACAAGGAAATTTTCGGCATCTTTCCGCACGACAATACGCGGACGCCGGCAGACGAACCGAAGGAAACGGGTACGGTCACGGCCGA
>JAIRYD010000238.1 GCA_031267935.1 Tannerella sp.
GTTTCTCCGGGCGGGACGCCGGCAATCCTGAGAATCTCGAATACAACAGTCGGGTCCGGTTTTACGGGTACGCCCTCGCGTTGACCGAAGACGGACGAGAATTTGATTTCCGGGAAAAAGCGGCCGATGAGTTTTTCGGTCGCCTGCTGGTATTTGTTGGAGGCGACGGCCATTTTGATGCCTTTCGACTGCAAAACCTGCAGCAGTTCCGGTATGCCTGCGTATGGTTCGGTATGTTCGGTATTGTGGCGCTCATAGTGAGCCAGGAATGCCGTTCGTATCCGGGTGATGTTTTCTTCCGTTTTGTCGCCTTCGGGAAGCGCCCGTTCAAATAACTTGTTGATGCCGTTGCCCACAAAATATTTGTAAGCCTCGACAGGGTGTGCGGGAAATCCGTTCTTTTCCAGCGCATGGTTTGTGCTGTGGGCGAGGTCTGATATCGTATTCAGCAATGTTCCGTCCAGATCGAATATGATTAAGCCCGTATGTGGCATTTTCAATATTTCCGCTTGAATATTTCGTTGTAAATAAAAGCTTTGCGCCATTCGTTCGTGTCGGACGGGAGGTCGCCGATACCGGTCGTTGCGGCAGTATCGTCTTCGGCATACAGGGCGGCGGTGCGCGCCGCTTCCTGTTTGAAGATGAAAGAATCGCTCTCCCGTTTCGCGTCTCTGTTGAATTGTTCATGACTGAACGCGGCTTTGCGTTGCGCCTGCAAATCGGGGATTTTTTCCTGTATGACAGGTTGCGGCGTTTTCGCGCCGTCATTCCTGTCTTCCCAGTCCACCCATTCTTCCGTGATGACTTCACGCGGTTGCCGGTTTTCGGCAGCCTGCCTGTTTTTTTTGTTTATCGAGCCTATTAAACTGCTGATACCGGCGATTATTATGATAATCCAATACAGCCAGTCGCCAAATTCTTCCATTCGATTCTGATTTTGATTTTTACAGTCGCAAATGTACGGAACATATCCGTATAAAACAACAGAAAATGCGGGTAAATTTTCATATTACTTTTACGTTCCGTCGGGATTCTGCAGCGACGTCTGCAACTGTCCGACAAAGGTAGCGCTATTTTCGCAGACAAACCGTATTTTCTGCGGCGCCGCCTGGTTTGGAAGCAGGATGGCGAACCTGTTCCAGCCCTGTTTCAGCGGAAGCGCTTTTGTCGATTCGCACGCCGCGCCGTTCAGCCATATCGCGGCATCGTCCTGCGCGATTTCGATATCCAGCTTCGGGATATTGGGTTCGATGAGCAAATTGTCCAGCGGACGCGGGCTGTAAATCCAGCACGCATATTCCTTGCGGTTGTTGCTGTTCCGGACAAACAGGTTGTTCGGGTCCATGTAGCCCCGGTCGTCGATCAGCGATTCGGAAAGTGTTTTCCCGTGTACGGGTATTCCGGCGCCAGCGATGAGTTTCTCCAGGGTACGGTAGCCTTTTTCCGTTCCGCCGAAATTGTCGAGCGTGCTGACGTAGAAAGCGCCGCCGGCTGCCGCATATTTCACGAAGACGGCGTCCGGCCCTTTCGTTTCATGTTCGCTGCGGACGACGGCGGCGGTTTTCAATTCCTCCGGGCGTTTGTTCCATGCGCGCCAGTTGGTGTGGCATGCGCGCAGCAGGACGTCGCCTTCCGTCGCGAAACGGCCTGCCATTCCATACGTCGAAGCGTCCTGATTCTGTATTTCGCTGAAATAAAAATCGGAATTGACCATGCCGGCCATCCACGATTTGCGGACGGGGATGAACGACGATGCCGCCCGCTTTTCGAGCGTCAGCGTCTCGGGCAGCCAGTCGCGATACGTTTCGAGCGTCGAGGGATTGGGCGACCAGATCCAGACGTCGGCGCCCCGGCTCAGGTAGCCTTTCACGGAAGAGGCGTCCCGCTCCGTCAGCGGACAGTTCCCGTCAATCAGTATGATCGCGTTTTTGGCGTCCCTGATTTTGCGGTCGAAAACGATGCCGTGTTGCTGCATCAGCTGCCTGAGCGGAGCGGTTTCTTCGCCGATAAAAAGTATTTCGCCGTATTTCTTTTGAGGAGAACGGCTGGCGTATTCCTGTTTTTCAGGCATGTTTGCCCATTCCGACCATGCCGGCGTTTCGCCTGCATTGGCCGCCTTGATGGCGTCGAACATCGGCCACGTGCGGTACAGCGGGAGCGACGGGTCATAGCCGGGGTTGAATGTCGAGCTGTACGGCCCCATTCTTTCGGGCTGTACGCCGGGCATATTCTCCCGATATGCCGCGAAATGGATGCCGTCACTCAGCGCCGGAGGGGCCGTCAGGTCTCTTTTTCCGAACGGAAGCGGCTGCAGCGCATACCAGGCGATGTTGAACACGGAAACGTACGAAGCGCCGTTCGTGCGCTGCTGCGCAATCAGGTCGTAACACTCGTAAGCCAGCCCTTCCATCCGGCCGTACTGGGATTCGTAGGCGCGCTCGCCGTTGTAGCGCGCGACCTGCTCCGGCGTTCCGTAGTAGGCCATGCTGTGTTCGCCGATTCCCCACGGTTTGCCGATTTCCATCCAGCGCTTCATGGAATTGGTATCGCCGTAGTGCCCCATGGTGGCGGGGAGGATGCCGTCGCCGTCATCTTCGCCGTCGGCCGTTATCCAGGGGCGCGTCGGGTCGTTCGCCTGCACGATTTCGAGCCAGTCCGCCCAGGCCTGCTTTTGCATGGGCAGCCATTCCGGCCGGTTGAATACGTGCAGGATGACGGGCTTGTTCTCGTTACTGATGCTCCAGCCGAAGATGGACGCGTGATTGCGGTCGCGCAGCACCATCCGGCGCAGATGCGTCTTGGAGTTCTCCCAGAAGAGCGGGGAATCCAGTTTCGGCCCGCCGTCGCTTGCCCAGTTGGCGGTCTCGGCGAGGACGCAGATGCCCATTTCGTCGGCTACATCCATGTAAAAGCGGGGATAGATCTGCGCGTGGAAACGTACGGCATTGGCGTTGGCGTCTTTCAGTGCGGTGAACCAGGCCCATGCGTACCGGCGCGTCAGCTGCGGCACGCCCATGAAATGCCACGAGTCGCCTTTCAGCTGTATTTTTTCGCCGTTCAGGAGCAGTTGAGCGCCCCGGAATGTCCATTCGCGCCAGCCGAACCGTTCGTATTTGACGTCGGATACGTCTTTTTTTGTTCCGAGATTCAGGGTCAATCCGTACAGGTGGGGATGTGTGGGCGTCCAGCAGGCCAGTTCGCCGTCGACGGGTATGCGCACGGTCGTGCGGGTGACGCCCGGCGCAAGTTTCAGCGTCCGTGCGGACAGGGCAAGCGATATGTGGGAGGCGAGTTCCCAGTCGGGCACGGGCGCCGACAGCACGTCCGTACCGGCGCGGTTTATCCATTCCCGGATATTGCCGGACAGCGTCCGTTCTTCCGTTTTACCCGTCGCGTTTTCCAGTTGAATATCCAGCTCCAGTACGCCTTCCGAAACCAGCGGTTTGACATATACGTCGCTGATGTTGATTTTGGGCAGCGCCAGCAGGTAGACATCCTGCCAGATGCCGTTGACTAAGTATCCCCACATCGAACCGGCCGGAATGATGCGCCGTCCCAGCGTGGAACGGTCCTCGAAAAGCGCCTGGCTGCGCACGCCGACTCTTATTTCCACCGTTTCGCCGGCTTTTGCCGCGGAGGTGATATCGGCGTCGAAAGGCAGGAAGAGATCGAAATTTTCGGCCACCTTCTGATTATTCACATATACTTCCGCAAATCCGGCTACGGCTTCGAAGTGCAGGACAATCTTTTCGTCGCGCCAGTCGGCGGGAATGGCGACCGTCCTTTTCATCCAGGCCATTTTCACCTGCTCCCACGCTTCGGGATACGACGGGTAATTGCGGTGGTCGGGACCCTCGAGGTTGCGATTCGCGAAGGCGTTGATATTCCACGGCGAGGGGATTTTGATTTTCGTCCTGTCCCAGCCGGAAGCGTCCGGCTCGGGCAGTTCCGGCGGCACCCATGCGGACCAGAACTGCGCGCCCACCCCTCCTTGACGCAGCCGCGGCAGGTCAGTTTGAAACTCTGGACGCGCACGGTCGAGGTCCGCCACCGAATACGCGGCCTTCTCCCGCAGGACGGAAATCAGGTCGTTGTGCCCGTCGAAGACCGGGCATTCGGCCAGTGCGGCGCGAACGGCGGCGGGCAATCGGTCTTGAGACGACATGGGACCTCCTTGAACTGGCAGTCGCAAACGATCCAC
>JAIRYD010000018.1 GCA_031267935.1 Tannerella sp.
TCTTTCAGTATGGCGAGTGAATCCCCGAAAGGTATGTATGCCGACATGAATGCGCCAATACCCCATGCCGCCCGGACCGTTTTAACGGTAACGAGAGATGCGTCACCTGAAAACTCGAGCCTTCCGGGAGCTCTCGGAAAACTTCCGGGAGCTCTCGGAAAATCTCCGGGAGCTCTCGGAAAACTCCGGAGAGCTCTCGGAAAACTTCCGGGAGCTCTCGGAAAACTTCCGGGAGCTCTCGGAAAACCTCCGGGAGCTCTCGGAAAACCTCCGGGAGCTCTCGGAAAACCTCCGGAGAGTTCCCGGAAAAACTTTCCGCCGCGATGCAGAATGAGCAGGGGTGTCTCAAAAGCCCTGTTCCGTCATTGCGAACGGAGTGAAGCAATCCAGAGATACCTGATAATAGCTGGATTGCTTCGTCGTTCCTCCTCGCAATGACGGAACAGGGCTTTCGAGACAGCCCCGTGATGTAGCTTCGCGGTTGTATTCGTCATGCCATTTCCGGTTTTTCCACGTCCAGGATTGCAAAAAGCTGCTGTATTTCACTTTCGGATACGCCGGCAGTGATTGCCATCCGGTATTCTTCGCGGTAACCGGGTGAAATATTCAGATATTTCCTGTGGAAGTAGTCGTACTTGATATAGGCCAGAAAGTAATGATAAATTCCTTTCGGCTCGATCATGATGGCTGCATTCAGGTATTCCAGTATCCTGTCGATGTCGGCGCGTTGCGCCACGAAAGCCTTCTTCCCGCGCAGCAGGCTAAGGGCGGTATAAAAGAACGTTTCCGAATGGGCGAAATGGTCTTCTATCGTCTTTTCGAATGCAGGAATGGCTTTGTCGTACAATTTCAATTTCAGGTAACACATCGCGGCAGAGGCATTGAGTTCGCGGCTGTCGGGATTTTCCTCCAGCGCTTTGCGGTAGCCTGCCGCATACCTGTTTACTTCCGGAAAAGACATGGATGAAACGCGCTCGAACGAGGCAATTACGATGGGGCCTCCGCAATATTCGCATTTCTTCTGTTCCGTCGAAACAGACGCACCGCAGCCGGGGCAGGCCAAACGGATTATTCTTGCTGTCATAAAAGGGATTATTTATTGAACTGTTGATTTCCTGTTTCAACGTCGTGTCATGCCTTTCAGTATTTCAAGTTCGTCTATGGCGCTGTTTACGAATCGCTGCATTTTCTTTTCCCGTTCGCCCGGTGCGTCGCCGGAAGCGAGCGCCGTTTCTTCAATAATTTCTTCGCACCGGTCGAGCATGGCGTTCAACTGTGCGCGGGCCGTATCGCTGTTCAGCACGTTCGGCGTGAGGAAACGTATTTTCTCCTTCAGCCGGTCGAGCGCCGTACGATTGTTGGATTCGGTTGCGTAACGGATTCCTTTTTCCGCACACAGTTTTTCGTAGCGCGAGGCCAGCATCGCTGTTTTTTGCGTATAGTGTTCCAGGGTGTACTTCCGTTCGTTCAGCCTGTCGGTTGTGGCCTTGTGATGGCTGTCGACCTGCGCCGTCAGCACGGACAGGACGATCCAGATCAGTGTAAGTACGATCAGCGCCGCGATGTAGATATTTATCGGAAAAAGAGGCGCCAGCGCCAGCGAATACAGCAACATCCAGCTTGCGCCGATGATTACATAATACAGCGAATAGATCCCGAAAACGGCAGGGAAGGGAGTGGAGAACGTAGTAATTTTGCGATATGACAGGTCGATATATCCGAAAAATATGGCCTCAAGCAATATCGTGTATCCCAGGTTCAGGTAAAACAGCGGTGGAGGCGTTTCGGGGCGGAACATGATAAACAGCGTCTCCGTCGCCACAATCACCGTAACCGGCAATATAAACCGTGCAATGATATTTACTTTATCGTTTGACATGATTCATCAAATTAAAAATCAGACAATCGGGGATGGCGGCGGCGGAAGGGAGGCGAACAGGGTTTGCAAATCGGCGCAATCTTCCGCTTTTGCCCATTGCGCCAGGCCGGTTTTCCAAACGAATGTCGTGCGGGCGACCTGTCCGCTTTGCACCATTTGCTGCAGGGCGGATAAATCATACGGGCCCTGTTGCACGTTGTTTATCAACACATGATACTGCGCGGGGACAAGTGGCGGAGGCGGCACGGGCTGTGCCTGCTGCGCCTGCGGATTCATCACGCCGGACATGTTGCCCATTTGCCGGCCGAACATGCTGCCGATGCCCATGCCGAGGCCCATACCCATACCGGCGCCCATCATCTGGCCGGCGCCGCCTTCGTTCCGGGCTGCGCCCTGCATGACGTCGAACTGGCGTTCCTGCTGATAGGAATAGCCTTCCATGCGCCGTTTGGCGGCTTCGGACTGCGAATCGAGTATCTTCTTCACGTTCGCGTCTTCCCTGTCGAAATTGACGGACGCCACATCGAAGTTGATAATGTGCAGTCCGTACCGGGCAAATTCCTCGCTGATGGCGTCGCGCACGAAATTGGAAACTTCGTCCAGACAAGCGCCGATTTCCACTACCGTCACTTTTTGCCGCACGATGAACCGGCTGATGCATGCGGACAGTTTTCGTGCAATCAGTGATTTGAACTGTTCGATAATGTCTTCGGTGGTGAAGAGGTGCAGCGTGCCGACCATCCCGGTCAGGAAGGCGGACGAATCCGCCACCTGAATGCCGAACTCTCCGAACGAGCGAACCGGCACGCTGACATTGTAAAGCGGGTCCAGCAGTTCGACGGGCGCGGGTGTGCCGAACTTCAGATTGCGGCGCACGGTTTTGCTCACATACCACACTTCCGCCGTAAAAGGCGTTTTCCCGCCGAACGGCAGATTGATCAGTTTCTGCAGGATGGGGATGTTGTTTGCCGACAGTGTCTTTGTCCCGGGGCCGAAAACGTCGCACGCCGCGCCGCCCGAAAAAAATACCGCTTCCTGGCTTTGGTTGACTACCAGCTGTGCGGCCGTGGAAATATTGTCGTACGGAAACTTCCAGACCAGTTCGTCCGGTTCACCGTTATACTTGATCACATCTATCAAGCCTTTGCGTGCTTCGCCCTGACCGTCGCGAGTGGCGCCGTCGGTGCGCGCTTTATTGAATATACTCATTTGAATACTGTTTTATATGAATGATAAGCGGGTTGCTAACTGTTTTTCTTTTCTCGCAATTTGGTTCTCATTCCCTGTATGGCTCGCTCGGTGTATTCATTCTGCTCCAGGGAACAATAGAACTCTTTACCGGGAACAGTGATCCGGAACCGGTTGTAACTCTTGTTTCCGAGAAGCGTTTTCGTTTGCCGCGCATCCCAGTAAGACTTTTCTTCCGTGTCGGAAACGGTCGAGAAGTTGGTAATGTCCCGGTAGAAATACTCTTCCGCGGTTTCGCTCCTGCGGTCTTCATCCATGTGGAAAGTGTACTGATAAAGATAAACCTGCGTGGCGCTGAAGAACAGCCACGAAATCTGATAGGCCGAACTGCGTAATTTCCCGTCACTGCCCCGTTTGGAAAAGATTCTTATCGAGTCGACATGATATCCTTTAAAACACACCGGCTCTATCTCTTTGCACTGTGACTCGTCCAGATTCATCTTTGCCATGACTTTGGTTTTGGCGCCGGCCTCAAGACTTCGGACCCTGGCGCTTACCAGGGCGTCATACGCTTCGTCGCTGACTTTCGCATGGAGACTGCCGTTATTGAAAAAATACCTGAGCGCCTGCTTCTGTGCTTCGCTCCGGCCTCTGCCGCGTGTGATCACCTCTTTGGAGTCGAGACTGATGTTCGCGCCGGTACGGTATTTGAAATAGACGAATACGGCTCCCGCCATGAGAAGAAAAAGCAATATTTCCATGAAATTCAAACTGTCGGTTACTTTTATTTTGCCCGATTCTACCCGAAGGATGTATGCCGCGCGCGGTACGCATGCCTTCGGATATTTTCGGACGTGACGGTTCAGCGACGGTTGCTGTCCAGAACCAGTTCGTTGATCCGGAGAATGGCTTCCTTCACCATTTCAAAATCAACGGGTACATTCTCGATGTAACTCCTTTTGAAGGAGAGGCCAATAGCCGCACCGCCTATCGTGTGAATATTGATTTCGAAACTTTTGCTGAAATAGAAAAGCACGAAAAAAATGGCGGCGATAACCAGCATGAGGATAAAAACTCCCGCGCCTAATCCAAGTGCGGCCAGGATTAATCCGGCTACCACACAGACGATTGCGAAGATAAGCAACCCGACGGATTGACGGTAACCGCAGGCGGTAGTGGAAATCTTGTGTATGGGCGTTAACAGCAGACTGTTGCCCGCCCAGCTGTCGTTGGCATAAGAGATATACTCCTTTCGCACGTGAATGATGTACTTGCTGCTCAGATTCACCAGCGACAGCAACCAGTTCCAGAATCCCGATTCCCTGCCTTCCAGTATCACCTGGTTTTCAGTTTCCGGGTCAATCACAAATTTGGTCAAAGCCAAATGAATAACTTGCTTGCGCCTGACCGCCTTGACGATGGCGGCAATGATGATGTACCAAAACAGGATTCCAATAATAACACCAAAAACTACTCCTAATTGTTCTTCCATAAAAAAATGAATTTAATTTGTTTGCCTACTTCTTGTGGTGGCATCGGCATTCCACATCGGACGCGCCCTGCCGGTTCAGCGACGGTTGCTGTCCAGAACCAGCTCGTTGATCCGGAGAATGGTTTCCTTCACCATTTCAAAATCAACGGGTACATTCTCGATGTAACTCCTTTTGAAGGAGAGGCCAATAGCCGCACCGCCTACCGTGTGAATATTGATTTCGAAACTTTTGCTGAAATAGAAAAGCACGAAAAGAATGGCGGCGATGAGCAGCATGATGATAAAAAATCCCGCGCCTGCGCCAACTGCGCCATAAATTAATCCGAGCACGACACAGATGATTGCGGCGATAAGCAATCCGACGGATTGACGGTAACCGCAGGCGGTCGTGGAAATCTTGTGCACGGGCGTTAACAGCAGGCCGTTGCCTGCCCAGCTGTCGTTGGCATAAGAGATGTACTCCTTTCGCACATGAATGGTGTACTTGCTGCTCAGATTTACCAGCGACAGCAACCAGTTCCAGAATCCCGATTCCCTGCCTTCCAGTATCACCTGGTTTTCAGTTTCCGGGTCAATCACAAATTTGGTCAAAGCCAAATGAATCACTTGCTTGCGTCTGACCGCCTTGACGATGACGGAAACAATCACTACAAAAATAATAATACTAATGACTTCCGGTAGTCCTAAATTTTCCAACATATAATTTTAATTTAAATTGTTTGCCTACTTCTTGCGGTGGCATCGGCATTCCACATAACTGTTTTCAAGCTATATTTTTATACTTTACGCCGTAGCGTGTCGTAATGTTTCATTTCGTTGTATCCTTGTCGCCTGCAGAACCGGCAAGTTTTTTTACTCCTTCCCAAAGCTTAGTGAAATAACTCGGCGGCCCTGCGTCGTCGTCCGGAAAATATTCGATCGTTCTCGAAAGCGTCAAGACCGATGGGACCGGCCGCCCGGTCGTGGCGACAGCTTCCTTGATCTCGTCGCCGCATTCCTTCACCGTGATTAGTTCACATTCCAGCCAGTTCCCGTGGCTGTCCGTCCTTGTGTAGGTAAGGAGCGTCAGGTCTCCTTTACTTTCGATTGTCATATAGGGAAGAAGCGCGTTGTCTCTGTAATAGAAATATTCCGGCCACCTATAATGGCGGTATTCTTTCAGGCGTCCCTTTTCGTCGAAGGTGTAGAACATGTTGTCTTCAATTCTCATGCTGTCGTTGTAGATAATATTGTACGGTTCACCGTCTTCGCCGTCCGGTTCGCTGTCTTCGTGATCGCTGAAATAGCGCGTGGGATTGATGTACCGGTATTTGGTGACGATGTCGAAAAAGGTTTTTTCCCTGACGGGATTGCCGTCTTCGTTGAACTCTATGAAACTTCCGTTATCATAACTGACCCTGCTCACGTTGCCGAAGAGCATGTGCGCCTTGCGTCCGTTCATCCGCTGTTCGGGCGTCTGTCTGTCGAGGGAGGCGTAGTACGCCTCTTCCGCCGAGCCGCCGTTTTTGCATGCGCCCGTCAGGAGGAGCAGCATGCCGAGCATCAGAAATGTTTTTGTTTTCATCGTTTTACATTTTTCATGTGGTGGTGCATGCGAAAACGGAACGCACCGCAGCGTCGCCCATAGGAGAATAAGGAGACACGCGCTGCGGACGTTCCGTAATGATTCGTTTTTTCTCCGGCCGTTCGGAGGTTACCGCTTCGGTGCGACGGAGGTGTACATCTCCGCGCGACGGAAGCGTACATCTCCGTGTGACGGAAGCGTGCATCTCCGCCGGACGGAGCGGGCGCGTCAGACAACCGTGATGATGTTCGGGTATACATATTCGCGTACGTCTTTGGTGAAGGTGGCGGTGTTTGCGGTGGATTGTGTGGCCACCCTGACCTTCCACTGCCCGGTTTTGACATCCGCCGGAAGCACGAACTGCAGTCTGGTGGCCGTGTTGGGCGAGAGGTGCGTGGCGGGAATGCGCACTTCGGCCGTGCCTTCGGGCGTGGTGAAGTAGACGCCGATTTTTTCCGTTTCGTTTCCGCGGACGGCGATGCGCATGCCGCGAATCAACACCATGTCGCCGGCGTCGAGCGTGTCGGGTATTTCGGTCACGGGGTTGGTGACGGACTGGATCACGGGGCCTGTCGGGGCGGGCTGTTCGGCCACGCTGATCGTAAGTTCCTTCATGGCTTCGCGGGCCTGCTCGCCCTGCGTCAGGCTGACGTGGGCGTTCACCGCCTTGCCGGTCACGTGGTGGCCGAGGTCTTTGGCGTAGACCACGCCGTTGAACCGGATTCCGGCATGAAACAGGTCGGTCACCACGTTGTAGTCTTCGCCGACGGCCTGCAGGCACTCGTGGAGAAACTGCTGTACGAAGGCTTTTCCGTTTACGTTTCTCGTGGCGATCTCCTTTTCCTCCATGCGGCGGATAATGTCGTCGGTATGGAGCGTACCCCGCGTGGAGGCCATCAGGTAGTAGTCGTTCGCGACGTCTTTCGTCAGCTCATTCAGATGAGCGATTGCTTTGATTGTACTCATGATTCTTTAATTCATTATCCATATTCTTTCATTGACAATCCAAAGGATGATACCGGCCAGAAATCCCACGCCCAGGATTATCCCGAGAACGGCAAACCGTTTTCCGGCCACAATGTGCCTGCCGTCAGTTTGCCGCGGGGATGCCTTGCCATAGCAGAGTGAAAGTATGCCAAGCGTGATGCCTCCGAGCGCCACATGCAGGGCGAAGACCGCAAGGATTGCGTATACGGGGCGGGGCCATGCCTCCTGCATATTCACGATTAGCTGCTTCACGATTAGCTGCATGGCGTATACGGACAATACCGCGGTCCCGAGGGAAAGCGGCGTAAACACGGATATGGCGCCGAATGACAGGACGGCCGCTTCATCGTGTGACGTCTTTCCGGCGATTTTGTCACCTGTTTTCAAATGCTTTTTTTTCATAGTTGCTTCTTTTGATGATTTATATTCGTTTATTCGCTGCTTCGGACGGAAAAAGGAACGGGGCGCATGTTCTTACTAACAAAATTATAGGAGAAATTTGCATGCATGCGTATCCCGTTCCGGTTTTCATGTTGCTTTATTTGAATTATATTGTATTTATACTGTGCACGGTATGGTTTTGTGTCCGAGGGTTCGCCGGATTGCTTCGCTGCGTTTGCAACGGCGGGACGCGCATCCCGGTCATTGCGGCAATTGGAAATGCACCCGGACAGCCGGCTGCGGGAAAGAACGGATGGCGCTATTGAATGGCCGGACAGTCCTGAATAACCGTGTCGACCGTTCGAACCGCAAAACGGATGTTCCCTTCGAGGCACGGCGATGCCTGTTCGGTTTTTTCCGCAGTTATTTTCCCGAAAAGCATCGTGAAACGAAGTTCGGGTATTTTGTTTTGAAGATTTATTATCAGTATATAGCGCGTATGCGCGTACTTTATATATAAGGCTTATATGGGCGAGGCCATCTCTCTCTCTCTCTCTCTCTCTCTAACAAAATATCGCGCTTCACCAACTCGATGGAGTTAATTAAGCCTAAATCAGCGATATGTTTTATTTTCGTCATTTATGTTTACCTTTATTATTGAAATGATGCCGCAAATATAGGATTATTTTCCATAATTAAAAAAGAGATTTCAATTTTTTTCAAAAAAAATAAAGGACAGGGTTCGCATGTGGCCCGTCCCGTGAGCGGACGGCATGTCGGTAGAAAACGGCATGGTTATTTTTAGACGGCGCCTTAGCAACGTGAAATAATGGTCAATTCTTTTTGTGAGGTGCTATTTCTTTTTTGAAATAAGGGAAAGACAATAGCAAATACATTCGCGAGGCACGTAGAGACGGGGCGCGCCCCGTCTCTACTTCACCGCGTTCGCAGTGAAGCAATCCAGCCGGCATGGTAGCTGGATTGCTTCGTTCCTCGCAATGACGAAGATACGCTTATCCCCGTCCGCAATCACGGCCATGTTCCACCCCGTCATTGCGTTCGCAGTGAAGCAATCCGGGCAGCATGATGTATGGATTGCTTCGTGCCTCGCAATGACGGGATCCGGCTTTCCGCGTGCAATGCACAAAAACCAGACCGTGCACTCCCGGCCAACGCCCGCCGCCAGGTTCACAGTCCCAGTATCCTGTTGTATGCCGCCGGGTCGTTGATGATCCGCAGGGCTTCCTGCAGGCTTTTGTTTTCGTCGTTGATGATCTGGTAGTATTCAC
>JAIRYD010000095.1 GCA_031267935.1 Tannerella sp.
GGCATTTTGCAGAGGTCGAACATGAAGATTTCGTTCGTGATGGTCCGTCCGAGGGCGACGGGCAGGTCGTATTTGCTTTCGATGAATTTGCGCGAGGCGATTACGGAGGATATGGATACGATCTGCGCGTCCTTGTTGGGCACTTCGATGCCGATCGTCCCTTTTCCGGGCATGGGGGCGATGATGCGTATACCGATGGCGGAGAGGCTCAGGGCGATGTCGTCTTCGAGGTTGCGGATTTTGGAGATGCGCACGCCGGCCGTGGGGACGACTTCGTAGAGTGTCAGCGTGGGGCCTACGGTGGCTTTGATGGAAACGATGCTGATGCCGAAGTTCGCCAGCGTCTGTTCGATGCGCTGCTTGTTTTCGTTCTGCTCGTCCATGTTTACCTGATTTTCCGGCAGGCTGTATTTTTTCAGCAGGTCGAGCGTCGGGAAGCGGTAGTTCGATATGTCCAGGCGCGGGTCGTAGGTGCCGAGTTTCGAGACGTCGTATTCGCCGTCTTCTTTCATGTCGTCGTTGTCGGCGCCGGCTTTGACCGTAAATTCGATATCGTCGTCGTGATCCGGAGCGGGGCGGTATATGTCTTCTTCGTCGTCGGTTACATATTCTTCCTCATCGTCGCCGGGCGCTTCGTCGGGTGCGTCTTCCGGTGTTTTTGCGGCGACGGGGGCGCTGCCGGCACGCGGATGTCCGCGTTTTTCAGCGGGGCGTCCGGTTTTCCTTATCCATCCGAAGGTCAGTGCTTTTTGCAGGAACGGCACGACGCGGCGGCTCATCGACATGGCAATGATCAGGATTGTGACAAAAAGCAGCAGCACGACGCCCGGCTTGCCGATGCTTTTTATCAGGGCGTCGGAAAGGGCGTTTCCGTGGCGTCCGCCAAGGTAGAGGAAGGTATCGCCGAAGTATTCCGTAAGGGTGAAGGCGAAAAAGAGCGAAGTCCAAAGCATCATGACGCAGCACGTCAGGAATCGTTTGAGAACGGACAGGCGGCAGAGGCCCATGAGTTTGAATCCGGCCGAGCCGGCGAAAAACAGCATGAAAAAGGTGGGGAGGCCGAAGCCGCGGTTGATCAGCCTGTCGGAAAGAAAGGCGCCCCACACGCCGGCCCAGTTGGTCACCTGTCCGCGGCTGGAGAGCAGGTCGCCGGCCGCGAGATGATCGATGGCGCTCTGGTCCGCGCCTCCCGTAAAGAGGAAGGATATCATCGCGATACCGGCATATATCACGAAAAAATTCAGAATCAGTCCGCACAGGAAGCGGATCCGGTCGCTCGTAAAGAATGACACCATCGACTCCCAGAAACTGTCCATATCGGTTTCGTCCGGAGTTTTCTTTTTTGTTCTTTTTTTTGCCATTACGCGTTGTGTCGTGCTCCGTTATGCTGTTTTTACGGAGATTTTTTTCCGGCCGCAAAGTTAGCAATATATTTCGTAAAAAACATGAAAAATAAATAATAATCGGGAGATTCTGCCGGGGAAAGTCGTTCCCCGCGCTATATTTGCAGTCCTAATTTATTAATTGATAATAATACATCGGAAGAATGAAAAAAACAACTTTACGTTTCATGCTTGTGCTGCTTTGCACAGCCGGCATTGCTGCATGCGGCAACGACGAGGCGCCACTCACGGGTGAAGGCGGAAAACCCAGCAAAATCAGTCCCGTCAACGACACGGACCGGAGCATACAGTTTCATTACCGTGCCGGCATACTGTCGGAAGTGATAGAAAAGAAAGGCTCCATCCTGCGTTTCAACTACGAGAACAACGAACTGACAGCCGTCGACATTTCGCCCGAAGACAAAACGATGGCCGACGGGCACGGATGGATGAATTTCGGGCGGGAAGGCCGACGGATTGTTGTCGCGGCTACCTACGAACCGAATTTTTCCTCGATACGGACGGAACTGGAACTGGACGAAAACGACGTTCCCGTAAGAATAACGGATGCGGGCGTATATTCGAGCGACGGGAACGGGCAATTCATCCTGACCCGCGAAGGGCAGTATTATGCCGAATTTACTTACGGGACGGAGAGGGGGCAGCTTGTGAAACAGGTCGTTTACGACAGGGCGACTTCTGAAAAAGTGGCCGTCTTCGATTACGAATACGACGGCCACACGGGCGCCGCGTCCAAGACGGGTCTGCCGCTCTGGTACCTCGCCTGCTCGGCATACTGGCACAGGGATTACAGAAGCGCCTACAACCGGTTTCTGCTGAATTATGCGGGCAATCTCGTCCGGGAAACGGTTGCGGGCACGGAAAAGGATGGCGTTTACGATTACACCTACCGCTACAACGGCGAAAATGTGCCCGTCGCAATGAAGGGCGACATCATCGATATCACAATTTCATATTGAAAACGCCAGGCCGGGTCGAAGACGCTGCCATTTCATCCCCGTCTGCGATGATAAAGAAATGCGCTGCAAGTCAGCCCCTTCATGGCTCGTGCGTGATCTGAAAAGGCGGACGCCTTTTCGGCCATTCGAGTTGAGAATCGTCGCAGCCGAATGTCACCGTGGACAAAAAAATATTTTGCCGGTGAACAGAAATAAGGATTCATTCCATTAAGAATTATACTGTGCGCGGCATGGTTTTGGGCATTGCACGCGGAAAGCCGGATCTCGTCATTGCGAACGCGGTGAAGTAGAGACGGGGCGCGCCCCGTCTCTACGTGCCTCGCAAAGACAATACGAGCCTCGCCTCTCTCTGTAGCGAATGCATTTGTAATTGTCTTTCCCTTATTTCAAAAAAGAAATAGCACCTCAAAAAAAGAATTAACCGTTTTTTTCATACCTTTACCCCCCATCAATACGAAAACAGAATGATAGACAATAACGCACATGTATTGCTGATTTATACCGGCGGAACGATAGGAATGGTCGAAAACGCCGAGACGGGTGTGCTGGAACCGTTTGATTTTATACACATCAAGGAACACCTGCAGGAATTTGTCAAACTGAAATTCTCGATCGACACGATCCCGTTCCGGCGGCCCATCGATTCGTCGAACATGGGGCTGGAAGAATGGAAATACATCGTGCATGCGATCGAGGAAAACTATCACTGCTACGACGGCTTTGTCATTCTGCACGGCACGGATACAATGGCCTACACGGCTTCCGCACTCAGTTTCATGCTCGAAAACCTCGACAAGCCCGTGATTCTGACCGGCTCGCAGCTACCCATCGGAAAAGTGCGCACCGACGGCAGGGAAAACCTCATCACGGCGCTGGAACTCGCGGTCGACAAGGATGAATACGGCCGGCCTTTCGTCCCCGAAGTATGCATCTTTTTTCAGAACGACCTGATGCGCGGCAACCGCACGACAAAGGTGAATGCCGAGAATTTCAGCGCATTCAAGTCATACAATCATCCCCTTTTGGCCAAGGCGGGCGTACACATCAGGTATGCACACCACCACGTGTTGCGCACCCGCGAAGGCACACCCGCCTTCCACTACCGGCTCGACCCGAATGTAGTCATAATCAAAATATTTCCTGGAATATCGCCCGACATGATGAATGCCATGCTCAACATTCCCAACCTGAAAGGTATCGTACTGGAGACTTACGGCACGGGCAATGCGCCCGATTTCCCCTGGTTTATCGATGCCATCCGCAAAACCGTCGACAGGGGCATCGTGATTGTCAACGTCACGCAGTGCATCGCCGGCTCGGTGGAAATGAGCCGGTACTGTTCGGGCAGTACGCTGCAGGATGTGGGTGTGGTGAGCGGCCATGATCTTACGACCGAGACCGCCGTGACGAAACTGATGTTTCTGCTTGCCCGCTTCGAGGACGTGTCCGAAGTGAAAAGGCATATCATGCGCTCGCTGTCGGGCGAAATGGATACTGTAGAAGCCGGTAAAGTTGAATAGTCGAATCGGTATATCCTGAAGCCGGCTATTCAAACAGAAAAGGTTTCGTGTCGAAATGGCGTGTGCCATGCTCTTCGAAGAAAAACTTTTCTTCGCCGAAGGCCGGTTTCAGTTGGTTGAACCATGTGGCATGCGGATCATATTCGGCGAAAAACGGAATGTCCACCCATTTCGGATTGCGTCCCTGCAGGAAACGCAGCACAAACACTTTTTCACCTTTCACTTCCTGTATGCCCAGCACCTGTATTTTCCCTGCATGGTCGCTCATGCCCGGCCCCCTGACCGTACGGCAAAGTCCGCTCACGCGCCGGTATGCCTTGCGGAAGATGTTCCAGCATTTCTCCAGCGGCAGTTCGAAGAACGGTTTGGCGCCCGTATCCCGTGCCACGAACATGTAATACGGTATACATCCCAGGTCTACCTGCGTCCGCCACATTTCGCTCCATAGTTCCGGTCTGTCATTGATATGACGCAGGAGCGGGGATTGCGTCCGTATCTGCGCACCCGTAGCCCGGATGCGCCCGATGGCTTTTCTGACGGCGCCGGTCGAAAGCTCCCTCGGATGATTGAAATGCGCCTGAACGGACAGATTCCGTCCGGCGGAAATGATTTTGTCGAACAGGTGGATGATGTCGTCGCTGTCCGCATCGCTAAGGTAGCGGTACGGCCAGTATGTCAACGATTTCGTTCCGATACGGATGGAGCGGATGTGGTTAAATTCGGCCGACAGCAGGGGTTCGATGTAGGCGCTCAGCGTGGAGGCATTCATTACCATAGGATCGCCGCCCGTGAGGAGTACATCGGTAACTTCCCTGTGAATACGAAGATAGCTTTGAAACAAATCGGCTTCCTTCATCGCGAATTTCAGTTCGCTCATGCCCGAAAACTGCGGCCATCGGAAGCAGAACGTGCAGTAGGCGTGGCACGTTTGTCCCTGACTGGGAAAAAACAGGACTGTTTCGGGGTATTTGTGCTGTATGCCTTTCAATCTGACTTTACCCAGATAGGGTACGTTGTGTTCCTGTCCCGCCGGATTGGGGTTCAGGGAAAGGCGTATTTTTTGTACGGCGTCATTCACGGTATCCTTATCGGTACCTTGGGCAAGCATTTTTTCGACGGTCGCATAATGTTTTTTTTCCAGCATTTCGCGGCGAGGAAAGTTCAGGGTGAAAAGCGGATCGTTTTCGGCATCGGACCAGTCAATCAGTTGCTCTACCACATAATTGTTTGTTTTAAAAGGTAATACTCTTCCCGCCACTTCGATATCGCGTATGATTTCGTCCGGCAGCGACGCTACCTGCGGAATGTTGCGATAGTTGTGTAACATATAAATACTCAACGCTTTACTCATGACATATTATCTTTTATTACAAATCGATTACTTTCTTTCTCCCGTCCGGACATTGGCCGAAAGGGAGGGTATACAAATAACATTCACATGTTATGCCGCGAACAGCCGGAAGACGGCAGAAGGAGTTATTCTTCTGCCGTTCAACCTTGTTCTCCGTTCATTTCTGTCGCGTACGCTGTGTGGTTTTAGCCACAGGCTGTTTCGTTTTGGTCGCATTTTTAGGCACGGATACGACCTCTTTGGATGCGGTCGTTTTTGCCGTTTTAGCGACTTTTTTAGGTTCTTCCTTTATGGCGTCCTCTTTTTCTTCCGCCTCTTTCACTTCTTCCTTTTCGGGATCGAAGTCGGTGATTCCGGCGCTCAGAAGAATATTGTACCAACTGAGCAGACGCCTTATGTCGGTCGGATAGACACGTTCGCGATCGAAATCCGGCAGTATTTCAGCCATATATGCGCGCAGGCCGTCGGATGTGGCGACGTGCAGATCAATGGCCGCAGGCCGGCTTTCTTCCTTTGCCTTTACGTTGTTAAGAACTTCATATAGCGGCACTTCTTTTTCGCTGGTGTAAACTGCGATGTCGCCCAGCGAAATGACTTTGTCCCGGCTATACGCAGGAATCCGTTTTTTGTCCGTCAACGATTCTACAATCAACATGTTTTTCCCCTGGGAAACCATCCTGTACAAACCAGGTCTGCCTGAAACAGAAAGGATTGTCTTTAACATACTCGTATATTTAAATCTGTTATTATTTCTTTGAATTACAAATATAGCGGTAAATATGGAATTATCAAAAGATAATCCGGTTAAAAAATGCGATAAAAGGTTATTTAGCGTTTGTTCATCCAGACGAGGAAACGTTCCAGTTGCGGTATCAGCGCCTGTTCGTCGTCATTAATTATTATATAATCAGCGCGTTGACCTCTTATTTCGTCGGACAGTTGATTTTTTATCCGTTGCAATACGCGGGCTTCGTCCGTCTGTTCGCGCGCCATCACACGCTGCAGGCGCAATGTTTCGGGTGCATGCACCGTCAGACGTACGTCTACCTTTCGGTCGAAACCCGATTCGAACAGAATGGCCGATTCCATCACGGCATACCGTCCGGTCTGTTGCGTCAGCCAGCGGTCGAAATCTATCGCCACTTCGGGGTGAACAATCCCGTTCACCTGTTTCAGCAGTTTTGGGTCGTGGAAGATGAGCGATGCCATCAGGCTGCGATTCAGTCCGCTGTCGTCGTAAAGATGGTTGCCCAGCAGGTCCGTCAGGCGACTGCGCAAGTGTGGCGCGGTGTTCATCAGCCTTTTCCCCGCGTCGTCGGCTATATAGACGGGAATGCCGTATACGACAAATAATGAGGCTATTGTCGACTTTCCGCTTCCGATCCCGCCGGTCAAGCCTATTGTCGTCATGTTTTTTTCTCCAGAATAAATTCTACTGTGCCGGGATTTATCAGCGGGTTTATGATCCATTCGGGATATTTGGTCAGGCGGATGGGCACGCTGCCGGAAGCGCGGTTTGCATCAAATTCCTGAAAAGGAATTTGTATCTCGACATCGCTGTTTTCCAAATCTTTATATTTGGACATGGGAATATTGCAAATTACTTCTACCGAAGAGGGGAATACCCGCAGGTTGTAGTTGTCGGGCATGTTCCGGCACCGGACGGGTATCTGGAGGCGTTTTTCCGTAAATTCTTCAACGGGAATTGTTATTTCCACTTTTTCGGGTTCCATCCGTACGTTCGGAATGGGTTCCAGACGAACGGTGAGTGTGACGGTTTTGCGGGTGTGCTTGAGTTCGACAGGTGCCGTTTTAATGATATGCAATGTGTCCAGAATGGTAGGGACTGCATAGGCGTGCACTTTGGCGGGGTTGACGAGTATGGCTCCCGCGATGTGATAGCCCGGCTCGGCCTGAAAATCCACATCGGCCTGTACGGTTACATCCTTTTGCATCAATTTCGTATAATCAACCTGAATGGCGGACGGCTCGATACGGAGCAGCGAGGTGGACGAGATCAGCTGGCGCGATATGGCGGACTCGACGGTTCGCTTCTCCACGGAGATGGTTGCATCCTTTGTTGTGTGCGCGTCTTTCATATCCACCTCGACAGGCGAAAATGAGTTGAACCACATGTAGTTTATCAATACGGTGCCTTTGTCGCGTATCCTGACGGACAGGTTTTGCGGATGGTCGTCGGAAAGAATCACGTCCCGCGGCACGTTTTTGTATTTCACCGGCATCTCAATCTCGATTTCGTATTCTTCCTGCAGGCTTTCAAGATACCAGAATCCTGCCGAAAGCAATGCGAAACACAGAAAAATCAGGATCTCTTCCCATTTTTGCTTATTGAAAAAGATCCGGATTTCCTGAAGAACAGACTTGAAAAGGCGCCGTATATCAAGTCGTGCCATTGCCACAGGGATGGATTATTTGGACTGAAGATCTTCCGGCGAAGCGTATACGGATGCTTTATCTACGCGGATACGTACACCTTCGGCTATCTCAATCAGGATTGTAGTGTCGGATATTTCCTTGATTCGGCCGTGAATGCCTCCGGCCGTAACTACTTTGTCGCCGGCTTTCATGGCTTCGCGTGCTTTTTGAATGTCTTTTTGACGTTTCTGTTGCGGGCGGATCATCAGAAAGTAGAATATCGCCACGATCGCGACAAGCATTACAATGCCGTTGTATTTAGACCAAACTGACTGATCCTGAGTTGCTGTGACCTGAAGTATCACCATATTAAGTAAATCCATAAACTTATTGTATTAATGTAATGTCCGGCAAAGATACGAAATAAATCAGTCTTTGAGTAATAGTTTTTCTTTTTTTAATTCCTTTATGATCGAGTCCAGGATGCCGTTGATAAACGTGGCGCTTTTGGGTGTGCTGTAATATCTGGCGGCGTCGAGGTATTCGTTCATCGTCACGCTGATCGGTATTTTGGGAAAGTTCATTATCTCGGCAAGTGCTACCTGCATGATGATAAGGTCCATGTTGGCAATGCGTTCCAATTCCCAGTTTTGTATGTGGCCGGTGATTTGTTCGCGGTAGGCGTCGCCGTTCCGGATGGTGTGGCGGAACAGGTTGACGGCGAAGTCGTAGTCTTCGTGGTCCTTGAACATCGGCAGCAGTTCCTGCCGGTTGCCATCCGATTCCGTGAAGCGTTTAATTGTTTTGATCACAAATGTTTCGATGATTTCCACATCGTCGTTCCAGTAGATGCTGATGTCTTCGAGGTCGTCTTTCAGCGTTTCGTTTCCGCATATCAGTTTCCGGAAAACCGCGCGCCAGAAATCGCGGTCGGCGTCGTAGGACTCTTCCAGGCTGTCCATGTAGTTGCGGTAGAGGGACGACTCGAGTATGATGTCCAGCACCTTCTTCACGAAGTCCATTTCGTTCACCCATGAGATTCCGTGTTCTTTTGCGTAGCGCAGCAACATTTCGTTTGTTTCGAGTTGGCGGGCAAAACGGTTGTTTACCAGGCGCATGTTGGGATTCAGTTCTTCTTCTGTCGGGCGGTATTTGTGCCGGCGCATATCCAGTTTTCGTTCCTGAAGGTTCGTGATTTCGACTATCAGCATGAGAAAGTAATAATACAGGTCGTAGGATCTTCGCAAACTCAGAAGCAGCTCATTTTCCGCCACTTTCGAATCTTCATTCTCGTTTCCGTAGAATGCAAAAACCATCTGTAATATTTTAATACGGATTAAAACCCTGTTAATCATTTTTATAATAAAGTATTTTCGCTAAAATATTGTTTTGATGCCGCGAAGATAGTGAAACTTTGGCAGCAAATCGCAGTTGAGAGGAAAAATATTTGGAGAGGAAACGGACACGGATGCCTTTACGGTTGTCTGCAGGCACACAGATGACGCGGATTTTTCCTGTATTTATCCGCGCCGTCTGCGTGCCCGCCCCCTCCCATCAAATATGTATACCGATCAGTTTCTTCTTGAGAAAGAATATCCGGCAGCAAGGTGGAAAAACAAAAAACAACATAATAATAAATAATTTTGTTGAGACGGATTTTATTTATATTTTTGCAATGTCATGCCGCAATATGTCACAATAGTAATATTTTGAACAGATTATTTCCTGCATGTTTACGACATTTCGAGCGGCAAACAGGAAACAAAAAAGATTGTGATTAAACATTAATGAATCAATGTTGTTTAAATTATATGATTACTGATTTTAAAAGAAATGATGATGGAAAAAATAATAATTAGCGGGTTGTTTTGTCTTGTAACGGTTTATGCGTTCGGGCAGGACTTTTGTATGTATTTACTGGAGGGGCAGAAAGTCTGTTATGAAGTTTCCGCAACAAGCATACTGATAAGAATGGAAACGCCTGTTGATATAACCGACATGAAAAATGCACTGCAAAATACGGTTGCCGGCAGTCTTAAAGAAATCTTTGAGTTAAGTTTTAGGTCATTATTCTATGTCGAAATGCAGAATACAAGTATAGAAAATTTGTTGGAATTACGGCGTGAGTGGAGCGCCAGAGAGGATGTGACTTATACATCTCCGATTATTTTGTATGACGGCAATCTCGAAGACGCTTATGCAAATGAGATATTTGTAAAGCTAAAGTCAAAAGACGACTATCCTGCTTTACAGGAAAGAGTTGAAGTTTATTCAATTAAAGACATAAGGGCTAATAAATATGACGACCGGACATATATACTCACCCTCCCTCACAATCCCGGGAAAGATGCCGCGGAGACATCCCTGGAACTGTACGAAACAGGGCTGTTTGAGTATGCAGAGCCTGGCATGCTCGGTCTTTGGCCATTTGGGAAGCCGCAGAATAACATAAATATAGCCCCGGAGCGGACCGTTGTCTTCTATCCCAATCCTGCGAGTGATATTCTTCATGTGGATGCGGAAAAATCCGTGACTTTCGCTTCCCGTGATATTCGATTGTATAACAGTCTGGGGAACATGTGCCGTCAGGCGAAAGTAACGGGCGGGACAGTGGAATTTAGCGTTTCCGATCTTCCCGGCGGCATCTATTTCCTGATTATCCATGATGGAAGCGCCTCGAAACCCGAAGCACATAAAATCATCGTAAAACATTGAATTAATTTATAAAAAGAAATGACTATGAAAAAAATAATAATTAGCGGGTTGTTTTGTCTTGTAACGGTTTATGCGTTCGGGCAGGACTTTTGTTGGTATCTATTCGAGAAAAAAAAATGTTATGAGGTTTCTGCAACTAAGATGCTGGTGAAGTCGGAAAAGGAGAACACTGCATGTATCAAAAAAGCGTTAACAAATACGGTTGCAGGCAGTCTGAAAAAAATTGATTACCTGTCTGACGGAGTATTCATGGTCGAAATACAGCACTCAGGAAAGGAAAATATGTTGGAATTGCAGCATCAATGTAGCGCCATAGAGGGCGTCCTTTCCGTATCTCCTGTTTTTTTCGATGAATTTGGAGACGAAGCGGGCGGATATGCGAATGAGGTAGTTGTCATGCTAAAATCAAAAGACGACTATGCTGTTTTGCAAAAATGCGCCGAGGTTTATCAAATTAATGACATAAGACCCCATGAATTTGATGAACTCAAATATACGCTGACCCTTCCCCGCAATGCACGTAAAAATGCATTGCAAATAGCCAATGAACTGTATGAGACAGGCTTTTTCTACTTTTCCGAGCCGAATTTTATCTTGTTCGCCCGGACAGACAGTAACGATTATCCCGATCGACGGGAACTGCGGAACGAGAACAGTCCATTCACCGTCTATCCGGTTCCTGCCGGTGATGTTTTATATGTTGATATTAACCGGCAAGTGGCGGACAGTCCTTCCTGTGAGTTCCATATTTACAGTCTAAACGGCAGTAAAGCGCTTCAGACTGCAGCGAATGGCAATGAAGTAAGAATCAACGTATCTGTTTTGCAAAACGGTATTTATTTCCTGCATGTTTACGACATTTCGAATGGCAAACAGGAGACAAAAAAGATTGTGATTAAACATTAATGAATCAATGTTGTTTAAATTATATGATTACTGATTTTAAAAGAAATGACTATGAAAAAAATAATACTTAGCCGGTTGTTTTGTCTTGTAACGGTTTATGCGTTCGGGCAGAACTTTTGTAAGTATGGCATCATGGCATTGCTTTTGGCAGGGTGGATTTCTTGCGAGCAAAGCCGGGAGGAAGCGGAAGGCGGTATAAAAATTGAAAACTTGCAGACACGGTTTCGTTTCCTTGATACGCGCGATTACTTCCGGCGTGAAGCGATGTATTATAGCGATCTCAATATGTGGCGTTGGGATCCCCAAAACGTGATTATCCATTTTCCGCCTCAGCCGGAGCGTTACAAAGTGGATACACACTTTGGATATGTAGATACAGACGGCCAAACGCTTTTTTGTGATGTAATCAACTTTCCCGAAGCCGCGTTACAGTGGGAATATGATTACAGTTCAACGAAGGAAAAAAGGATGGAAGTCAATGTTCTAATGAGCGGTATGGTACGGATCTATACCGATGAGAATGGAGAAAAGTACGGTACGCTGGAACTGACGTCCCTGAAACCGTCGGGAGCGGAACCGGCGAGTCTTCAACCGGGCGTATATACGGAAACATATCCTTATCCGGAACGAAACGGACCGCGACACACACAAATCAATATCATTGATAAGGAAGCATTGGAAATAACACTGATGCGCAATGGAGAATCGGCTCAAACCGGCAAGTACAACTATGAAATACGGGACAATGATATGATCAGGCTTACCTGCATGGAAGAGGAAGCAAATTCTCATGACCTTTTTTTTCGTGTGATAAGCGATTCCGAGTTTGAGTGGGGAGATATGTATGTTGTTACGGCTGAACGTCTTCCGCCGGTAATGACGTTTAAAAAAGAAAACAGATATAACAATTAGACAGACAAGATGAAACAGTATAACCTTCCCGAAGGTACAACCCGGGCCAACGGCATCGTATTAGGTTCAAGGAAACTGATTAACCCGTAACAGCAGACTATGAAAAAAATAATGTTGGCAATGTTAATCGCATTATCCGGCCTTAATTTCTCCGGCTGCAGAGATAATGCGACTGAACCGCCGGAAAAGAAGACCCCCGTCATCAAGAATTTTGTCCTTACATACGGTGTTGAATGGGATTATACCTCTATCCCCTGGAATACAACTATAATGAATAGTGATACTGTGTTTATTGTCAATACGCAGGAAGAATTTG
>JAIRYD010000099.1 GCA_031267935.1 Tannerella sp.
GCAACCCTTGCGAACGCTCCAAATTCTTCATTCTTAATCCTTAATTATTAATTCTTAATGGTTCATCGCTGCGCGCACCGGCGTTTCGTCGAATATTTTGGCTATCTTTGCAGCCGATATGAACAGACTGATGACGAAACTGACTCTTGCCGCCTGCGGCATCGTGCTGCTGACGGGACTGAACGGCTGCAGCTGGGAAACACGCGCCGACATGTCCGCCCCCGGCCGTACCGTGCTGGTATACATGATTGCCAGCAACCTGGGCAACGCCCTTGACAACAATATCGAAGACATGATGTACGCCGCCGGCGCCGGCGGACTGAACGGCGGCACGCTGGTCGTGTTCTACTCCAAAAACAGCGACGAAGCCGAACTGTTCGAAATCCGGCGCGGCGCCGGCAACCTCGCCTCGCGCCATCACATACGCCACTACGACGGCATGAGCGCCGTCGCACCCGCCACGATGCGGCAAGTCGTCCGCGACGTCACCGAACGCTATCCCTCCGACAGCTACGGCATGATTCTCTCCAGCCACGGCACCTCCTGGCTGCCCGCCTCATACGGCAACACCCCCCGCTCCTTCGGCGAAGAAAACCGCCGCAGCATGGAAATCTACGAACTGGCAGCCGGACTGCCCGACCGCCTGTTCGACTTTCTGGTTTTCGACGCATGCAGCATGGCCTCCGTCGAATGCCTGTACGAACTGCGAAACAAGGCCGGCTACATCATGGCCTCCCCCTCCGAAATACTGAGCTACGGCATCCCCTACAAAACCGTACTCCCCTGCCTTTTCCAACAGAACGCCGACCTCGCCGATGCAGCCGGAAAATTCCACGTCTTCTATAAAACCATTTTCGACACCCACTACGGCAACATCTCCGTCGTCAAAACCGACGAACTGGAAAACCTCGCGCAGATCACGCGCGACATCATTGCCGACGCCGGCCAAAACACCGTCTACACCCCTCCCCTCCCCAACTGGCAGGTGCTGGCATACTGGAACTCTTCGCCAACCCCCCTCTACGACCTGGAAGACGTGATCATCCGCCTCGCCACCGACGCACAGCACACCCGCTTCAAGACCTGCCTCAGAAAAGCCGTGCCCGTCTTCTACTCCACGAACGAAATCTATTGCTCCAATGGACCGTCAATCGTTTCCGTCAACCGCTTCTCCGGCCTCTCGGTCTACCCCCTCCAGTCGCAACTGCCGCAGCTGAACGACTGGTACAAACAACTGGAATGGTATAAAGCCGTCTACTGACGCACCCTCCCTCCGGGAAATCGCGCGTTTAGTCACGTGAAATAAATCACATGCAGCAGTCGATCTCCGTGCACTTCTTTTCTTTTATTCAAACACGGAGTACACGGAGCACACAAAGAAAACAGCCGGTTGAAAACAGCGCCCGGGATGCGGAAAAGCATCCCCGCGTACCGGAAAACGAAATGAGATATCTTCTTTGTGTGCTCCGTGCACTCCGTGTTGAAAAGTTCACAAAAACAGCCCCTCAAAAAAAACGATCCCGACAATGACTTTTTTTTGTTCGGTTAAATAATATATGTATCTTTGCCCTCGACTTAATATTCTGGAAAACGCATGAAAACTTGCAGACTGAAATATTTTCCGCCATTGAGCATAATTAACGCATCGAAAGTTGGTTATGTCCAATTATTTGTTAGAGAGAGAGAGAGAGAGATTATCCGGCGTACTTCGCGCGTATTATAGAGTATTTCAATTAATTAAAAAAATAATTTCAAGCCTTTTTTCCCGGAATTTCACGTTCCCGAAAAAAGCTGCCACATACTTCCGGCCTGAAGCAGCGCTACGCTTCTTCTTCACCGGAATGTTTTATAATCTTATTCTTATTAACTACTTAACAATTAACCTATGAAAAAAGACAGTATTTTATTGTGCAGACGGGGTGATACATGGCGGAAGGCGCTGTGCACGGCGCTGTGTATCCTCGGCTGCTCGTTTGCTGCCATTGCGCAGAAACGGGTAAGCGGAACGGTTGTCGACGCCGGCAGCGAGCCGGTCGTCGGAGCGAGCGTGATCGAAAAAGGGACGGTGAACGGGATCGTTACGGACGTCGACGGGGCTTTCAGCCTCACGGTCGCCGACAATGCCGTGTTGCAGATCTCCTTTATCGGTTACCTCTCGCAGGAAATCACGGTGGGAAACCGCACGGCGCTCAGCATTACGCTTGCCGAAGACATGCAGGCGCTGGAGGAAGTCGTCGTGATCGGCTACGGCACGGTTGCAAAACGCGAACTCACCAGCGCCGTGTCGCACGTGTCCAGCAAGGACTTTCTGAACGTCGGAAGCAACAACCCGGCGATGCAGATACAGGGAAAGGTGGCCGGCGTATCGATCACGAACACGGCGTCGGCCGACCCCAACTCGAGTACGAGCATTCAGGTGCGCGGCGTCGCCTCCCGTTCGGCAAGCAACGATCCGCTCGTCGTCATTGACGGCGTCCCGGGCGGCAATCTCCGCAACATCAACGAGAACGACATCGAATCCATCGACGTGCTCAAGGACGGCGCCGCATCGGCCATCTACGGTACGCGCGGCTCCAACGGCGTGATCATCATCACCACCAAAAAAGGCAGCATCGACGGAAATTTCCGTGCCACGTATACGGGCTATCTGAGCATCGACGCACCTAAAAAACAACTGAAAGTACTCTCGGCCGACGCCTTCAGGCAGCATCTCCCCGAACGCGGCACCGACTTCGGCGCCAGCACGGACTGGTTCGACGAAATCACGCAGATCGGCGTCTCGCAGGTACACACCCTGCAGGTGTCCGGCGGCACGGCGCAAAACAATTACCGCGCCACGGTAGACGTGCGCGACGGAGAAGGAATCGACATCCGCTCGAACAGACGCGAGCTGGGCGCGCGCCTGTCGATCAACCACACCTCGCCAAACGAACTCTACCGGGTGACGCTGAACGTGGCGCCCCGCAAAATCGATCTCAACAATGCCGACTACGGCATGTTTTCACAGGCGCTTACGCTGAATCCGACCATGCCGGTCCATGACCCGGACGTGCCCGGACAGTATTACGAAGCGACGGGATGGGAAGCCGAAAACCCGGTGGAAAAACTGGCCCTCGAGAAAAACGGCGGCATGCGGAAATTCCTCGACTGGGACGGCACCTTCAGGCTGAACCTGCTGCCCCTGCTGGCTCCCGAAAGCGAGCATACGCTGAACACGCAGGTTACGCTTGCCCAGCAGATCAACGACGAAAGCAACTTCTGGTTCCGCCCCTCCACCTCTACGCTGGCAATGAAGAGCGGACGCAAGGGCGAAGCCAACCAGGAAAAGAAAATGAACCTGCAGCAGAGCCTCGAATGGCTGGCCAACTATGCCTTCAGCCACCGCGGACACAACCTCAAAGCCATGGGCGGCTATTCCTACCAGTATTTTCAGTATACGCGTCTGTATGCGGAAAACAAGGATTTCGCCTCCGACCAGCTCCTGTACAACAATCTGGGCAACGGCACCTACATGCAGGAAGTCGCGGGACGGCTGGGCATGGCGTCCGAAAAAAACGACTCCAGACTGATCGCCTTCTTCGGACGCCTCTCGTACGACTACGAAGGCAAATATCTGGCAACAGCCTCGCTGCGCTACGAAGGCTCGTCCAAATTCGGACAAAACAACAAATGGGGATACTTCCCCGCCGCCTCCGTCGGATGGCGCATCAGCGAAGAAAGCTTTCTCAAGGACGCCGGCTGGATCGACGACCTGAAAATCCGTGCCGACTATGGCGTGACCGGAAACCAGAATTTCGACAGCTACCGCTCCCTGGCCACCATGAGCGGCGCCGGAACGGCCTACGTGGACGGACGCTACATTCAGGGATGGGCGCCGGGACGCAACGTCAATGCCAGCCTGAAATGGGAAAAAGGTAAAAACTGGAACGTCGGACTGGACTTCGCCCTGTTCAACAACATCCTGAGCGGCAGCTTCAATTATTTCAACCGCACGCAGCAGGATCTGCTGGGCGACTACAATGTGCCCATGCCCCCGAACATTGCAGACCAGACGTATGCCAACGTGGGCACCATGCGTAACCAAGGCGTGGAACTGGACCTGAACATCGACGTCGTCCGCAACCGGGACCTGTCCTACACCGTCGGACTGATAGGCTACACGACAAACAACCGCTTCGTATCCTTCTCCAACGATCTCTACACCGGACAGAATTTCTACTGGATGGACGGCTTTCCCGCACCCGGAAGTCCCGGCTCGGTACAGCGCATCGACGAAGGCAAACGGATCGGCACATTCTACACCTACGAATATGCAGGCGTGGACGATATCGGCAACTGGACGATATACAACAAGGACGGCGAAGTCATCCCCATCAACGAAGGAACGGACGAAGACAAGCGTCCCGTCGGCAACGGACTGCCGCGCTTCACCATGTCGTGGAACAACAGCCTGAGATATAAAAACGTGGACCTGACGCTTTTCTTTCGCGGCAACTTCGGATATCAGGTCTACAACATCCACGAATTTTACTGGGGACTGCAGTCGGCCGCACCCAACCTGAACGTGCTGCAGGCGGCGTATGACAAAAACGCACATCTGGTCAAAGGCATGAACGCACACAACAGCTACTTCGTGCAGGACGCCGACTATCTGAAACTGGATGTGGCCACGATCGGCTACAACCGGCGCATAAACAGCCGGTGGATCGATAGCCTGCGCCTGTATTTCACCGGACGGAACCTGCTCGTCCTCTCCACCTACGACGGCGTCGACCCGGATATATTCCCCGTCAACGGACTGCAACCCGGCATCCCCGGCGACAAGAAAGGATATTATCCTTCCACACGCCAGTTCCTGCTGGGACTTCAAATCAATTTCTAACATTCAAAAAAATGCAAAATCATGAAACTTGAACATTCAATCAAATACATCGGACTGGTACTCGTCAGCTTGCTTGCGGCATGTACCAATCTGGACGAAACGACGTACGACATCATTACAACGGAAACGTTCTATCAGACACGCGACAATGTCTATCAGGGCTACGTCCGCGCATTCGAACATGCCTACTGGAGCTGTGCCGGAAGTAACTTCCAGGCTCAGGAAAACAGCGCCGACCATTTCATGACGCCCAACCGGCAGGGACACTGGCTCGACGGACAGACCTACTTCCGCACCCACTGGCACCGCTGGACAATCGACGACGGGATGCCCGACGGCGTATGGAAAAACAATTTCCAGGGAATCGTTTTCACCAACAGCGCCATATCCGACCTCTCCAGACTCGAACCGGAAAAGTTCAACATGACGGCCGCCGAAATCAATAACCTGACGGGAAACCTCCGGGCGCTCCGCGCATGGTTCTACATCCGGCTGCTGGACTCGTTCCGCCACATACCGCTGTGCACGACCTACCCCGACGAAGACATACAGCCCTCGCAGGTATCGCCCGGACAAACGTTCGAATTTATCGAGTCGGAACTGCTCGAACTGATCGGCGTGCTCGACGTGAAGGTCGGATCGGGCGGCAACGGCACGCGGCAGGGCATGTGGACCAAAGCCGCCGTAGCCTCCCTGCTGGTACGCCTCTACCTGAATGCCGAACTATGGACAGGCGAAAACCGCTATGCGGACTGCGCCTCGTATGCCGAACGAATCATCAGCGGCGAATACGGCTCCTACGGCGTCGCCTCCCGCTGGGACGCGCCCTTCGACTGGAACAACGAAACCTGCGAGGAAATCATCTACGCCTTCACCAGCGCCTACGGATATGCACACTGGGTATACGGAAACGACATGTTCTGGTGGGGAGCGCCGTTCAAGTCCACACCCTATTTCGGATTCACCGACTGGGGCGACATGAATCCGCGTTTCGCCCTGCAGCCGGGACTGGACCTGACGGGCAAACCCTACACGTTTGCCAACGGACAGCCGGTGCAGAAATTCAGAAACTACCCCGACGACGTCCGCCTGAAGAAATATCGCAACCTGGGCAACAGTACGCGCGAAGGCATGTTCCTCTACGGTGCGCTCGATTATGCGGATGCCGGCGGCGAAGTCAGATATGTCCGGGCCGACAATGACAAATACATGCTCTACCTGCGCGACCAGGTCGGATGGTTCGAAGATACCGACACGGCCGGCATCTCGCCCAATCCCTCGAGCGGCCCGCCGGTCATGATATCGGACATGGATCATGCCGACCAAAGCTCCGGCTGGTGCCTGATCAAGTACCCGGTCTATCGCTCGGACGATGCCGGCAAAATGGAATCGGACTACGCGCTTATCCGTCTGCCGGAAATATATTATTCGCTGGCCGAATGTAAATTCCGCACAGGCGACAAAGCCGCCGCCGCCAAACTGCTGAATACGGTCAGGGCGCGATACTATCCTGACGGCTCGCCCAGCCTCTACAGTGAAGACGGCCGTCAGATCACCGAACAGGAACTGCTCGACGAATGGGGACGCGAATTTATCGGTGAAGGAATCCGTCGCACGGTGCTCTGCCGTTTCGGCGTCTACACGGGCGAATGGTGGGACAAACCGGCCGAAGCGGACAATCATACCATGATATTGCCCCTCTCGCGCGGCATCCTGAATTCGAATACCAATCTCGTACAGAATCCGGGATATGAAACAATAAATTAACAGCGGCAGAATGATGAATGATGAACGATGAGAGGTGATTTCAAACACGGATTCACAGTTCATTGTTCACAGTTCATAGTTCATCGTTTAAAAAACTGCCTCCCGATAACATGTGTTTGCAGAAATGAAGTTTTTTATATACCTTTGTCCCTGTAAATTTTTTGAAATAAAAACTGACGCGGGGTCAGAGTCGGGAGTTACTAATTAATAATAATATGCAAAAATGAAAAGAAGAGATTTTTTAGCGAGTTCGGTAATGGCAGGGGCCGGTTTGGGTCTGCCTCTGGGAATGGCTTCCACGGCGTTAAGTTCGTGTACGGCCGGGAACGGCAAATCCGGTTTCACGCCGGTTTCGCCGGAAGAATTGGGAATGTATTCATTCGTAGACATTGCGCCCGACGGCAAGCCGTTGAAAGCGGCCCTGATCGGCTGTGGCGACAGAGGGACGGGCGCGGCAACCCAGTTTCTCAAATCGGGACCCGGCGTATCCATCATTGCGCTGGCCGACATTTTTCCCGACAGGATGGACAACTGCCGGAAAGTATTGAGCGAACGTTTCAACAACGAAGTGGAGGAAAAGAACCGGTTCTTCGGATTCGACGCCTACCGCCGCGTGCTGGAGATGCCGGAGATCGACGTGGTGCTGCTGTGTACGCCGACGCATTTCAGACCGGAACATTTCAGTGCGGCCGTCGAAGCGGGCAAACACATTTTCATGGAGAAACCCTGTGCGGTAGATCCCGTCGGCATCCGGACGGTAATCGCCTCCGCCAAGGTGGCCGCGTCGAAAGGACTGACCGTCGTCACGGGTAACCAGCGCCGCCACCGCCGCGACTACTGGGAAGCCTACGTGCAGGTGCGCAACGGCCTGATAGGCGACATCGTATCGTCGTCGGCACACTGGAACCAGGGAGCATGGTGGAACAAAGCCAAGCGTCCGGAATGGAGCGACATGGAATATTGCATCCGCAACTGGTTCAACATAAAATGGCTGAGCGGCGACCACCTGCTGGATCAGGCCATACACAACATCGACATCGTGACGTGGTTCATGGGCGAACGCCCCGAACGCGCAGTCGGCTTCGGCGGCCGTGCACGACGTCTGACAGGCGACATATTCGACTTTTTCAGCGTGGACTACTACTATGCGAACAGCAGACGCATGCTGGCTACCGCCCGTCAGATAGACGGTTGCGACGGCAACGTGTCCGAACAGGTCTACGGCACGAAAGGTATTGTCATGCTCAATGACCGGGGCGACATCAAAATCGTGGACCACAACGGCGCCACACTGTGGAGCTACGACTACGAAAAACAGCCGGTCAAGAACCCGTACGAACAGGAACACATCCATCTCGTGCAGTCCATTCGCGAAAACAGGCAGATCAATCAGGCCGAAGACCTGGCATATTCCACGCTGGTGGCCATCCTGGGACGCGAATCCGCGTACACGGGTAAACCGATTACGTGGCAGGAAATCCTGGCCTCCGATTTGCGCTACGGACCCGCAACGTATGCACTGGGACCGTTGCCCGACTATCACGAAGGTCAGGCGCCCGTTCCGGGAAAAGACCCGGCAGCACCGCTATGATAAAGGAATACATTTGATCATCACCTTCGTCGGGAGTGTGTCTGAACCATTGACACACTCCCGATTTTTTTCCTGTTTTTACGGGAAACCTGAGTGACGGATAAGAGTGACGGATGAAAGAATTATCCCAAAATGTCCATTAGAGCTTCAAATGTTAAATTAGGTATTATTATCATTTAATTTTTGCCTTTTTGAGAGAATTAATGCGAAAAGATGACTTTGGTATCAGATGGTTATGAATATCATTTTCTAATGGTGTCCATTAGAAAGATGAACATTTGCTAACTGTCAATCTAATGGACATTTTGGGATTATACTGCGCGCGGAGTAATTATGCGGATTGTTATTCACTCATGTTACGCATCCACTGCGCCGGACACCGGCAAGCCCGCCCGAAGGGCGTTATTTTCATAACTGCAGGTAAGCAAAGCGCAGCCTGCGGGGTATGGCAGGCGGCGGTTCGCTGCCTGATAAGGCAGGACGTCGTTGTCGATACGGAAACTGTCCTGCCTTTCAGGCAGCAGGAGTATGTTCGGGTCCTTCGCCGCAGGTCGCCGACCTGCGGTTATGAAAATAACGTCCTTCGGACTTGTGCTTTCCGGCATGGAATTTGTGGCAGTGCGTAACATCAGTTATTCATCGTCATTGCGGTCTGCCCCGTCTTCACGGAAGAGGGCGACCTATCCGTCAAATATTTCGGTATCAGGAATACGGCGGACGGGTATATTTTCGAACAGATCACGGAAAGAATAGATCCCGTTCGCAATACTGTCATCGGAAAGGATACGACCGAAAA
>JAIRYD010000101.1 GCA_031267935.1 Tannerella sp.
ATTGAATTAAAGATATTATAATAATGAATACAGACGACAAAAACAAAGAACAGGCCATCCTCGAAGCGGCTGAACAGACCTTTCTCGAAAAAGGTTTCGAGGCGTCGAAGACGACGCAGATTGCCGCGCGGGCAGGTGTGACACATGCGATGCTGCATTATTACTACCGGACGAAGGAGAACCTTTTCAACATGGTGTTCGACCAGAAAATACGCTTGCTGAAGGACTCGCTGCTCACGCTGCTGGAGAATCCGGAGATGCCTTTCCTGGAACGGATTCGCATCGGCATGGGGGCGCATTTCGACTTCATCGTCGAGAATCCGCAGTTACCCCGTTTTGTGATAAATGAGTTGCTGTTCAAACCCAAACGGCTGGCATTGGTGGAGTCGACCCTCAACCGGGTCGCCCGGCCGCTGATTCGGAAAGCCCAGCAGGAAATCGACCTGGAAGCTGCGCGCGGCGCCATCCGGTCCATCGACGCCGTCACGCTGCTGCTCGACATCGCTTCGCTGAACGTCTTCCTCTTTTTCGCGCTGCCGCTCATACGCCTGTTCGCCATCCCTGAGGGCATGAGCGAGAAGGAGTTTCTGGAGATGCGCAAGCGGGAGAACGCGGAGATCATCATGTGCCGGCTGAAAAAACAGCCGGATTCCAATTTTTAATATGCAAGCACAATGAAACGTTTTCTCTTGACAATCCTTGTGCTGGCGGGCGCGGCGCCCCTGTGGGGACAAATCACGTGGACACAGTGCCAGGCCGCGGCGCGTGAAAATTATCCGCTGATACGGCAGTACCGTCTGGTGGAGCAGAGCGCGGACTATTCCGTGGCGAATGCCTCCAAGGCATGGTTGCCGCAGGTATCGCTCTCGGCACAGGCTGGTTACCAAAGCGACGTGGCGACTTTTCCCGACGGAATGACGGCGGCGCTTCGCCAGATGGGCGTCGACATGAAAGGCCTCAACCGCGACCAGTACAGGCTGGCGCTGGAAGTCAGCCAGACGCTCTGGGACGGCGGACAGCGCCGGACGCAGCAGGAGCTGGCACGTGCCGACGGCGAACGCGCACTGCAAAATCTGGAAGTGGAGATGTATGCCCTGCGCGAACGGGTGAACAACCTCTACTTCGGCATCCTGATACTGCATGAACAACTGACGCAGCACACACTCCTGCAGGAACTTCTGCAAAGCAACCTCCACACGGTCGAGGCCTGCATCGACAACGGCGTCGCCACTGCGAGCGACCGGCAGACCGTACAGGTCGAGCTGCTGACGGCGGCGCAGCAGCGCGTGCAGATCGAGAGTGCGGCGACGGCCTACCGCATGATGCTGGCAGTCATGACCGGCATCCCCGCCGCCAAAACGGACACGCTCGAGACGCCACCCGTACAGTCCGTCCCGCCCGCCGGCAACCGTCCCGAGCTGAACCTGTTCGAGGCGCAGCGACAGCAGTTCGAAACGCAGAAACGCGCCGTCCGCTCGTCCGTCATGCCCCGCCTCGGACTGTTCGCACAGGGGTTTTACGGTAATCCGGGATTTAATCTTTTCAAGGACATGACCGAAAACCGGTGGACGTGGAACTACATGGCCGGCATACGTTTTCAGTGGAACTTCGGAAGCCTCTACACACAGCGGGGCCACCTGCAGCAGCTTTCGATTGCGCAGAAACAGGTCGACGGCCGGCGCGAAACGTTCCTCTTCAATCAAAACCTGAAAATGATTCAGCAGCAGGAGGCCATCGACCGGATGAACCGGATCATGGCCGACGACGCCGAAATCATCTCGCTGCGCACCGCTATCCGCCGGACATCCGAGACACGGTTTGCGCACGGTACGCTGACCGTCGGCGACCTGCTGCACGATATCCACGCCGAAAGTCAGGCACGGCAGGCGCGGATGCTTCACGAGATCGAATGGATCAAGCACATCTACGAACTGCTCGATACGGTAAACTGAACATTTCAATGATTCAAAAAAATCAATAATCAACAAATATAAAGATATGAAAGCAATACCAGTCAACGCCCTGCTGTGCCTCGCACTCTGCCTCGGCGCATGTGGGAACCGCCCGCAGCCTTTTGATGCGACGGGCACGTTTGAGGCCGTCGAAGTGACGGTTTCGAGCGAGGCGGCGGGGCGCATTCTTTCGTTCGACGTCGTGGAAGGCCGGCAGGTCACCGCACACGAATGCCTCGGCGCGATTGATTCCGTCCAGCTCTACCTCTCCAAACTCCAGCTGATGCAGCACGTGTCGTCGGTCAGGAGCAACCGCCCGGACGTGCACACGCAGATCGCGGCGCTCGGCGAACAGATCGCCCGGCAACAGGCGGAGCGTACACGCGTACAGCGTCTGGTCGACGCCGGCGCCGCCACGCGAAAACAACTGGACGACATCCTCGCAGCCATCGCCGTGCTGGAACGGCAACTCGATGCGCAACAGTCCGGCCTGCGCAACAGCGTTTCCAGTCTCGACGCGCAGAGTTCGGCGCTCGAAATCCAGATCGCACAGGTCGACGACCGGCTGAAGAAGTGTGTGATCGCTTCGCCCGTCGACGGAACGGTACTCGCCAGATATGCCGAGGCGGGCGAGTTGAGTGTCGTCGGCAAGCCTCTGTTCAAGGTGGCCGACCTGAAGCATCTGTTCCTGCGCGCCTATCTGACGTCGGGACAACTCGCCGACATGCGCCTCGGACAGGAAGTGCGGGTTTTTGCCGACTTCGGCGGCGACAGGCGGCGGGAATACCGGGGTGTCGTCGCATGGATCTCGGACAAAAGCGAGTTCACGCCTAAAAACGTCCAGACGCGTACCGATCGCGAAAACCTCGTCTATGCCGTCAAAATTGCCGTCGAAAACGATGGATACATCAAAATCGGAATGTATGGCGAAGCGATATTCCGACTGTAATTTCAATTATGAATGCAATATGTTTTGACAGCCTGCGCAAGTCGTACGGCAAAACGGCCGCATTGCGCGGCGTGCGCGGCGAGGTAGCGCGGGGCGAGCTGTTCGGCATCATCGGGCCGGACGGGGCGGGAAAGACGACGCTGTTTCGCATCCTCGCCACCCTGATTACGGCCGACGGCGGTACGGCAACAGTCGACGGCGCCGACGTGACGCGCGACTACCGCCTGGTCCGTACCCGCATCGGCTACATGCCCGGACATTTCTCGCTCTATCCCGACCTCACGGTGGAAGAAAACCTGATGTTCTTCGCCTCGGTTTTCGGCACGACGCTGCGCGACAACTATCACCTGATCGCCGACATATACCGGCCCATCGAACCCTTCCGCCACCGCCGTGCGGGGAAGCTCTCCGGCGGGATGAAACAGAAACTGGCGCTCTCGTGCGCGCTGATACACAAACCGTCCGTACTGCTGCTCGACGAACCGACGACGGGCGTCGATCCCGTCTCGCGCAGGGAATTTTGGGCGATGCTCGACCGGCTCCGGCAGCAGGGCATCACGATTCTCGTCAGCACGCCTTACATGGACGAGGCGACGCGTTGCGACCGTATCGCCCTGATGCGCGACGGCTGCTTCCTGACGGTCGACACGCCGCAGGGGGTGACCGGACGTTTCCGGCAGACACTCTGGGCTGTCTCGGGCGAGCGGATGTCGAAACTGCTGGCCGACCTCGGACAGTGTCCCGGCGTGCAAAGCTGTTTCGCTTTCGGCAGTACGCACCACATCACCGTCGATACCGGCGTCCTGACCCTCGACAGCCTCCGCCGCCGGCTGACCGGACTGGGACATGCGCATGTCGAAATTCGACCGGTCGAAGCCTCGGTCGAAGACTGTTTTATGGAATTGACGAATGGAGAATGAAATGAAGGACAGGGAAGAGGTCATTGTCGTAAAGGAACTGGTGAAGCGCTTCGGGACGTTCACGGCGGTAGACCGGATTTCGTTCGAGGTGCGCAGGGGCGAGATCTTCGGTTTCCTCGGGGCAAACGGGGCGGGCAAGACGACGGCGATGCGTATGCTGTGCGGACTGAGCAAACCGACCTCGGGCAGCGGACGGGTGGCGGGTTGCGACATCGCGCGGCAACCCGAAAAGGTGAAACGGCATATCGGCTACATGAGCCAGAAATTTTCGCTCTACGAAGACCTGAAGGTATGGGAAAATATCCGCCTTTTCGCCGGAATATACGGCGTACGCAGCGACGAGATTGCCCGCCGGACACGCCTCCTGCTCGACCGGCTGGGACTTGCCGCCGAACGGGACACACCCGTCCGCGCCCTGCCGCAGGGCTGGAAACAAAAACTGGCCTTCTCGGTTTCCGTCTTTCACGAACCGGAGATTGTCTTCCTCGACGAACCGACAGGCGGCGTCGATCCGTCCGTCCGACGGCAGTTCTGGAACTTGATCTACGAGGCTTCCGACCGCGGTATCACGACTTTCGTCACTACGCACTACATGGACGAAGCCGAATATTGCGACCGCGTTTCGATCATGGTCGACGGACGTATCAGCGCACTCGATACGCCTGCCAACCTCAAGCAGCGTTTCCATACGGACAGGATGGAGGATGTGTTCTACCGTATTGCACAGGGAAATGGGAAATAAAATGATGTCCCCACCAAAAAGAGTTTACGTACAATGAAAAGAACTGATTCGCCACGCACCATTCTTCATTCGCCATTTCTGACGTTTGTCGGCAAGGAGTTTCTGCACATCTTCCGCGATCGGTGGACGATGCTGATCCTGCTCGGCATGCCGGTGGTACAGATCATCCTGTTCGGCTTCGCCATTTCGACAGAGGTGAAAAACATCCGGGTGGCGGTGCTTGCGCCGACGCATGACGAGGCAACACGCCGGATCGTCGAACGGATAGACGCGAGCGAACATTTCACGGTTACCGGATATCTTGATTCGCCCGCAGCCATAGAGCGTGCCTTTCAGGAAGATGCGACCGACTTCGTCATCGTTTTCAGTCCTCGTTTCGCCGAACGGCTCTACACGGTGGAAGGGTCGCAAATCCAGTGGATTCCCGATGCGACGGACACCAATACGGCCACGACGGTGGTGATGTATGCCACGAATATTGTCTACAGCTGGCTGGGCGAACAGTCGGCGGCGTCGGCAGCGCGTGGCATTACGCCCGGCCTGCGCATGCTTTACAATCCGCAGATGAAAAGTTCGTACAACTTCGTGCCGGGCGTGATGGGGTTGATTCTCATTCTGATATGTGCCATGATGACGTCCATTTCAATTGTCCGCGAGAAGGAAACGGGCACGATGGAGGTGCTGCTCGTTTCGCCCGTGAAGCCGCTGTACGTCATACTCGCGAAGATGACGCCCTACTTCGCGCTGTCGCTCGTGAACTTCGCCTCCGTACTCGTACTGTCCGTGACGCTGCTCGACATGCCGCTGAAAGGCAGCCTGTTTTGGGTCACGGCGCTGTCGATGATCTACATCCTGACGGCGCTCTCGCTCGGGCTGCTGATCTCCACCGTCACGCGGACACAGATGGCGGCCATGCTGGCCTCGGCGGTGGCGCTGATGCTGCCCGTGATCATGCTGTCGGGGATGATTTTCCCGATCGAGAGCATGCCGGACATCCTGCAGGCGCTCTCGTGCATCATCCCCGCACGGTGGTACATCCATGCCCTCAAAAAACTGATGATAGAGGGATTACCCGTGACATACGTGGTCAGAGAACTGGGTATCCTTGCGGCAATGGCCACGTGTATGATCCTGATCAGTCTGAAAAAATTTAAAAACCGTCTGGAATGATGTGGAAGTATTTGCTCGAAAAAGAGTTCAAACAGTTTTTCAGGAACAGGTTCCTGCCGAAACTGGTGGTAGTGTTTCCGGTGATGGTCATGCTGGTGCTGCCCTGGGTGACGACGATGGACGTGAAGGGGATCCGTATCACGGTGACCGACCGCGACCGCAGTGCATTGTCCGAACGGCTGGCGGATAATATCGGCGCGTCGGACTATTTCCGGCTGGAACGGGTGACGGACAGTTATGCCGATGCCCTGCGCGATGTGGAATATGGTACGGCCGACGTGGCGCTGGAGATTCCGCCGTTCTTTGAGAAGGAGTTGACCGTGAACGGCACGGCGCCGGTGCAGATCGCCATCAACACCGTCAACGGAACGAGAGGGTTGCTGGGCGGGAGTTTCCTGGGTCAGTTGCTGGCGGACTTTTCCCGTACGCAACTTCGCAACGGCGGCGGACAAACGGCAGGCGCCGGCGTTCCGCCCGGGATAGAAATGATTACGCAATACCGCTACAATCCGACACTCGACTACCGCATCTACATGGTTCCGGCGCTGATGGTCATCCTGCTGATCGTCCTGGGCGGCTTCCTGCCGGCGCTCAATATCGTGAGTGAGAAGGAACAGGGTACGATTGAACAAATCAATGTCACGCCCGTCCCGCGTTTCCTGTTCATCTTCGCAAAACTGACGCCATACTGGCTGATGGGGATTGTCGTGCTGAGTGTCAGCATGGCGCTGGCGGGCGCCGTCTACGGGTTGTGGCCGTCCGGCAGCGTCGCGTGCATCTACCTGGTGGCCCTTCTGTTCATACTGGCGATCTCGGGGTTCGGACTGGTGATTTCCAACTACGCGTCGACAATGCAGCAGGCGCTGTTCGTGATGTTTTTCTTCGTGATGATCTTTCAGCTGATGAGCGGTCTGCTGACACCCATCCGTTCCATGCCCGAATGGGCGCAGTGGCTGACGGCGCTCAACCCGCCGCGCTACTTCATCCACGCCATGCGACTGGTCTACCTCAAGGGCGGCACGTTTGCCGACCTGCTGACGGACTGCGGCGCCCTGCTGGGCTTCGCCGTGTTCTTCAACAGCTGGGCGGTGTGGAGCTACCGGAAGAGGGGATGAAGTGCAGCATATACGTGACGATTGAGACGGTATTATTTTCGTCGAATCGTCGTAAAAACGCGAATCATTTTGGAAAGTAAGAAAAAAATACTACTTTTGCCCGCGAAAACGACGGCGAGATAGCTCAGCAGGTTAGAGCGCATGATTCATAATCATGAGGTCCCGAGTTCAATCCTCGGTCTCGCTACATGACTTTAATTATTGATTATCAGCAGAGATATTAAAAATATCACTATTGGCCGATCAATATGAAAGAAATGCATCTCGCCGGTTGTTAATCTTGAAGAATTTCCAAAATTCTCCTCTCGTCAAGGCCGGTAATCGCCCGGATCTGCTCCAGGGAAAAACCGCTACGCTTGCAGTTGAGAACAACGTCGATTAAACTTTCTTCCCGGCCTTCCGCTCTGCCTTTTGCTTCGCCTTCCGCGCGACCTTTTGCCTCGCCTTC
>JAIRYD010000112.1 GCA_031267935.1 Tannerella sp.
AATCTGTCCGTATCCGAGGCGGAAGTATTGCTTCGCACGGCGCTGGACGAGGGTATCAACTTTTTCGATCATGCCGATATTTACGGCGACGGCATCTGCGAAAGCATTTTTGCCAAAGCATTGCCGTTGCGTGCGGCGGCGCGCGAAAAAATCTTTATACAAAGCAAGTGCGGCATCCGCAAGGGATATTTCGATTTTTCGAAGAAGCATATTCTCGAATCGGTGGACGGGATTCTGGCACGCCTCGAAACGGAATATCTGGACGTACTCCTGCTGCATCGCCCCGACGCGCTGATGGAACCCGAAGAAGTGGCTGAGGCGTTCGACCTGCTGCAGGCAGCCGGCAAGGTACGTCATTTCGGCGTGTCGAACTTCAACCCGATGCAGATCGAACTGCTGCAAAAACATACGCCCGTAAAACTGTCCGTCAACCAGCTGCAGTTCAGCATCGCACATACGCCGATGATCGACAGCGGACTGACCGTGAACATGCACGTCAAGCAGAGCGTCAACCGCGAAGGGAGTATTCTGGATTACTGCCGCCTGCATGATCTGACGATTCAGGCGTGGTCGCCTTTTCAGAAAGGCTTCTTCGACGGGCCGTTCCTGGGCGATCCCGAATATGCGGAACTGAACGCGGTCGTCGACCGTCTGGCCGCCAAGTACGGCGTGACGCCTTCGGCCGTAGCCGTGGGATGGATAACCCGCCATCCGGCTCGCATACAGGTCATTTTGGGAACTACACAGCCGCAGCGCGTCGTCGAGAGTTGCCGGGGTTCGGCCCTGCCGCTCACGCGCGAAGAATGGTACGCCATCTACAAGGCCGCAGGCAATATCGTTCCGTAAATAATCAACAGCAGTTCATATTAAAAATGATTACATTCATGAAACAACATTGGATTGCCGGCAGTATGCTCGTGCTAACCTTCTTCGCCTGTACGCAGAAGAAGCAGGAAACGACCGGCGCCGGACAAACGGTTCCCGAAATTCTGCAGAACCATTCGGAAAAGGCCTTGTTCACGAATCTGACCGAAGGAAAGGTCGAATGGATCGCACTTTTCAACGGCAGGGATTTGTCGGGCTGGTACACGTTTACAAAAAAATACGGAAGGAATAACGATGCGGAAAATCAATTTCTCGTAAAGGACGGCATGCTGCATTTCGACGGCGAAACGATGGGTTATCTCTGTACGACCGGTTCGTACAGGGATTATTATCTCAAAGTCGTATTCCGCTGGGGCGAAAAGAAATATCCGCCGCGCGAGAACGACCCGCGCGACAGTGGCGTGCAGTATCATATTCCCGATACGGCGAGAAATGCCTTGTGGCCGACGTCCGTCGAATGTCAGATTCAGGAAGGCGACTGCGGTGACTACTGGCTGTTGGGAACAACGGCCGAGTCGCCGAACAAAGGTGAAAATTCGCAAAACAGAATCGTCCGCACGGCCAACTTCGAGAATCCTGCTCCCGACTGGAACACGATCGAAGTGGTTTGCTACGACGACAAGTCGGAGCATTACGTGAACGGACGTCTGGTGAATCAGGCCTACAACCTGAGCGTCACCGAAGGTAAAATCCTGCTGCAGTCCGAGGCTGCCGAAATTATTTTCAAAACGGTCGATTTGCTGCCGCTGAGGTAGGACGGAATATCATGCCGCCTTATGGTGGAACAGAGGCGGCATGAATGTGATGCAGAAATGCATTTGCTTGAGTCTTTACGATTTGCAGACTGCGGGAAAGTGATACTTTTGCAGCGCAAAACAGGTAAAGCATCTTTTAAGCGTGGAGTAACAGGTATGATAAATGGAACAAAGTGAAATAAATTGTAACAGCCAAAGTCAGTTTTCATCATATATAAATGGTCCCGTCGGAACAAACGAACGTTTCCCGATTCTGGACATATTAAGAGGCATTGCGCTGGCAGGCATCTGTTTGGCTAATTTCCCCGAATTTGCACTGTACACCTTTCAGAAGAAAGAGGTGGTCGAAGCCATGCCTACCGCCGGTATTGATCATGTAATAAAGTATTTACAGTATCTATTCATCGACGGGAAATTTTACAGCCTGTTTTCGATTCTGTTCGGCACGGGCTTTTCCATCATATTGTCCAAGTCGTTGCAGAAACACACAAACGGGCTTGCCTTTTTCTATCGCAGAATGGCGGTGCTGACTGTCATCGGTTTTCTGCACCTGATGTTTATCTGGAGCGGCGATATCCTTGTGCTGTATGCATTGCTGGGCATGCTGCTGCCTCTGTTCAGGAACATGTCCAACAGAAAACTGCTGATTGCCGCCGGCGCACTCATACTTTTTCCCATCGTGATGGATGCGGTGAAAGTGCTGTCGGATAACCGCTTCGATCCGGCGGCGCCTGCGATCCGGGCGACGCAGTATTTCAACCTGAAAAACGGGATTACCGACGATAATTTCGGCGTATGGCTATTGCATGCCGAAAGCTATTCGGATGTTTTCAAGTTTCTGATATCCGGCGCTTTTATCCGGATACAGGAGTTTGCCGAAGGAAACAGGATTTTCAAAGTGCTGGGACTGTTCATCCTGGGATTATACATCGGAAGGAACAGGATCTATGCCCATCTTGCCGATTACAAAACGCTTCTGAAAAAAATCAGACTTTACGGGTTTGCTTTCGGCCTGCCTTTATCCGTTTTTTATGCATGGAATGCGAACGGTCATCCGCTGGGACTGGTCGCTTATTCGGTCGGTTACGCGGTCAGCGTCGTTCCGTTAAGTCTGGCTTACATGTCGGCAATCGGATTGTGGTATCTTAGGCGTCGGGAATTGAAACTATTCAAAATAGTGGCCGCTTCGGGGAGGATGGCGCTGACAAACTATATCGGGCAGTCCGTTTTCGGGATATTCATTTTCTACGGCACGGGGCTTGGACTGGGTGCAACGATGGGACTGGTCTACGTAGAATGGATTGCCGCCGGAGTATTTACCTTGCAGATGATATGCAGCTATGTATGGATGCGTTACATGCGATTCGGGCCACTCGAATGGATTTGGCGGACGCTCACATACGGCAAATTATTAAACATAAGACAATAATCAACACAATACATAATTTACAGATGAAAAAAATAATCAGCAATACTTTCTATGAAGGCGAAAGGCCTTTATACGCGTCGAACGACCTGCGACTCGAAAATGTAAGATTTTATCCGGGAGAATCGCCCGTCAAGGAATGCCGCGACATAGAGGCATACAAGTGCATGTTCATGAGCAAATATCCTTTCTGGCACAACGACAACACATTGATTGAAGACTGTCTGTTCACCGTCTACAGCCGTGCGGCCATCTGGTATTCGAAGAATATCCGCATGATCAATACGCTTGTCGAAGCCCCTAAAATGTTCAGGGAAATCGACGGACTGTATCTCGAAAATGTCCGGCTGACCAACGCGGGGGAATGTTGCTGGAATTGCCGGG
>JAIRYD010000228.1 GCA_031267935.1 Tannerella sp.
CGCGCGCTCCGTGTTGAAAGTTTCTAATTTCTTCTTGCCGGCGGCGCCGGCTCGGTTTTCATCAGCTCGTCGAGGTCGTGTACCGGGCGTTCGATTTCGTACGGGACGGGCTGTTGCGCGAAGGTCTGGAAGTAGAGCAGGCAGGCGTCTTTCCACCATACGGCGTCGCGCGACTGCGTGCGGAGGCGGAGCTGTACATGGGTGAAGCGTTCGGCGTCGACAAAGGGCGTCATCCGGTCCCACAGTTTCTGATATTCGCGCACCTGCTGCACGCCGCTGTCGTAGCGGAGGCAGAGGTTGTCCCAGAGCGAGCGTCCGTTCTTCAGCGGACGGTTCCAGGGGACGTGGTGGAACCACAGGAGCATGTTTTCGGGGCAGCGCGACGCGTCGCCGTACAGTTCGTCGAGCGGGGGGAAGTATTGCGACACGGCGTCGCTTCCCGTCGCCGTGCGGTCGAATCCCAGGCCCGCCTGATCGGCATTGTGATAGTACCAGGGCATCCAGTCGGGCCGTCCGCCCGGACGGTCGCCCCACGGCTGGGGACCGTAATGGTGGTTGAAGGCGAAGATGTGATGCAGTCCGAGCGGCATCATGTAGTCGACGCACGTTTCGCGCGAGGTCAGCATCATGTCCTTCACCGGGCGCACGAAGTTCGCGTCGGAGCCGAACGTCATCCGCAGCCATTCGTCGGCGATCTGTTCCGACGGGATGTCGTGATTCCATGCCAGGCGTCCGTAGGCATACCAGTTTGCCTGGGCGAAATGATGTCCGCACCAGTTGACGTCGTCGCCCGTGTTGGCCACGCCGGCGATGGCCGTCACCGCGGCGGGATGCTGTGCGGAGGCGGTGATCTTCGCGACCGTCGTGCCCGGTCCGTCGGCGTAGGTGTCGCTTTCGAGCGTTTCCCTGAAGAGCGGAGCGAGGAAGACGAGGTGATTCGAAAAGCCGAGATATTCCTGCGTGATCTGAAACTCGATCATTTCCTGCGTACGATGCAGGGCGCCGAACAGCGGGCTGAAAGGTTCGCGGGGCTGGAAGTCGACGGGGCCGTTTTTGATCTGCAGGATCACGTTGTCGCGAAACTGTCCGTCCAGGGGCACAAATTCGTGATGCGCCTGTTTGGCGCGGTCTTCTTTCGTGGGGCTGTAGACGAAGGCGCGCCACATGACGATGCCGCCGTAGGGCTTGAGCGCGTCGGCAAGCATGTTGGCGCCGTCGGCATGCGTCCGTCCGTAGTCCTGCGGACCGGACTGTCCTTCGGAATTGGCCTTCACGAGGAAGCCGCCGAAGTCGGGAATCAGGGCATGGATCTCCTTCACCTTGTCCGTCCACCACCGCACCACGCCGGCGTTCAGCGGATCGGCGTCCGGCAGTCCGCCGATCGTTTTCGGCGCGGCGAAGTTGACGGAAAGGTATACCGTCAGGCCGTAGGGACGGAACACGTCGGCGAGCGCCTTCACCTTCGCCAGATATTCGGCCGTCAGTATCTGCGGATTGGCGTTGACGTTGTTGATCACCGTCCCGTTGATGCCGATGGAGGCGTTTGCCCGTGCGTAGGCTTCGTAGCGCGGCGAGAGCGTATCGGGCAGGCTGTTCCACTGCCAGAGCGAACGGCCGGCATAGCCGCGTTCGATGCTTCCGTTGAGGTTGTCCCAGTGGTTGAGCAGGCGGCGGTCGAACGACGGCGTTTCCTCGACGTCGAGCGTGGCGACGTCGCCGCCCGTCTGTTGCAGACGGAGCAGATGATAAACGCCGTACAGCAGTCCGGCGTCGCGTGCGGCCGTGACGGTGATCCGTCCGTCACGGCTTTTTATCCGGTATCCGTCGCGCAGCGTCTTCAACTTCCTGTCCACCGTCAGGCTGACGGACGGACCTTTCCAGTGACGCTGCAGTTCGTCGAGCGCGATCGCGACGGTCGGGCTTTTGCGGTTCGAAACGAACGTCCGTCCGTCCGTCGCATCCCTGCCCGCTTCATCAAAACGCAGCCACAACCGGCTGCCATCTTCCGCAAAAGCCGACGACGCCAGCCATGCGAAGACAATAAAAAGTACTGATTTCTTAATATTCATCATTAATAAGATTATAAGTTAAACGTAAAAAAACGAAAGCAAAAAAACGGGAGTATGCCGTGACATTTTTCATTGCATGATCGAACATTGTGACGGATTCGCGGGGGCAAGGCATGCCCTGCCCCTGCATCACGATTACATACCGCAATATATCATCCAAATATCATCCATCAATATGAACGCCCTCCCGGCAAGCGGCCGTTCACCGTTTCCCGTTCCCTATTCATCGCTCATCGCTCATCGCTCCCCATTCATCGTTCATCGTTCATCGTTCATAGTTCATGGTTTACAGTTCCCTGCGTATATTAAACTTCCGCACATGCTGCCCCGTGAACCGCCCCTTGCCGTGCATGATGACGGACGCCTCGCCCACTTCGACGTTGTTGCGGTACGTGACGCTGAAATCTTCGGTAAAGACAAGCTTCTTGCCTTCGTAATACACCACCGGGATGGGCGTAACCGGTTCGCCGGTATAGATATGCGTGGAAACCGGTTCGGTGACGGCATGTGCAAGATTGATTTTTGCAGGCGAGAGCGCCGAATATTTCTTGCGAATGTTGTCAATCTCCTGATAGAGCGTGAGGACAGCCGGAAGGACGGGTTCGGCGTTGACGATGCGCAGTATCATGTCGCAGACGGCGTTATAGTCTACCGCAACGTCTTCTTTAAATTTCGAAGCCGCAGGCGTAGCGGCAGCATACTCGTTGAGGCGCTGGTTGTAGAGCGTCGACAGCGTGGCGTTGGAGTCGCTGAGCGAGGTGAAAAGGCTGGCGATGGAAAGCATCTGTGCGGCGGCCGACAGCGACTTGTCGTCATCGTAACGCGCAAGCATTTCGGCCGTCATACCGATTTGCGTCATCAGCGGCTTTTTGTCGAGATCCCAGAACGGCTTGAGAAAATGTTCCAGCGTCCGTCCGGCAGACGACCGGTCGGCGATCGTGCTTTTAGTGCCTGCGCTGACCGACCGCTTGATGTCTTTTATCGTCACATCGGAGACTGCGTTGGCCTGCCTGATGGGAGGGGTGAGAAGACTGCTCAGCGGCTTGTCCATGTTGTCCTTCATGGCGTTGAAGTCGGCGCGCAGTTTGACAACCAGTCGTGAACCGGCATCGCCCAGAAGCTGCGCCTGAGGTTCAATCACAAATAATGACTCGCTCGTAAGACCGGCGAGGTTCGACAAGCTCAGACGGCTTGCATTCAGATGGAAAAAAATAAGTTTCGACATAGCATTTTAAATTTATAATTAATAATAATATGAAATAGTATTGTTGTACGTGATAATTTTGCAGCCGATTTCGCCGTTTTTACCGAAGCAAGACGCTACTTTCCGCGTGATTTCCTCCTTCTTGCTTAAGCAAGA
>JAIRYD010000052.1 GCA_031267935.1 Tannerella sp.
TTGCGACTGCGAGGAACGAAGCAGGAAGCAATCCATGTGGCATAATGACCGGATTGCTTCACTGCGTTCGCAATGACGGGGCAGACCGCAATGACGATGAATAACAATGCACATAATTACTCCGCGCGCAGTATAAACACGGAGCGCACGGAGCGCACGAAGAGAACGATGAACGTCAGTAACGATGAACTATGAACTATGAACGATGAACGATGAACGTCTGTAACGATGAACGATGAACGATGAACGTCTGTAACGATGAACTATGAACGATGAACGATGAATCCGGTCATCGTTAAACTCGCAATTTCAGACCGCGCGTAAGTATATATCTTCTTTGTGTGCTCCGTGCACTCCGTGTTGAAAGTTTTCTACCGACATGCCGTACCTGACGGCACGGGATATGAACGTCGCCCTCCCCGTTCATCATTCATCGTTCATCGTTCATCGTTCATCGTTACAGACGTTCATCGTTACAGACGTCTGCCGGGCGGATGCAGGATGATGTCGCGAAACGACACGGTGTATTCCGTCCCCGTAAACCGTTCGTAGTCGCGGACAAAGGCATCGTAGGCCACCTTTGCTTCGCTGCGTTTGCCCGATCTGTTGAGGAGCGCGCACTTGGTGCAGATCGCGTCTTCGTGCAGAAAGTCGACCGAGAGCAGGAATTCGGCAATGCGATAGCGCAGGCTGTCCGGATACGCCTCCGTCTGTCGGAGGAGCGCCCCGAGCACGTCGACCGTTTCTTTCGCAAACGCCGCCCTGAACTTGTCGAACCACGCCGCCTGCATGCCGGGCAGCAGTTCTCCGGCGCCGAGCAGTTCCAGCAGCCTGCACACCTCTTCCGCCGCGAGCAGGTCTTTGCGGACACGCTTCTTCAGGTTGTTAAAAAAGGTTACGGGGGGGGGCGTCTGCAGCATCTCTCTTTTCGCCCTGGCCAGCAGGGAAAGCACTTCCGTATAATCGCAGTAGACGCGCTGTCCGGCGACGATTTGCCACAGCCCGCTTTTGCTGGTGATCTCGACGTCGCCCACGAGTTCGAACACGACGCGCAGCTTGCTTATGTTCACGTTGCGGTTGTTGCGCGCGCTGTCGCCGATCTTGTCGTGCCAGAGCACTTCGTCGATTTTTTCCGACGTCACGCCTTTATCCTTCATCAGCGAATTGAAAAAGATGAAGACAAACAGCTGCTTGAGCGTGGGAGAAAAATGCGACGTCACGTTTTCGCCCTTCATGCCGAACACCTGAAAGCCGCCGAGCAGGTAAACGGCCGACACCTGCAGGCGGTCGGACAGGCGAAACGGCGCGGCGGCAAACGGCGCGTCGGGCGTTTCCGCGCGCGGCTTTTTTTTCTTTCGCAGGATGATGAACGACAGAAGCGCGACGATCGTCACGGCAGCCGGAATCGCGAGCAGACGCCACGCCCCGCCCCGCGCATCGTCCTGCAGCACGGATTCTTTCGCAAGCGGCCGGTGGGCGATGGCGTAGAGCGACACGTCGTCGTTGTGCGACACGACGGCAATCAGGTCGGACCGGCGGGCGTTCGCCAACAGATAAACCCACGTCTCCGTATCGCGGAAACGGGAAGGAATCGGATCGCCGACGAACCTGATTTCCGGTCTGTCGACGGAGATCTCGGCCAGCTGCAGCGAAGTATCGTAGACGCCGTTGTTGTATATCAGCGTGTAGAAACGGTTCGTCGTTTCGTCGAAAACAAGCGTTGCGGAAGGCACGAAAGGCGGCGACTGCTGCGGCAGCGTCCACAGATGCGTGAACGAAAAGTCCCTGAAGTCGAACAGATGCAGGTCGTAGTAAGCGCCCGGCGACAGCTCCTGTCGGCCGCTCCTGCTGCCGTATCCGCCGAAGACGAGCGCCTGCCGGCTGTTCACGTATCCGGCGCTGCTCAGGTAGCGGGGACTGATCCGCATGCCGTCGCGAACCTGCTCCCATCTGTTTTCGCGATCGTCGTAGATATGTATGACGTCCTTGTAGGTATAAAATCCGTATCCGAAAAGCGTCACGAGCGAACTGTCGGCCGGCGAGATGAAGGCATTGTGGTGGGAATAGGCGGACTCGCCTGCCGCGGCAGGACGGTACGACCACGCGCGGGTGTCGAAACTGAAACGGGAGAGGAAGGCGTTGTCGAAGTCGTACGACCAGATTTCGTCCGTGTAGCGGTTATATATAATGTTGCGTCCGGATACCACCTGATGCGGCGCGCCGCCGCGTGAAACGAAGGTATCGATCCCGAGCGTTTCGAGAGAAAGCGAGTAGACGGCGCGGTCGTTGACGAAGAAAATCCGTTCGCCGGTCGAGTCGGGCGTCAATCCGCGCAGATCGTCGACGTGCAGATCGGTCAGCTTCCGCCAGGAAGCATACTTGTCGATCAGCCAGACGGGATTGTCGACCGTCGCTTCGGCGCGCGCCACTTCGTCGTACACCCTGCCGGCCGAATGACGTCCCAGCTCCCAGTGACGGTAAAGCTGGTCGCCGGCCGTATATATCCTTATATTTTTCACGGACATGGGACACACGTCCGTGTTGTAGAAATCGTTCAGACGGCATGCCCCGAAAAAGATGTCGAAAAGCGTCTGCCGGCGAAGCTCCTCGACCGGGATTTCCCACTTCCGGCCGTTGATGGAAAGCGTGACAAGCGCCCGCCTCACGTCCGGCTCGACGCGTATCTTCGTCCACAGACCGTAGCCCCCTCCCTCCGCCGGCAAAAGCTCGTCGCTCTGCAGCGAAAGAAGAATCTTTTCACCGTGCACCAGCCAGATGTTCGACGTATCGCCCGCAAGATTGGCCACGAGGTCGATATTCGTATTGCCGTCGCCTATGATCCTGAAAACATATCCGTAGTATCCGTCGCCCTGCCTGAAATTGACCTCAAACTCAAGCGCAAACCCGTGAGGAAAGCGAAACGGCCGGCCGGGCGACAGATGCAGCGACGTCCGCCGGTCCTGATACACTTCATGCGAAGCGAAATACAGCCCCGACTGCGGCCGGCCCTGCCCGCGCGCATCCCCGCAGCAGACCATCTGAATGATTGCCAATATGCCCAGTAACCGTTTCATCTATTGTTCGTGCATTTCATTTTCATCGGAAAACACCTGTTTCTCATTCGAGGCGTAAAGATACGTATTTTTATCGAAAAAAACACATCGCCCGCATTCCTCCCGGGGCAACCGCATCAAAATCAGTGATCCCTATAACCCCGGAGGGTTAGATTTTCATGACCGCATGCAAGCGCAGCGCAGCCTGCGGTGATGGAAATCCGGCTTTTCAAGCCTGACAATACCTGAAACATGTGAATCGGCATGCACAAAATACATAGAAATGGCGATTTCGGCGACGGAAGTATCGGCCTACCTTTGCAGCAAAATTTTTATAGTGATGCATGACATGAGATATTACGGATTATCGATCATACTTTTTTTGTGGGTTCAGGGCATGGCGGCGCAGGAGCGCGGCATACAGGCGACGGTGAGCGGACACGTACGTACGGCCGATGGCGCACCGGCGGCTTACGTGTCGGTTTTTCTGACGGATACGCAGTATGGCGCCGTCAGCGACGAGCAGGGCGCGTACCGCTTCAGCGCACCGGCGGGACGGTATACGCTTGCCGCTTCGCTGCTCGGATACGAGCGGTCGGGCAGAGCGGTCGCGCTGAACGGCGGACAGACTGCGACGGTCGATTTCGTGATCGAAGAGGTGCGGCGCGAACTGGGCGAGGTGACGGTGACCGGCAAGAGCCGGGTGCAGCTGGTCCGTGAATCGGCTTTCAACGTGGTGAGCATCGACGCGCAGGCGCTGCACAACACGACGCTCAGCCTGACGCATGCGCTCGACCGCATTTCGGGAGTGAAGATTCGCGAAACGGGTGGCGTGGGTTCGAATACGCAGGTAAGTCTGAACGGTTTCAGCGGCCGGCACGTGAAGATCTTTCTCGACGGAGTGCCGATGGAAGGCTTCGGATCGGCGTTTCAGATCAGCAACATGCCGGTGGATTTTGCCGAACGCATCGAGGTCTACAAGGGCGTGGTGCCCGTCGAACTGGGCGCCGACGCGCTGGGAGGCGCCATCAATATCGTGACCAGGCAGACGGGCAATACGTATGTGGATGCGTCGTATTCGTACGGTTCGTTCAACACGCACAAGTCGAACATCAGTTTCGGGCATACTTCGGCGCGGGGATTCACCGTCACGGCAAATGCCTATCAGAACTATTCCGACAACAACTACAGGGTGAAAACCAAACTGCTCAATCTCGAAACCAGCAGTTATTCGCAGGAAGACTTCTGGTTCGAGCGGTTTCACGACAACTATCACAACGAGGCGGCCGTCGTCAAGGCCGGCTTCGTCAACAAATCGTTTGCCGACAGGCTGCTGCTGGGCGTCGCGCTGAGCAGGGAGAAGGCCGACATCCAGAATGCCAACCTGATGAAGATCGTCTACGGCGGACGTGAGCGGCGGGCGCAAAGCCTCATTCCGTCGCTCAGCTACGAGAAGCGCAATCTGATCGTTCCCAACCTGCGCCTCTCGGCCACGATGGTCTACAACAGCGTGCGCAACCACAATATCGACACGCTGGCGCGGCAGTACAGCTGGAACAGGGAATACCGGACGAAAGGCGCGAAAGGCGAAGGGCTGTATTCCCTGAGCGAATACGACAACCGCAACGTCTACGTCACCGCCAACCTCGGCTATAAGTTTGCCGGACGTCATTCGATAGCCGTCAACAATCAATACAGCAACTATGTGCGCCAGGCGACGGATGCTGCCGCCAACAGCGAAAACAGTACCGCCGCGACCTTCATGCGCCGCACGAACGCGAAGAACGTGCTGGGCGCGTCCTACAAGTTCGAACCCGACAGGCGGCTGAACCTTTCGCTCTTCGGCAAATACTACGACGTGAGCGTGCGCGGCCCCGTCAACGTGGCGAGCGGCAGCACGACGGCCGTCTACGAGGAACAGGGACGCAGCTACCGGACCGCCGGCTACGGCCTGGCGGGCACCTGGTTCCCGCTCGCGTCGCTGCAGTTCAAGGCTTCGTTCGAAAAAGCCTGCCGGCTGCCTTCCGAGCGCGAACTCTTCGGCGACGAATCGCTCGAAACGGGCGATACCTCGCTCAAGCCTGAAAACAGCCGCAACGTCAACCTGAATATCGGTTACAGCGACGAGATCGACGGAATCCACTCGCTTTATTTCGACGCGGGATTCATCTACCGCGACACGCGCGACTACATACGCCGCCGCATCGAACAGCGCTACGGCGGCGCTTTCTACGTCAATCACGGACAGGTGCGCAACATCGGTTTCGACTGCGAGGCGCGCTATTTCTACCGGAAAACGTTTTCGGCGGGAGGCAATTTCTCCTGGCAGAACATCCGCAACATGGAACGCTACGACGTGGGCGGACGCGAACTGATATACTATCGCGACCGCATGCCCAACGTCCCCTACATGCTCGGCAGCGCCGACGCCAGCTATTACATTCACAATCTGCTGGGACGCAACAGCCGTCTCTCGTTCGGATACAACTTGCGCTACGTCCATTCCTTCTTCCGCGACTGGGAGAGCGAAGGCGGCGACATCGTCATCCCCGGACAGCTGTCGCACGACGTGAACGTCGCCTGCGCCTTCGCCGGCGGACAGTACAACATCGCCCTCGAAGTGAACAACCTCGCCGACGAAATCATGTACGACAACTACAGCCTGCAGAAACCGGGACGGAGCGTGTCGCTCAAAGTCAGATACTTTTTATTCAAAAACAAATTATAATCATTTTAATTCTTACAGATATGAACATCGGAAATTTTATTCAAAAGACGCTTGTCGCGGGAATGGTTTGCTGCGCGGCGCAACTGTACGTTTCGTGTGGCGACAACGGCGACACACCCACTCCCGAAAAAGAGAAAACGGGCGCATTCATGCTTTCCGTCACCGGCGAATCGACGGAATACCTGCTGCAGGCCACCGACATCTCGCAGGGCGAAGTATCCATTGCCACCAACAGCAAAACACTGGAGCAGGCGGGATATACCTGGGTATTCAACCGCACGCCCTCCGTCGCCGTCGGCCTGATATACCAGCAGGGCGACCCGGGCATCGGGCTGGGATACAAGATCGACGACGCCGGCAGCCTGCAGGAGATCGGACAGTTCCAGATCTCGTCGCGCTTCACGTCCTACGGCTTCTTCGACCGCTACGCACTGACGAGCGTCGGCGGACAGACGCCCGTCGACGCACAGGGCAACGCGCTCGTCGACGCCGCCGGCAATCCGCGTACCGACGGCGTCACGTTCAACTTCATCGACCTGAACAGCGGCCTTGCCCTCCAGGAGAAAACGATCACGACGCTGAACATCACCGGCAACGGCGAGCAGGCGACGCTCTCGGGCATCGTGGACACGGGCAACGGCGAGTTCCTGACCGGACTGGTCGCCTCGCAGCCCAGAGACCCGGACGCGACGGGTGGCGCAAGCAGCGGCCGGGTGACGTATCCCGACAGCGTATGGGTAGCCGCCTTCGACGCCGGCCTGAACCTGAAGCGCATCTACCGCGACGATCGCATCAGCTATTCGTCCGGACGCTTCCGCTCGCAGTACTATTCACAGATAGGAAAAGCCGGCGACGGCAGCATCTACGTCTTTTCCGGCTCGTTCGAAAGCTCGACTTCCAGACCTTGCGGCGCGCTGAAAATCAACAGCGGCGCCACCACGTTCGACGCTTCCTACTATTTCAATATCGAGGAAAAGACGGACGGATACCGTTTCCGCAAAGTGTGGCACGTGGCGGACCACTGTTTCCTGCTGGAAATGTATAACGACCCGACGGTGTCGGCCATCGCCACGGCCACGCAGTACGGCATCGTGGACATGGCAGCCCGGACGTTCAAGTGGGTAACCGGTATCCCGGCAAAAGATCAGATCACCGGCACGGGACTGCCCGCCGCCCACGGCGGGAAGATGTATTTCCCCATCACCGCCGAAGGCGCCAACCCCGCCCTCTACATCATCGACCCGGCTACGGCCGCCGCCGTCAAGGGACTCTCCGTCTCGGGCGCCACGTCGATCAATGCCGTGGGCATACTGACAGCCGAGTAGGAGAATTGAGAATGGAAAATGGAGAATGGAGAATGTGCAAAAGGCACGAAAGCATGCTTTCGTGCCTTTTCGCTTCACAGGGAATTTCCGAACATGTAATTCTCCATTCTCCATTTTCAATTCTCCATTCAGAACACCTTCCACCTTTTTCCAAAAAGGGGCGCTCCTTTTCCCCGAACGGGACGTTCCTTTTCTTCAAACGGGGCGTTCCTTTTCAAACATTGCCTTACATTCCCGCATATTTCAACGTGGCAGGCATTTCTTTCAAGTCAATGCCCGAAAGGAATGTTACTTTCGGTTTTTTGATTAAGGAGCTGTCTGAAACTTTTCTGCCATCATTCACAGTTCTCAAAGCCACGCCGCGTGCAGTATAATATCCCATAAAGATGGTATTGTCCGCCATGAGAAACGCTCCTATTTTTGCTGTCGGGTTTAACAATTTGATTTGTATGATTATGGACAGGGAACACGTTGATAGCAGGAATCTTATTTCCGTTCCGGAAGATTATGTTGAGATGATAAAAAGTATGTCCGACATTTTACGGGAAACGCTCTATCTGTTGGATTTCCATTCGCAGCGTATCCGGTTTCTGACGGTCAATGATATGTTTCTGAATATTTTTACTCCGAATGAAACCCTGTTGTTGAAGGAAGTTTTCTATAGACGGATTGTGCATCCGGATGATATGTCGCTGGTTTTCCGGATTCTTCAACTTGTTTCGGAATACTGGTCACATTCCGGAACACGCCTGTCATATTTGCGCTGTATGACGTTTAACTTCAGGATTTGCAATCACGAACGCGACTTGATGGTACATCACTGCATGAAGCCATACTTTGCAGACAGTGACGTCCGGGCTGCCTTTTGTTCAATATCTGTTTCCACAATGCAGAAATCAGGCAATCTGACGGCATATTACAGCGATTCGGAGAATTGCCACGTGTATTCTTTTGAAAAGAAACAGTGGCAGTCGAAACCGGTTCTCCTGCTTACGGGGCGGGAAAAGGAAATTCTGAAACTGGCCAAACAGGGAGTAAAGGACGCCGCATGTATGGCTGACAAACTTCATTTATCGAAACACACTGTCCGAAATCAACGCGAACAACTGTTCCGGAAATTGAATGTTCATTCCATGGAAGAAGCTATTATATTCGCCATCAATCATCATTTGATATTCGGATAGACGCAAAAGAATAAACACGATGATTGTTTCAAACGGATAACCGGCAGACGTAAAAAAAAGTGCAGATGCATTAATGGAAAAGTATAAATGCC
>JAIRYD010000181.1 GCA_031267935.1 Tannerella sp.
AGGATACGCCTGCCGCGTCACCGGCGAACGCAGTGACGGGGTGGGACATGCCCGTGATTGCGGACGGGGACGCGTATCTCCGCCATGACAGGGAAATACCGTGCACGAAAATATCCCGCATGAAGGATAAAAAGCGATGGTCGAATCGTTTTCGGAGGGGATTCGAGCGTGAGATTTCAATCCATGTGAGAGGTTCCCTGCACATACTCCGCCACCCGGCGCCGGTCCGTCTGCAAAATCTCAAACTCGGAAGTGACGGCTGCCGCACCCATCGGCACATGTTCGTTCCGGTATACCATTCTGCTCTGCAGCACGCTTCGGGCGGAGGTGTGAAATTCCGCGGCACCCGTTTCTTTCTCGATCCGTGCGATGTTGTTTTCGCGCACGCCGCAGCCGGGCATGATGATGATGCGTCCCGCCGCCTGCCGTATGAGACGGGCAATGAGCGGGATCCCCTGTACGGCGTCCGCTTGCTGGCCCGAGGTGAGGATGCGGTCGCAGCCGAGGTCGATCAGCTGTTCCAGCGCCTCGAGCGGGTTGCGGCAGACGTCGAATGCGCGATGGCAGGTGACGGACAGCGGTCCGGCAGCCTCGACAAGCCGTTTCATCAGCGCCGTGTCGACGTCGCCCTTTTCCGTCAGGCAGCCGAAGACGACGCCCTGCACACCCAGTTGCCGTGCCATGTCGATGTCGTAGAGCATCGATTGCACTTCGGCCCGCGTGTAAAGGAAGTCGCCTCCGCGCGGACGGACAATCACGTGTATGTCGATGGACGAAGTCAGCGCCTGCGCCGTGCGTATCTCGCCGTAGCAGGGCGTCGTACCACCCTCGGGGATGGCGGCGCACAATTCGACGCGGCGGGCGCCTCCGGCTTCCGCTTCGACTACGCTCTGCGCCGAGTTGGCGCAGATCTCAATGATTCGTCCCATGACACCCTCCCTCCTTCTTTTTCTCACGTTTGGGGAACCAGCCCTTCTCCACGCGCCTGCGTTGCTGAAACAGCTCGCTGATGCCCCACAACGACGAAAAGGCGAAAACGCCGCACAGCGACGACGCGAGCACGTTGCGAAACATGAACGTGCCGGCAATCCCCGCGATGCCCATCAGCAGGAAGACCCACCAGCATTTTACACCAAAATAATACTCTCCCTTCACTACCATCGGATGAAAAAGGCCGATGATTAAAAACGTCGAAAGACCGATAACCAGTCCGGTCAAATTGTATGCAGTGATAAAATCCATTCAGTTGATAGTTAATAAATATGAGATCGTTCTCATCCGTTATTTTTTCTTCACCGACCAGCCGAAATGTCCGACAAATTCGCCCGTACCGTAGTATTTCCCGTGCACATAGGCCAGCAGCCGGGCGCGCGCCATGTCGAATGCTTGTGTGTCGGGGTCTATGTAGCGGTCGTCGTAGCGGACGTTGACGACGTCGGAAATAAACATGTCGTGGCTACCGAGCGCGAGCACTTCCTTCACCCTGCACTCGATGCACAGCGGCGACTCTTCGATGAGCGGTGCGCGGACGACGGTCGATTTGCCCGGCGTAAGTTTCATCTCTTCGAACTTGCGATGTTCGCGTCCCGAAACGACGCCGCACCAGTCGGTGGCAAAGGCCAGTTCTTCCGTGGTGAGGTTGATGACGTACTCCATGTTTTTCATCAGGATGTCATGCGAATGACGTCCGGGACGGACGGAGATGTAGCACATCGGCGGATTGGAGCATATCGTCCCTGTCCAGCTTACGGTAATGATATTGTATTCTTCCGGCACGCTACCGCAGCTGACCATCACGGCCGGCAGGGGATAAATCATTGTTCCGGGTTTCCAGTCCTGTTTCATGCTGCGGGCTTATTTGATGATGATATCTTCCTTGTTGATTTTGCGTTCGCAGTAGCGACATTTGATGGTCACGCTCTCGCGGTCGATCAGGTTGAAACGCGACGCCATCGGTTCGTGGTTCGTGACGCACTGGGGATTGTTGCACTTGACGATGTCGATGATTTCTTCCGGCAGGCCGACCTTTTTCTTCTCCACCACCTCGTAGTCGCGGATGACGTTCAGCACCACATTGGGAGCGATCAGCGCGATACGGTTGATCTCGTCCTCCGCGAAAAAGCGGTCGGCGATTTTAATGATTCCCTTCTTCCTCATTTTGCCGCTCTGCAAGTTATTACCGATCGTGATACGGTTTTTTTCCTTTTGAAGTTCAAGCAGCTGGGCAACCTTGAACAGTTGTTCGGACGGGATATGATCGATGGCGGTGCCGTTTTCCAGTGCGGCCACCTCCAGGATTCCCTTGTCCTCCTTCATTTTTTTTCCCGTTGACATTGATTTGATTCTATCGTTTGCGATTTTTATACTTCGATTCCCATCACGTCGCACAAGATGGCTTCGCGCGTGTACAGGCCATTGCGCGCCTGCCGGATATAATAGGCTTTCGGATTGTCGTCCACGTCATACGCGATCTCGTTCAAGCGTGGCAGCGGATGCAGCACGCGCAGGTTGGGACGCGATTTGTGCAGCATCCTGTCATGCAGGATAAAGACGTTTTTCACCCGTTCATATTCCATCAGGTCGGTGAAACGTTCGCGCTGCACGCGCGTCATGTAGAGGATATCCGAACGGTTGATGACTTCTTCGGTAAAAGCCGTATGTTCTTCGTAGCAAATCCCGTGCATCTCGCAGAACTGTTTCTGTTCGTCGGGCATGCGCAGTTCGTCCGGCGCGACGAACCGGAATGTCGGTGTGAAGTGCGACATGCCGACGATGAGCGAATGCACCGTCCGTCCATATTTGAGGTCGCCGACCATCGTGACAGTCAGATTGTCGAGTGAGCCTTGCGTCTTGCGGATGGAGTAGAGGTCGAGCAGCGTCTGCGACGGGTGCTGGTTGGCGCCGTCACCCGCGTTGACGATGGGGACGTCCGTCACTTCGGAAGCGTAGCGTGCCGCTCCCTCCAGATAGTGGCGCATGATGATCACATCGGCATAATTGCTGACCATCAGGATCGTATCTTTCAGCGTCTCGCCCTTCGACGAACTGGTCGTCGAAGGATCCTGAAAACCTACCACCCGTCCTCCCAGCCGGTTGACGGCCGTTTCGAAACTCAGGCGCGTGCGTGTCGACGGCTCGAAAAACAGCGTCGCCACAATCCGTCCCTTCAGTAGTTCCCGGTTGGGGTTTGCTTCAAACTTCGCCGTGTTGTCCAGCATGCGAAGAATATCTTCCTTGCTGCAATCATCTATCGAAACCAAGCTTTTACACAACATAACCGCACTATTTTAATGTGTATATATATCTGCCTGAAAAAAACGAAGACTGCGACTTTCGGACAATCTTCGTTTTTTCGGATTCATTTCAAATATTCGGTCAGGGATTTCGGCAGATAAAACGTTTCGTTTTTATCCACGTAAATCACGACACTTCGCAGGCGGATTTCCTCCTGTCCCTTGTTGCCCGCCTTGACGATGTTCGTGTTCGGCGTGATCGTCAACTGTTTTTTTCCGTTCTTCACGACCAGTGTCGGACTGTCTTTTTTGTCGGCAGGAGGTACAATCCGGCAGGTATATCCGTCGAACACCTGTGCATGCGGTGCGAAATATTCCGCCGTCAGTTCGTCCAGCCGTCCGTTCAGACCGAGGGCTGCCGCCATGTAGCGGTTCAGTTCCACGTTCGTATTCATCCCGATGGGCAGCGAGCCTGCGGGATGGTAGGCGGCCAGAAAAACTTCCTCGCCCGTATGTCCGCCCGTTGTGAACCCGAAGCAGGTCTTGGAGGTGATCAGTTTGGCGACGAAATCGTTCAGCGAACTGCTGTAGAGCGAGGGGAGCACGTCCTTGTCCGAGCGTTCGTTTTTCGGGACGGGGCTGTTCTCGTAGCTGCGGCACTGATAGAGCGTGTTCAGTTCTTCGGGCGCAAGTTCGAACCCGGCGTCTTCGCGAAAAATCTGCTGCACGGCCGACGAGGGCGATGCATTCAGCCGGGCGGCAATTCCTTCCGCCGTCCGCTTGACTTGTGAAATCGTCCCGAACAGGTCGTCTTTCGTGGCCGTACCGTACGAACGGCAGTTGCGCGAGCCGAGGCTGATGCCGCTGTTGCCGTGGTCGGGAACGATGACGACGAGCGTTTCGCCGTCTTTTTCCGCAAACTCGAGCGCAGCGCGGCAGGCGCGGTCGAACGCCAGAAACTCGGTGATCATCCCCACCGGGTCGTTGGCATGCGCCGCCCAGTCTACCTTGCTGCCTTCGACCATGAGGAAGAAGCCGGTTTCATTTTTCGACAGTTTCTCGATGGCCGTGCGCGTCATTTCTTCGATGGACGGTTCTTTGGAGGCATCGCGGTCGAGGTCGTAAGTCATGTCCTTCTCGTTGTAGAGCGCCCACATCCTGTTGCTCCGTTCGGCGCGCATGCCGGCCATGTCGTTTTTATACACGCCGTACCCGTTGGCTTTCAGATAGGCTTCATCGGTTTCGGACAGGAGTGAAACGCCGCCGCCGATCACGACGTCGAGGTCGTTGTGCACCATCTGCGATGAGATCCAGTCGTAGCGGCCGCGGTCGTAGCTGTGCGACGAGCAGTCGGCAGGCGTCGCGTGAGGAAATTCGCATGTGAAGACCAGCCCCGTAGCCTTGCGTTGCGTCAGTTTGGCGGCTTCGAGCAGTGTGGTCAGCGGCTGATAGGCTTTTGCGGGATCGAGGGGATAAATATCGTCGTTGCCTGCCGAAGGCGGATAAGTGGAAACGTAGCCTGCGCGACTGGGATAGCCGGTCATGTAGCACGACGTCGTAGGCGCCGAGTCGCCGATGGGCGCGTTGGACGAGAAGGTCTGCACCGTCCCGCAGAGGTATGCGTCGATATTCAACTTCGGCCTGGCGGGGTCCAGATACCACTGATACCATCGTGCAATGGATACGGTCGCCAGCGATGTCCCGTCGGGAATCATCACGATCAGGTTTTTCACGGGTTTGACTTCCGAAAGCTCGACGGATTTTGCCGGTATGAGTATAAATACCAGCAGGCATGAAAGAAGTATACGTTTGTTCATATCGTTATATTAATTTTGGCGGGCAAACTTACGGATTTTTTTTATGCTTCGCAAATTTTATTTTCCTCCATATACCGTCGCACGGCATCCGGTGATTCAAAAAATCAAAGATTTCCTGTTTTTTTGTGCGGGAAAACATTTATCTTTGCATCTCATAAAACGAAAAAGAGATGCTCACCATAAAATTTATTACGGAAAACAGAGATGAAGTCGTTCGCCGACTGGCGAAAAAACAATTCGACGGCGCGGAAGTCATCGATAAAATCATTGCGCTGGACACGGCACGGCGCACCTCGCAATCGGCTTTGGAAGCGAACCTGACGGAACTGAACCGCATCTCGAAAGATGTCGGGATGTGGATGAAAGAAGGGAAAAAGACTGAAGCCGAAGCTGCCAGGGTGCGGGTCGCGCAGATGAAAGAGGGCAACAAGGCGCTGGAGACGGAAAAGATGCAGATAGAAACGGCTATGCATGAACTGCTGGTGCTCGTTCCCAATCTGCCGCATGCGTCCGTGCCCGAAGGTCGCTGCGTCGACCACAACGTGTGCGAGCAAACGGGCGGCCGCATACCCGAACTGCCGGTCGACGCGCTGCCGCACTGGGATCTGGCGCGAAAATACGACCTGATCGATTTCGAGGCAGGCGTTAAAATTACCGGGGCGGGATTCCCCGTCTACAAGGGCTGCGGCGCGAGGTTGCAGCGGGCGCTCATCAATTTCTTCCTCGACAATGCGCGCGACGCCGGCTACGTGGAAATAGAGCCGCCATACGTCGTCAATGCCGAATCGGGCTACGGCACGGGCAATCTGCCCGACAAGGAAGGCCAGATGTATCATGCCGCGGCCGACAATCTGTATCTGATACCCACGGCCGAAGTGCCCGTGACAAACCTCTATCGCGACACGATACTGAACGAATCGGACTTGCCCGTCAGGCATACCGCCTATTCCGCCTGTTTCCGTCGCGAAGCAGGATCGTACGGAAAAGACGTGCGCGGGCTGAACCGCCTGCACCAGTTCGACAAGGTGGAAATTGTCTGCATCGACAAGCCCGAAAACTCTTACCGCACGCTGAAGGAGATGGTGGACTACGTGCAGACGCTGGTTGAGAAACTGGAACTGCCGTGGCGCATACTGCGTCTGTGCGGTGGCGACATGAGTTTTACCTCTGCGCTCACGTTCGACTTTGAAGTGTTTTCGGCCGCGCAGAAACGATGGCTCGAAGTCAGTTCGGTATCCAACTTTGAAAACTATCAGGCCAACCGCCTGAAATGTCGTTACCGCACGGAAGAAAGGAAGATGCAACTCTGCCATACGCTCAACGGCAGTGCACTGGCGCTGCCCCGCATCGTAGCCGCTCTGCTGGAAAACAACCAGACACCCGACGGCATACGCATTCCCGAAGCGCTGACAGGCTACACCGGTTTCGAAATGATTCATTCAACTCCGGGAAATCTCAAAACTTGCTGATTGTTACATAAAAACTTCGGTTTCGCAAGCGCCGTGCAAAAAAGGCGCGTCATGCCGCTTTGTCGAATCCTGTTTTCAGCCTCTTTTTTCAAAAAAAGTCGCGACCTTGAATTTTATTTTTCTCCGGTCCGTTTTTTTTGAAAAAAACCGTATCTTTGCCTCCGTTTTGGTGTCGCTCTCTCCCGACCGGGAGAGGGTGGTGAAAAGGGAATCAGGTGCGAATCCTGAACAGACCCGCTGCTGTAAGCTCCGCCAAAGTCTTTGAACAATACTCAAATCCACTGTTCCGAAAGGAATGGGAAGGGCGTTCGGAGACGGAGCAAGTCAGAAGACCTGCCAGAATGATTTAAGTTTAGAGCTTTCGAGGAATAAAGCTTGAGACAGACAAGGCAGGCAGATGATCTTGATGATAAGCCCGCATGTTTATCCCAACGTTATTTTAGAAAGTTGTTTAATGTCAAATTAAAACGGCTTTTTATGTCATCAGACGGAGTATTTTGCGCAGGCGCCGGACTTGCGCCTTTGGCCGTGTCGTCCGCACGGAGCAAAGAGAACGGCAGACGGTCGATTCGAAACATGGCGGTATGGTCAACCGCCATTGCCGGCTATTTTTCAGTCGCCCGGCATGGACAAGGTATAGAAGACAAACATGCGAAGCGCTTTGCTTTCCTCTTTCTTTTGATGCTGTTTCTGCTGCCGGCCTGCCGCGACGAGACGGAAATCTTCATCCCCGAAGAAGTCGAAGTCGCAACGCCCGAACATACGTCCATCGAAGGCTTCTACCTGCTGAACGAGGGGAACATGGGCAGCAACAAGTCGACGCTGGACTACTATGACTATACGACGGGCGTCTACCGCCGCAACATCTACGCCGACGCCAACCCGGCCGTTCCCAAGGAACTCGGCGATGTGGGCAACGATATCCGCATCTACGGCAGCAGGCTCTATGCCGTCATCAACTGCTCGAACAAGATTGAGGTGATGGATGCGCAGACGGCGAAGCGGCTGGGACAGATCGACATCCCGAACTGCCGCTACGTGCGTTTTCACGGGAGATATGCCTACGTCACCTCATACGCCGGGCCGGTGGAGATCAATCCGAACTACGAGCAACGGGGCTATGTGGCGAAAGTGGACACGGCGACGTTCAGGGTTGTCGACCGCTGTCTGGTCGGCTTCCAGCCCGACGGGATTGAAATCGTCGGCGACAAGATCTATGTCGCCAATTCGGGCGGTTACATGTTTCCGAGCTACGAGAGCACGGTTTCGGTGATTGACATCCCGTCGTTCACCGAGACGAAGCGCATCGAAGTGGCGCACAACCTGCACCGCCTGCGCGCCGATCGCCACGGCAACCTCTGGGTCACTTCGCGCGGCGACTACTACACGCAACCGTCCCGCCTGTATCGGGTGGACACGCAACAGGACGCGCCGGTCGATTCGCTCGACATCGCCGTTTCCAACTTCCACCTCGACGGCGATTCACTTTATGTCTACAGTGTGGAATGGAACTATGTCACCATGTCGAACGAGGTGACTTACGGCATCGTCGACGTGGTCAGGAAAGAAGTCGTTACCCGCAACTTCATCACCGACGGCACGGAGCAGCAGATAAAAATCCCCTACGGAATCATGGTGCACCCGCAGACGAAAGACATCTACGTCACGGATGCGAAAAACTACGTCTCGCCCGGCACGCTCTACTGTTTCGGCAGGGACGGCAAAATGAAGTGGAACGTCCGCACGGGCGACATACCGGCGCATTTCGTCTTCA
>JAIRYD010000016.1 GCA_031267935.1 Tannerella sp.
ATCCGTCATGGTAAGGCACGGGGTTCGCAACGTTTCAGATGCAGGGATTGTGGAAAAACTTTTACCGAATACACCGGAACCTGGCTTGACGGTATTCATAAAAAGTCGCTTGCAGAGCCATACATGTCGTTAATGCTGGAGCAGTGTTCGCTGGATAAGATTCGTAAACAGTTAAATATTAACAAAAAGACTGCATTTGACTGGCGACACAAGATATTATCTTCGTATGAACAGAACACGGGCAAGGATTTCAAGGGGATTGTTGAAAGCGACGAAACATTTTTCGAGCATTCGGAAAAAGGCAACAGACGTTACTAAAATTATAAACCGGCACGCAATCCGGCATCATACGAAGAGAAAATGCCCCGGAATGCGCGCATTCTGTCTGCCGTTATGACTTTCGACTTGTGCCGGGCGAACTCTCTTTCATCTCACAATCTTATCCCGCGGAAGGGAGGCGGGGATTGCTGTAAAATTTTCCTCAGGAATCGTTGGCGGATGAATTTGTTTTATATCTTTGCGGCGGCGCAGGGACGACGTGCGGGGCCGGAGGGCAGCCGCGATGCGCGATATCCGGCGTGGACGGTGCGCGCTGCCCCGCCCGGGATTCGGACTTTTGCTTTTGAATATTAATCGCTAAAATTATTATAACATGAAGAGAAACATTTTTACCGGCATGGTTGTCGCCGTTATGGCGTGTGCCGGATCTGCAGAAGCGCAGAACTATACGACACCGTTCATGCCGGCAAGCCTGCTTGAGGAAGGTGTGTACGACCTGATTGCAGGCGAATCATCCGGCGAACGCGCCTACTATCACGTGATGGAGCTGGCTCCGTATGAAATGAACCGCAGCGCGGAGGATTACCGTGGCGACCTGCACGAAACGAGATACGTGTACGGCAAGCTGACGGAATACGGTCTGCCGAATGCAGTGGTGGAGCGTATCGGCAAGTCGACGACGTGGGACGGAGTGAGCGCCTCGCTCTGGGAGATACGTCCGCGGCGCATCAAGATTGCGGACTACGAAGATCTGGCGGCGTATCTGGCGCAGGGCAGCGCGAGCGCCGACGTGGAGGCGGAACTGGTGTGGATCGGTCGCGGAACGGCGGCGGAGATCGAAGCGGCGGGCGTGAAGGGCAAGATCGCCGTCACGGAAGCGGCCGGCGCGCGTGTGCAGAGCGATGTTGAAAAGGCGGGCGGTGCGGGTATCGTGTCGTTCTATTCACCACGACCGCTGGTAGACCCCGTGCAGGTGCCGAATGCGGCCATCCGTCCCGGACGGCTTTTCTGCTTCAACCTGCCGCCGCGCGACGGACACGTGCTGCGCGACCGGCTGCTGGCGGGCGAAAACATCGTCGTGCATGCCAAAGTAGAAACGACGGAGGTGGAGACGGACAACCAGATACTTACCTGCCTCATCCCCGGTACGGACGCGGAAGCGGACGAGATCATCATCACGGCGCATCTTTTCGAGGGCTACGTCAAACTGGGCGCCAACGACAACAATTCGGGGGCGGCAGCGATCCTCGACATCGCGCGCACGCTCAACAGCCTCGTCGCGTCGGGAAGCATCGCGCAGCCCAAACGCGGAATCCGCTTTCTCTGGATACCGGAAATATCAGGCTCGGGCGTGTGGGTGAACAGCCATCGCGACATCGTCGGGCGCACGCTCTGCTGCCTGAATCTGGACATGGTGGGGCTGTGGCTCGCCAAAAGCGAGAGCCTCTTTTGCCTTCAGCGTACGACGATGGGCAATCCGCACTACGTGAACGACGTCACCGAATCGATGTTTCACTACATCGGGGCGACGAACAAGCAGTTTCTTGCCACCGGCGCCGGACGTCCCGAAGCGCTCAAACCGGTGTTTGGCGTGACGGGGTCGCACGATCCGTTCTACTACGCCATATCGGCACACTACGGCTCGTCGGACCACGAGGTGTTCAACGATTTCGGCGTCGGCGTGCCCGCGCCGATGCTTATCACCTGGCCGGACAACTACTACCATACGTCGGGCGACCGTCCCTCGATCCTCGACCCGACACAGCTGCGCCGCGCAGCCGTCATCACCGCCGCCGCGGCATACGCCATCGCCGCCGCCGACGAAAACGGCGCGCTGACGATCGCCGCCGAAGTGGCGACGAACGCCGCCAAGCGCATGGCGCTCGTCCAGCAGACCGGCGCCCTCCGGATAAACGGCGCGACGGGCGGCGATCTGCAGGCAACCCTGAAACGCGCCCTGTTCGACCTCGACGCCTGCACGGCCCACGAGAAGGCGACCCTGATTTCGACACTCGAACTGTCCCCGACGGGCGCAGCGCTGAAAAAATATGTCGACGCGCAGATCGCATACCTTCAAAACATGCACAAAATCGGTGCGAAAAGTCTGGAAGACCTCGTCCGGGCACGCGGCGAAACACTTGGCGTCGCCCTCAAACCCATCACGCTTACGCCCGAAGAACAGAAAGCCGCAAAGGTATATCCGAAAGCAACGCCGCTCGTGCTCGAAACGGGATACGGCGCGCTGCGTACGATTCCGCACGACACGTTCGTCCGTCACGGCATCATGCCTCCCGTCTTCGGCCGGAACGCCGGCGCGGCATCCGGCACGCCGACAGGCGTCGCCATTGTCAACGGCGCCGAAATTGCACGCCTGGCACGCACGGGCAACAACAGCATCCTGGACATAAAGAAAATGCTCGACGCGCAGTTTCCCAATGCCGAAAGCATCGGCGACATCACGCGATACCTCGAAATGCTCAGGGACGCAAAGTTCGTCACCTATTGACAACCGCAAACAATAAACACAACCATCCATCATGAAACAGATAAAAATCCATTTCGCCATCCTCGTCCTGCTCGTCGCCGGACATGCCGTCCTCCGCGCCCAGCCGCCTGCCGGCAACGACGCCGACTACATCCGCACCCACTACACGAAAATCGAACGCATGATACCCATGCGCGACGGCGTCAAACTGTTTACCGCCATCTATATCCCCCGCGACGGAAACGAAAAGTATCCCATCCTGCTCAGCCGTACGCCCTACACGGTCAGCCCCTACGGCGAAGACCGCTACCGCACTTCGCTCGGACCCTCGGCCGCATTCGCCCGCGAAGGCTACATTTTCGCCTATCAGGATATCAGAGGACGCTGGATGTCGGAAGGCGAATTTGTCGACGACCGTCCCTACATGCCCGACAAAAAAAGCAAACACGACGTCGACGAAAGCAGCGACACGTACGACACCATCGAATGGCTCGTGAAAAACATCCGGGGCAACAACGGAAAAGCAGGCATCTACGGCATCTCGTATCCCGGCTTCTACGCCACCTGCGGCATCATCGACAGCCATCCGGCGCTCAAGGCCGCCTCGCCGCAGGCGCCCGTAACCGACCTGTTCGTGGGCGACGACACGTTCCACAACGGCGCCTTCTTCCTGCTCGGCAACTTCACCTTCTATGCCACCTTCGGACAACCGCGCCCCGCCCCGACCGGTCAGCCCTACTATCAGACTGTCCGCCCGGAAACGGAAGACGGCTACCGCTTTTTCCTCGAAAACACGTACGCCGACCTGAAAAACAAGTATGTGAAAGACCTCGTACCCATCTGGGACGAAATGATCTCGCACGACACGTACGACGACTTCTGGCAAAGCCGCACTCCCCTGCCCCACCTCCGCAACGTCAAGCCGGCCGTGCTGACCGTCGGCGGCTGGTACGACGCCGAAGACCTCTACGGCCCGCTCAAAACATACGCCGCCATCCGCGACCACAATCCCGACGCAACCAACCATCTGGTGATGGGTCCCTGGCCCCACGGCGGATGGGCAAGAGGCGACGGCGACGCCTTCGGCAACGTACGCTTCGACTCGAACACGTCCGAATACTACCGCGAAAACATTGAACTGCCCTTCTTCAACCATCATCTCAAGGGCAAGGGCAACCCCGGCATACCCGAAATAACCGTCTTCGAAACGGGCAGCAACCGCTGGCGCACCGCCGACACGTGGCCGCCCGCCGACGCCCGGAACACATACCTCTATCTTGCCGACAACGGCCGTCTGACGTTCGAGGCCGCTCCCGAAGCAAAAGGAGCCTGCGACGAATACGTCAGCGACCCGGCCAAACCGACGCCCTACACGTCGGTCGTCGCCATGCGCCCCATAAGAGAATATATGGTCGAAGACCAGCGCTTTGCCGCATCGCGTCCCGACGTGCTGGTCTACTCCACGCCCGTGCTCGAAGAAAACGTCACCCTCGCCGGCCCCCTGGATGTGGAACTCTACGTCTCGACCACCGGCACGGATGCCGACTTCGTGGTGAAACTCATCGACGTGTATCCCGACACGACCCGCAACCGCGCAGATACGCCTCCCACCACCCGGCTGAGCGCATTCCAGCAACTGGTACGCGGCGACGTGATCCGCGCCAAATTCAGAAACAGCCTCGAACATCCCGAACCGCTGACGCCCGGCGAAGTGACGAAAATCCCCTTCGAACTGCGCGACATCGCCCACACCTTCAAAAAAGGACACCGCATCATGGTACAGATACAAAGCGCATGGTTTCCGCTCGTAGACCGAAATCCCAACCAGTTCATGGACATATTCAAAGCCGGCGCATCCGACTATCGCAAAGCCACGCACCGCGTATATCTGGACGGGCGGCAACAGTCGAAAATCGGAGTGAAGAGGCTGAACAACTGAGGAGCCGTCTGAAAATAAATGTCACATTTCCCGGTCTGTTTTTCACCGTACTTCAGCCCGAAAATGCTTACATACCCCGGTATGCGCACATTTTCGGGCTTCGTCCTGCAAAAAACATCTCCGATAAATTTGTGACATTTATTTTCAGACAGCTCCTAAGCATCGCCGGGACAACCGCCCGTCCGAAACGACCGGCATGCAGAAGCACGGGGGCGTGGTGTGGCGGCTCCTCCCCTCCTCCGTGTTTTTGTTTGTTATTTTCGGATAATTTTCAGGTTATCCGATTCTTTGTCAATTTTACGCACCGGTTTCATTTCTTTATAAAATTATATACACATTCGTTACAATATTCTTCAACTAAAACCATCATATTTCCCGTAATTGTTCCCGTCAGTGACCAGTCAGGCATTTGAAGAACAATTCGAGGAGCAACATAGCTATATATACCCGAATGAGTTCTTTGATGACCGCCTTCTGATTCTATAAAAGAAAAAGAAGTTTCGGTTGCAAAATTTATTGTACCAATCCAATCATCGTCATCAACAATAGCATTCCACGTTGTACCAACCAGTCCTTTGTTCTCTTCGTTTTTTTTCATCTTTCGAACATGACGACAGAAAAGATATTGCCTGCAACGACATGATGGCTATTAATAAATATTTTTTCATGCGAACATTTGTTTTACGTCCGTTCCTTTTCGGACATTAAGTTTATTCCCTCTACTCTAAACGGCTTTTCGTGGGAAGTAATTCCGCCCGTTTTTACAAGTTCCCGCTCTCGCCGTACGGTGATTTAAATATTTTTACGGTTTTATACCGCATTTGGGGGGAACAGTTGCGATTCTGTTTCATATATTATGGCGGTCGGTGCCGTCGTCGGATTTTTTGCATCTGTTGAATCATCCGACAACCACGGTTCGGACGGTTTTCTTTCATTTAATTACTGTTTTCACGCTTTTTCCCGTGCCATACACTACGACATACATGCCTTTTGGCTTTTGTCCTTGTGTACAGCCCAAGGGCTGTTTTGCTCTATAACACCCGTGCCGCCAATCGTGAGCGTGCTGTCGTTCGAAAGCGTCCATGTCAGGGAACCAAATGTTCCACTCTGCGCCATTGCGCTCATACTTAGCAGCGTCGAGACTGTCAAAGAAAAGAAAAATTTCATGTTCATAAGTTCTACATTTAAAAATTATCATTTAGTTATTTAGTGCTTCCCGGTTTGCAACCACACGAAAAAAGCGTGAAACTGTCCGTTGATTGCTTATTTATATTGACTGGCTCTGGTAAACCGTTTCCCTTAAATAAGCACGAACAGTTCACGCCCGAAGACGTGAACCTTCGCAAACTTATTCTCAAGGGAAATATACCAGATTTCGTCAATACGAGAATAAGAGCGTAAATCTTTATAATGTTGATATACAATAATATACAGTGTAGTGTTTCTTTTATGGTACAAATAAAATATAAACAAATATAAGTACTAAAATGCTGAATTGTAGAGTTATAAATGATTTTTCACAAGTAACAATAGAATAATGAAAA
>JAIRYD010000083.1 GCA_031267935.1 Tannerella sp.
ATCGACGTCTACATGCCGCTGGAAGGCCCGAACCGAAACGTCATGGAATTTCCCGTACGCGCCGGCAACTGCTCCACGCAAACCGGCTATTTCACGGAAACGGACAACTTTACCGAGTGTAACTGACGAATGGAAACGCGCCCGCTTGCCGCACTCGAAAAAAATGCGTATTTTTGCACAACTTGTCTATGATGAAACAGAAAGCAGCACAGCAACGAATCAATACGACGGCATTTCATATTCTGGCCGCGTTGAGTATAAGCCATTGTATGAACGACGCCTTGCAGTCGGTCGTATCGGCATCGTATCCGATCATCAAGGACGAACTGCAGCTGACATTCCAGCAGATCGGACTGATCACGCTGACGTACCAAATATCCGCATCCGTATTTCAGCCGATTGTAGGGCTGTATTTTGACAGGCGCCCGTCGGTATGGTCGCTGCCCGCCGGCATGATCTTCACGCTGGCGGGACTGATCTCGCTGGCTTTTGCCACGACGCTCCCGTGGACGCTCATCTCCGTCTTCATGGTGGGCATGGGCTCGTCGACGTTCCACCCCGAGGCATCGCGGCTGACGTCGCTGGCTTCGGGCGGGAAACGCGGACTGGCACAGTCCGTGTTTCAGGTAGGCGGCAATCTGGGCGGTTCGCTGGGACCGCTGATGGTAGCGGCCATCGTGGCGCCGTATGCCCGCAGCAACATCGCATACTTTTCCATTCTGTCGCTCGTCGCCATCCTCGTGATGCTCTTTATCAGTCGCTGGTACAGGATGCGTCTGCGGCTGACATCCGGACAGCGAAAAACGGACAGCCCCTCCGTGCGGGCGCCGCTGCCGCCGGGGAAAACAGTTTTCACGATCGCGATTCTGCTGATACTCATCTTCTCGAAATACGTGTACATGGCAAGCCTGACAAGTTACTACACGTTCTACATGATCGAAAAATTCGATGTCACGGTACAGCATTCGCAGATATACCTGTTCGTATTCCTGATTGCCACGGCCGTCGGGACGCTGATGGGCGGTCCCCTCGGCGACAGAATCGGACGCAAATATGTGATATGGCTCTCGATCGTCGGCGCCGCACCCTTTGCCCTGATGATGCCGCATGCCGGTCTGACGTGGACGGTCGTGCTGAGTTTCTGCACCGGGCTGATGCTCTCCTCGGCCTTCCCGGCGATACTGGTATATGCACAGGAACTGCTTCCCTACAAACTGGGACTTGTGTCGGGACTGTTTTTCGGCTTCGCCTTCGGGGTGGCCGGAATCGCCTCGGCCATTCTCGGCAAACAGGCCGACATTCACGGCATCGAAACGATATACCGCATCTGCGCATACATGCCGCTGATCGGACTGATTGCCTTCCTCCTCCCGAACCTGAAGAAAAAAGATAACTGACACAAATCCTTCCCGCGGAAGAAAACAGGAAAAGATTCGGCAAAAAAATCCGCCGCATAAAACGGTTTTTGTATATTTGCATCAAAATATTCAAAAACTGTATTGTATGAAAAAGATTATTGCCTCATGTTTACTCCTGTGTGGAGTTTTTGCAACTGCCGCCGCGCAGGAAGAAGAGTATCAATTTACGACCGTAAAGGAATTGCAGATTACACCGGTCAAGAACCAAAGCCGTACGGGCACATGCTGGTCGTTCTCGGGCGTAGCGATGATGGAAGCCGAGCTGCTGCGCACCGGCAAGGGCGCGTACGATTTGTCGGAAATGTTCGTTGTCAACCATTCGTATCGCGACAAGGCCGAAAAATACGTGCGCCTGCACGGCAGCATGAATTTCGGGCAGGGCGGCTCGTGTCCCGACGTGCTGTACGTGTTCAAGCACTACGGCGCCATCCCGCGCAGCGTATACGCAGGCCTGCAATACGGCGAGGAGATCCACGTGCACGGCGAGATGACGCAGCTGGCCTCGTCGTTTCTGAAAACCGCCATCACCAAACCGAACGGCAAGCTGACCCCCGTCTGGCAGAAAGCCTACGGGGGAATCATCGACGCCTACCTGGGCGAAATCCCCGAAACGTTCTCGCACGAAGGTAAATCGTATACGCCGAAAAGCTTCGGCGAATCGCTGGGGCTGAACATCGACGATTACGTGTCGCTCACATCCTTCACCCATCACCCGTTCTACGCGCCCTTTGCGCTGGCCATACCTGACAACTGGCGCTGGGAAGAAAGCTACAACGTGCCGCTGGACGAACTGATGGCGACGGTCGACTACGCGATAGACAACGGCTACACGGTAGCGTGGACGGCCGACGTGAGCGAATCCGGATTCACGCGCGACGGCCTCGCGGTCGTTCCCGACGTGAAAGCGCTGGAAACATCCGGCTCCGACCAGGCGCGCTGGGTAGGACTGAGCACGAGGGAAAAGGAAGACGAAATAAAGAAACTGGTCACGAAGCCCTGCACGGAAGTCGACGTGACGCAGGATCTGCGCCAGGAAGCCTACAACAACTACCAGACGACGGACGACCATCTCATGCTCATCTTCGGCACTGCCAAAGACCAGACCGGCAAGAAATTCTATCTGGTGAAAAACTCCTGGGGCACGGAAAGCAAGTACAAAGGCATCTGGTACGCATCCCGGGCTTACGTCGCATACAAAACCATCAACCTCACGCTCCACAAGGACGCCATACCGAAAGCGGTCAGGACAAAACTCGGCATCAGATAATTTCCCGGCCGTCCATACATTATTATATTATGCGCGGCACGGTTTTGTGCATTGCACGCGGAAAGCCGGACACCGGCAAGACGGCACGCCCGAAGGGCGTTATTTTCATAACCGCAGGTAAGCAAAGCGCAGCCTGCGGAAGGTATGGCAGCCGGCGGTTCGCTGCCTGATAAGGCAGGACGCCGCTGTCGAGACGGAAATTGTCCTGCCTTTCAGGCAGCAGGAGTATGTGCTGCTCTTTCGCCACAGGTCGCCGGCCTGCGGTTATGGAAATCACGTCCTTCGGACTTGGGCTTGCCGGCATGGAATTTGTGGCAGTGCGTAACATCAGACATTAATAAGGAACAAATAAAAAATTATGAAACTGAAAAATCTCATCTTACTGACATCATTTTTTTTAACGGGAAGTCAGGTAACAAGTCCCCAGTCAAAAACAGGCGGCTTGCCGGTCATTGACATTTCAAAAAAATATCCCGATAAAAAGATACGCCTTCAGGATATTGCCGATATTGAATATGTCCCGCTGGAAACAACCGACGATGTTTTATTGAGCGATAAGGCCGTGCTTTCCTATGTGTCCGACAAATACATGCTCGT
>JAIRYD010000126.1 GCA_031267935.1 Tannerella sp.
GGGTAAGCGTCCGTGCGCGGCCGGTGAGGGCGGAGGCTATCGACGGCGGCCCGCCTCCACCGCCGGTCGGGGCCGGGGGAAAGCGGGCGGTTCGGACGATCGTGGCGGCGGGCGACGGCGTCGACCATTATGCGGATCTGCACGTCTTCCGGTGCTGCGGTGCGGTACGGCAGAAGGTCTTCGGGCCTCGACGGGTGTCGGGTGTCTACGGGCACAGGTAATGCGTGACGTTGCGTTCGATGCGCGGAAGGAGTTCTTCCGTGGCGACGGAGAGGAATCTTTCGCCCGTAATCTGTTCGTAGAGTTCGATGTAGCGGTTGCTGATGCGTCCGACGATTTCGGGTGTCATTTCGGGTACCGTCTGTCCGGGACGGCCCTGAAATCCGTTTTCCATGAGCCATTCGCGTACAAATTCCTTGGAGAGCTGTCTTTGCGGTTCGTTTGCGGACAGATGCTGTTCGTAGCCGTCGCGGTAGAAATAGCGCGAGGAGTCGGGGGTATGAATTTCGTCGATAAGGAAGATCCGTCCGTCGCGCTGACCGAATTCGTATTTCGTGTCCACGAGAATCAGTCCGCGCCGGGCGGCAATGTCGGTGCCGCGCCGGAAGAGTTCGTGCGTATATTTTTCCATTACCGCGTAGTCGGCTTCCGATACCAGTCCGTTTTTCAGTATATCGGCGCGCGAGATGTCTTCGTCATGCGCGCCGTGTGCGGCTTTTGTGGTGGGGGTGACGAGGGGTTCGGGGAAAGGTTCGTTCTCTTTCATGCCGTCGGGGATTTTTATGCCGCAGATCGTGCGCGCACCGTTTTTGTAGGCGCGCCATGCGCTGCCGCACAGGTAACCGCGTACGATCATCTCGACGGGATAGCCTTCGCACCGGATGCCGGCGGTCACCATCGGGTCGGGAACGGCGCGTTTCCAGTTCGGACAGATGTCGGCCGTCGCGTCGAGGAATTTAGCGGCCAGCTGATTCAGCATCTGCCCCTTGCAGGGTATGCCTTCGGGCAGTACGACGTCGAAGGCCGAAATGCGGTCGGTAGCGACCATGATCAATATCTCGTTGCGTATGTTGTATACGTCGCGTACTTTGCCGTGATACACGTTTGTCTGTCCCGGAAAGTGACAGTCTGTTTTCAGTAATGCTTTTTTCATGTGTGCTGTTCTTTTGTTGTTTTCTGCTGTTCGTCGTGCTGCTGTTCGTCGTGCTTTTCGTAGGCGTCGACAATGTGCTGCACAAGTTTATGGCGGACGATGTCTTTTTTCGTAAATGTGACTTTTCCGATGCCGTGCACACGGGACAGAATCCGCATGGATTCGACAAGGCCCGAACGGATGCTCGCGGGCAGGTCGATCTGCGTGATGTCGCCCGTGACAATCATCTTGGCATGCAGTCCGAGGCGCGTGAGGAACATCTTGATCTGGTGCGGCGTTGTGTTCTGCGCTTCGTCGAGGATGATCACGGCGTCGTTCAGTGTGCGTCCGCGCATGAATGCGAGGGGGGCAATCTGGATGACGTTGCTGTCGATGTATTCCTTCAGTCTGGCGGCGGGGATCATCTCCTGCAGGGCGTCGTAGAGCGGTTGCAGGTAGGGGTCGAGCTTGTCCTTCATCTCGCCGGGCAGAAAACCCAGTTTTTCGCCTGCCTCGACGGCCGGACGGCTGAGGATGATCTTGCGCACCTGCCTGTTCTTCAAAGCTCTTACGGCAAGCGCTATTGCTACAAACGTTTTGCCCGAACCTGCGGGGCCAACGGTGAAGACAAGGTCGTTTTCTTCGAAACTTTTTACCAGTTTCTGCTGGTTTGCCGAGCGGGCAACGACGGGTTTGCCGCCTACGCCGTGGATAATCAGGTGGTCCTGCTTTTTCAGCGCCGCGGAAGGATTGCCCTTCACGATGTCGACGATGACGTCTTCCGTCAGGGCGTTATATTCTTCGCAGTATTCTTCCATTTCCCTGATTTTACGGATAAAAAGATCCAGTTCTTCTTCGTCGCCGATGATTTTCATCACGTTGCCGCGCGCCACGATGCGGAGTTTCGGGAACAGCGTCCTGATCGACTGCATGTGCATGTTGTTCACGCCGTAGAAAGTGACCGGATCTACGCTTTCGAGAATGTATATCCGTTCAATCATACAGTCTGAAAATCCGTTCCATGGGTTTCCATTTTTCCGCCGAAGTGCTGTTTTCCCTCACGGCCTGAAAGACGGATACGCAGTCTTCCCATTCCTGCTGCCGGGGCAGGGAGGCCAGGCGTGCAAATGCGGCGTCCCAGTCGAAATCGAGCGGCGTTTCCACAATCATGAACAGACGGTTGTCCAGAATGTAAATCTCCATTTCCAGTATGCCCACACTGCGTATTCCTGCCCTGATTTCGGGCCAGGATTCTTTTTCGCCGTGGAGCTTCACATACGTTTCAATCAACGCGGCGTCCTCTTTCAAATCGAGCGTCTGGCAATAGCGTTTTGTCTGCACGCCAAACGTTTTCGTTTTATAACCTGCTATTTTCATTGCGTAAAATTTTCCCGTAAAGATAGTTCTTTTATTTAAAACGGTATTTCATACCGGATATTTTTCTGCGGCAGGGCGCCACAATTCCGTTTTCCGGCAGCAGGCGCCGCGAAAAAATATACTTCACGCGCTCTAAAATTGCGAGCTTAACGATAAACGATGACCGGATTCATCGTTCATAGTTCACAAAACCATACCGCACACAATATAAAGAGCCTGTCCACCAAAGGGACAAGCTCTTTAATCATACTAACTATTAAAAAAAGAAAGATCTACGCCTGCTTTTGATAACCGTAAACGGCGCGGGCGCCCAGTTCCTCTTCGATGCGGAGCAACCGGTTATATTTGGCCATGCGGTCCGAGCGGCTCAGCGAGCCCGTTTTGATCTGTCCGCTGTTGGTGGCTACGGCTATATCGGCGATGGTAGCATCTTCGGTTTCGCCCGAACGGTGCGACGTGACGGTCGTATATCCGTGGCGATGTGCCATTTCGATCGCGTTCAGCGTTTCCGTCAACGAGCCGATCTGGTTGACTTTGATCAGGATGGAGTTTGCACAACCTTCCTTGATGCCTTTTGACAGAAATTCGACGTTGGTCACGAACAGATCGTCGCCGACCAGCTGGCAACGCCGTCCGATGCGGTCGGTCAGTTTCTTCCAGCCTGCCCAGTCGTTTTCGCTCATGCCGTCTTCAATCGAATCGATCGGATACGTGTTAATCAGTTTTTCGAGATAGTCGACCTGCTGATCCGAAGTGCGTTTTTCGCCTTTGCTGCCTTCGAACTTGGTATAGTCATAAACGCCGTCCTTATAAAATTCGGAAGAAGCGCAGTCGAGGCCGATGCTGATGTCTTTTCCGGGTTTGTATCCGGCGGCTTTGATGGCTTCGAGGATGGAGTTCAATGCATCTTCGGTGCCGTCCAGTACGGGAGCAAAACCGCCTTCGTCACCAACGGCCGTGCTCAATCCGCGTCCTTTCAATACGGCTTTCAGGGCGTGGAATACTTCGGCGCCCATGCGCAGTCCTTCCCTGAACGAGGGTGCGCCGACGGGACGGATCATAAATTCCTGAAAGGCAATCGGAGCATCGCTGTGCGATCCGCCGTTGATGATATTCATCATCGGGACGGGCAACACGTATGTATTGACGCCGCCGATATATCTGTACAAAGGTATGTCCAGATAGTTAGCCGCCGCCTTGGCCACAGCCAGCGAAACGCCGAGGATGGCGTTGGCGCCAAGGTTGGATTTCGTTTTCGTGCCGTCCAGTTTCAGCATGGTGCCGTCTATTCCCGTCTGGTCCAACGACGAACGGCCGAGCAATACGGGCGCGATTTTGTCGTTGATATTTCCGACGGCTTTCAGTACGCCCTTGCCGCCATAGCGCGCCTTGTCGCCGTCGCGCAGTTCGAGGGCTTCATTTTCGCCGGTGGATGCGCCGGAGGGAACGGAGGCCCTGCCGACAATACCCGATTCCAATACTACATCGACTTCTACCGTGGGATTTCCCCGTGAGTCAAGAATTTCTCTTCCGATAATTTTTTCTATGTTCATAGTTTGTTCACTTTTTTAAAACCTTTGCAAAGGTACAATCTTTTTGGCAGATAACAAATCAAACTCGTGCGGTTTCTTTCACAAAAAAAACCGCACGAACAGCCGGCATGTGTGCCGGCGTTTTACGCGTACTATAATCCGGCGACGGATTCATAACTCAATCCGAAAGATTTAGCTACTTCGGGATACGTAATTTTGCCGTCTACCACGTTCAGTCCCAATTTCAGCCCCGGATCGTTCCGGCAGGCTTCCCGCCATCCCAGATCGGCCAGTTTGAACACGTACGGCAATGTCGCATTGGTGAGCGCCAGCGTCGAGGTATACGGCACGGCGCCGGGGATATTGGCCACGCAGTAGTGAACAATGCCATCCACTTCGTAGACCGGATCGGTATGGGTCGTGGGGTGCGACGTTTCGAAACATCCGCCCTGGTCGATGGCCACGTCTACCAGCACGCTGCCTTTCTTGAGCAATCCGAGCATGTCGCGCGTAAGCAGGTGGGGCGCTTTGGCTCCGGGAATCAGTACGGCGCCGATAACCAGGTCGGTGTAAGGCAATTCGTTTTCGATGTTGTGCATCGACGAGTAAAGCGTTTTCACGTTGGCCGGCATGATGCTGTCCAGATAGCGCAGACGAGGCAGCGAGATGTCGGCAATCGTCACGTTTGCACCCGAACCGGCGGCCACGAGCGCAGCGTGATACCCGACTACGCCTCCGCCCAGAATCAGGATATGCGCAGGTTTGACACCCGGCACACCGCCCAGCAGAATGCCTTTTCCGCCCTGCGGTTTCTCCAGATATTTGGCGCCTTCCTGAATGGACATCCGCCCTGCCACTTCGCTCATCGGGATGAGCAGAGGAAGGGTGCGGTCTTTGGTTTCAACCGTTTCGTACGCAATACATGTCGCGCCGCTCTTCAACATGGCTTTCAACAACGTTTCTTCCGAGGCAAAATGGAAATAGGTAAAAAGCGTCTGGTCTTTCCGCACAAGCGGATATTCCTGTGCAATCGGTTCTTTTACTTTCAGAATCATCTCCGCGTGCCGGTAGACCTCTTCAATCGCCGGAAGGATTTGTGCGCCGGCCGAATGATATTCGCTATCGGAAAAGCCACTGTTTTCGCCCGCCGTATGCTGTACATACACCGTATGCCCTCTTTTTACCAGTTCCTTTACTCCACCGGGCGTAATCGCCACACGGTTTTCGTTATTTTTGATTTCTTTCGGAATACCAATAATCATAATACTTGTATTTTTATCATAAACAATTATCTGCACTTCACCCGGACGACAAAAGTCCGGTCGTGCAAAATTAGCAATTATTTCGTGAATATCAATACCATTGCCGTTCGCGTATTTTTTCCTTTTCGATGGCGGCAAGCGTATCCATACAGATATTCACGTCGTTCACGATCTGGAAATCGAACATCCCGACGCAGATGAAGTCCGCGCCGTGGACGAAAGCCCACTTGAATCCGTCTTCCGGCCTGATCGCGCCGGCAGCCAGCACCTTGAAACCCATCACGGGCACGGTTGCATGGCGCACAAATTCGGCGGTACGCTCCGGGAAAAGACAAAACAGGTTGTTATGAAATTTATTATGGTCGAGATGATTCACTCCGTCCACTTCGAAGGGTACGCGGTTTTCTTTCGGATGCGCCGACCAGTAATTGTCGTGGTGCATCGTCTTCATGTAATAGTCCGGGACGATGCCGGCTTCCTGACAAGCTATCAGCGAATCAACCGTATGCGCACCCAATCCGGCGATGAAGCCTTCTTCTTTTATCTTGTCGAGCAGCCGGCCGATACGGTCTACGTGCCGGTCGCGTACCATCCAGTCGCACCAGTTGCCCTGAACCTGAATAATGTCGACACCGAAGTCTATGGCCTGATACATATTGTCGAACAGTGTGGATTCGTCCTTGACGTCGGCCGAAATCTGCGTAATCACCTTCAACTTACTACCTGTCACCTTTTTGTATTTCTGCAACACGGGATTCGATGAAAAACCGATGTTGATGGTATTGATTCCTGCGGCTTCGGCCAGCATCAGCGTTTCGTATATTTTACGCTCGGTATTGTAGGCTTTGAACAGCGTGTCGGCATAGATCAGATCGCGGGCATGCGCCCATCCGCCGATAAGGTTTCCACCGAGCACGAGGCGGCTGATTTCGTGTCCGCCGATTTTTCCGAACGGCAGGCGTCCTTTCAGTTCGCTCAGATCCTGCCGGTTCACCTGAATCGTCGCACCACTCATGACGTCTACGCCGTATCGCCGTCCGTTGTGCCAGGCGCCCCACCCCATCAGTCCGAGCAACGGTATCGATGCCAGATCCTTGATCACCTTGCGCCGGCCGGGTAGCGTGTCGGGTTCGGCCGGTTCGGTTTTCCGCCGCCGGAAAACGGCGAGATCGATACCGTAACCACTGTGGCGACTGCAGGCAAGAAAAAGCAGCGCCAAGGCTTCGAGCAACAGCGGATCGACGATATACAGATGGCTTTCGCGCGAAACGCTCAGCAACGACAAGCCGAAAGGTGGATAGGCCAGATAATAGAGAAACAGCAGCAAAGCGCCCGTCGCCGCCGATAAACGGACGAAAACGCCAATAAACAGCATCAGTCCGATGAAAATCAGCCCGATAATATTCAGCCAGTCGACGACGCCAATAGCCGGAGAAGCTGCTATCCAATGATAGAATGGCGAAAAAAATCCGCTCGTGTTGGCCAGATAAGACTGCGAGGACCAGTTTCCTATCACGATTTTGGCCACGCCTTCGTAAAGAAAATGCCATCCGATGGCCATTCGCAGCAGGGTGATCATTCCCTTCTCCCATGAAAATGAGGTTTGTATTTGTTTCATGCCGATAATTTTAATTGATGCAGAAATTAAACTAACATTTGCAAAATTATAGAAAATATGTTTGCGCGGTTTTATCGACGCATGAAAAATCAGATGTTTTACAACATGCTTTTATGGCAATTCCTTACATATTATTTATTTTGCATCCCTTAAAAAATATTTGTATATTTGTATCTCGATGAATAAACCTGTCGTCGTATGAACAAAAAAGAGAAGCTAAACCTGATATTACTGAACGCTGCGCGGAAGGAACATCATGCCGACTGGAACTGGAAAGGCGTCAACAGTCCTTTTGCACGGCTATACATGGTCGAATCCGGCTCGGCACAGGTGGTGATGCCCGACGGTGCATACACGATTCACCCCGGCAAACTGTATCTGATTCCTTCTTTCGTGACCCACAGCTACAAAAACGACCGTTTTTTCACGCTCTACTACATCCACATCTACGACGAACTGAATGTCTTCGACCGGTGGAGTTTCCCGTTCGAGGTCGACGCCGACGAACTGGACGCAATGCTGGTCAAACGTCTGCTGGCTATCAATCCCGGCCGGGAACTCAAGCGCTCCGACCCCGACAGCTACGACAACATGCCGACCCTGATGCAGAATATCGCCCAAAACGAGCAGTTCACGTTCCATTCGATCGTGGAAACGAAAGGAATTCTGCTTCAGTTGTTTTCACGATTTCTGGACAAAGCTTCGCCGAAACAGGAAATCGCAGACAGGCGTATCGCCAAAGTGTTGCGTTTTATCCAGGAAAACATTCATCGTAGCATCCCCGTCAGCGAACTGTCGTCGCTTTGCTACCTGACGAATGATCACCTGATTCGCCTCTTCAAAAAAGAAATTAAATGTACTCCCGTACAATATATAAATAAAAAGAAAATAGAAAAAGCACAGTTGATGCTGATTATTGGCGACAAATCCATCAAAGACATCGCCTACGGCCTGTCGTTCGACAACATTTCCTACTTCTACCGTCTTTTCAAAAAGATGACCGGCGTCTCCCCAAACCGTTATAAAACAGGACTTGGAAGCAATAGCCGAATTTGAAAGCCGGAGTTAAATGATTCCGTCATTCCACGATTCGGTTATCAAACCATTTCATGCGCGTTTTTATGTATTTAAATTAACATAATAAGCCATTTTTTATACGCTTCAATACGAATAATTCCGTTTTCTTTCACTAACTTTGAGCCGATTTTTTTGTTTTTCGCAAAATACAGGAAAGTCAAGAGGTTTAGGTATTTACAGTTATGATATAATAAAAAACAAAGATGGAAAATTTAGGATTGGGTTTCTTGTTACTGCTTGTAGGAATAAGTACGGTGTATATTATCCTTCTGATAGTGATTGGATTAGGGAAATTATTAATTCTACTGGTCAACCGTTACTGGCCGGATCAGTCTTCTTCGCCGGGAAAAACGCCTTTGTCGTCGCCATCCGACATTCCGGATCCGGTCGTGGTGGCCATCGTTTCGGCGGTGAGCATAGCGACCGAGGGTAAAGGCCGGGTCACTTCCATCGGAAAATAATGAAACATTTTATTTTAAAAAATTGATGATTAATATTTAAAAAGATAACTCTATGAAGCACGAGGTAAAATTTTGCTTGGTTTTCCGGGACATGTGGCAGTCTGCCGGTAAGTATGTTCCCCGCGTAGACCAATTGGTGCAGGTAGCTCCTGCCATTATTGAAATGGGCTGTTTTGCCCGCGTCGAAACAAACGGAGGCGGCTTTGAACAGGTGAATCTGCTGTTTGGCGAGAATCCGAACAATGCGGTACGCGCGTGGACGAAACCGTTTCATGAGGCGGGCATCCAGACGCAGATGCTGGACAGGGCGTTGAACGGTTTGCGGATGAGTCCCGTACCGGCGGATGTACGTCGCCTGTTCTACAAAGTAAAGAAAGTACAGGGTACGGACATTACACGCACCTTCTGCGGACTGAACGATTTACGAAATATCAAACCGTCCATTCGCTATGCGAAAGAGGCGGGCATGATCTCGCAATGTGCCCTGTCGATTACCTACTCGCCGATTCATACGGTTGAATATTATACAAATATGGCCATCGAACTGATCAGGGAAGGCGCGAACGAAATCTGTATCAAGGACATGGCAGGCATCGGAAGGCCGTATTCGCTCGGGCAGATTGTCGCCAACATCAAGAAAGCGTATCCCGACATACCCGTCCAGTACCACAGTCATGCGGGCCCGGGATTCAGTGTCGCCTCGATCTTGGAAGTATGCAAAGCCGGTTGCAATTATATCGATGTGGGCATGGAGCCGCTGTCGTGGGGTACGGGGCATGCCGACCTGTTGACCGTACAGGCGATGCTGAAAGATGCGGGATTCAAGGTGCCCGAAATAAATATGGAGGCCTACATGAAAGTACGCACGATGGTTCAGGAGTTTATGGATGATTTCCTGGGGCTGTACATCAGTCCGAAAAACCGTCTGATGAACTCGCTGCTGATTGCTCCCGGGCTGCCGGGCGGTATGATGGGTAGCCTGATGGCCGATCTGGAAACAAATCTCGAATCAATCAATAAAAGCCGAAAGAAAAAAGGTGAAAAGGATATGTCGCAGGACAATCTGCTTATCAAACTGTTCGACGAAGTGGCCTATGTATGGCCACGCGTCGGCTACCCTCCGCTCGTAACGCCTTTCAGTCAGTATGTGAAGAACCTGGCGCTGATGAATGTCACGCAGATGCTGAAAGGAAAAGAACGCTGGAGCATCATCGCCGACGACATCTGGGACATGCTGCTCGGCAAGGCGGGACGCCTGCCCGGCACGCTGGAGCCCGAACTCATTGAAAAGGCGAAAGATGAAGGACGCGAGTTTTTCGAAGGCAATCCGCAGGATAATTATCCCGACGCACTGGACAAATACCGCGCGCTGATGAAAGAGAAGCACTGGGTCGTGGGCGAGGACGACGAAGAACTGTTCGAATACGCCATGCATCCTGCACAATACGAAGCATATCGTTCAGGAAAAGCCAAAGCGGATTTCGTGGCGGACGTTGCCAAACGAATCGAAGAAAAGAATGCGGCCAACAACCTGCCGGAGAAGCCTCAAACGCTGTCGGTCAACGTGAATGGACAGTATTACAAGGTGACGGTGTCGTTCGGCGATCCTTCGGGCAATGTCGTTCCGCCGGAAGAAGAGAAAGCGCAAACGCTCGAAAATACGCAGACACCCGTTACGGCAGGCGAAGGCGAACCGCTGCTCGCGCCGCTCGAAGGGAAATTTTTCCTGGTGAAAAATTCTTCTGATACGCCTGTAACAGTGGGTGATACCGTTAAAAAAGGTCAAACGCTCTGCTTCGTAGAGGCGATGAAAGTGTATAACGCCGTCGCTTCCGATAAAGACGGTGTCGTGACAGCCATCTGTTTGAAACCGGGAGATACCGTCGAAGAAGATAAAACCGTCCTGATGTTGATTAAATAATCTTTTAATGAACGAGATACTTCAGAATCTATATGAGATGACGGCGTTCAGCAACATTATTGCCGAACCCCAAATATTAATAATGTATGCCCTCGCTTTCACGCTGCTGTATTTGGGCATTGTGAAGGAATATGAACCTTTACTGCTGGTACCCATTGCTTTCGGCGTACTGATAGCCAACTTTCCCGGAGGGGATATGGGCGTGATACAGGCCGACCAGAACGGCATGGTGAACGTGCATGGCGAAATGCGAAACATCTGGGAGATGCCGCTGCATGACATTGCACACGAACTGGGATTGATGAATTTCATCTATTATCTGCTGATCAAGACGGGATTTCTGCCGCCTATCATCTTCATGGGCGTCGGGGCGTTGACCGACTTCGGGCCAATGCTGCGCAACTTGCGCCTGTCAATTTTCGGCGCTGCCGCCCAGTTGGGTATTTTTGCCGTGCTGATAATCGCCATCATGATGGGATTCACACCCAAAGAAGCTGCTTCACTGGGCATTATCGGTGGAGCAGATGGTCCTACGGCCATCTTTACGACGATCAAACTGGCGCCTCATCTGCTGGGTGCGATTGCGATTGCGGCCTATTCCTACATGGCATTGGTGCCGGTGATTATTCCGCTTGTCGTCAATCTGTTGTGCACTAAAAATGAATTGCGCATCAACATGAAGAAAGAAGAAAAGAAAGCAGGCAATATGGTGGAAATAAAGAATATGCGGGCGTTGAAAATTATTTTCCCCATTGCAGTGACTACGGTGGTAGCCTTATTTGTGCCGACGGCCGTACCGCTCGTCGGATTGCTGATGTTCGGTAATCTGGTGAAGGAAATAGGCTCAAACACATCGCGTTTGCTCGATGCGGCCGCCAACAGTATCATGAATGCGGCAACCATCTTTCTGGGTTTGTCCGTCGGTGCAACCATGACGTCGGAGGCTTTCCTTAATTTTCAGACGATTGGAATTGTAATCGGCGGTTTCCTTGCATTTGCACTGTCCATTTCGGGCGGAATTCTTTTTGTAAAGTTGATGAACCTGTTCTCGAAGCAAAAAATCAATCCGTTAGTCGGTGCAACCGGTTTGAGCGCAGTACCGATGGCCTCGCGTGTCGCCAACGAAATTGCATTGAAGTACGACCCCCAAAATCATGTATTACAGTACTGTATGTCGAGTAATATTTCCGGTGTCATCGGTTCGGCAGTAGCGGCCGGGGTGCTTATTTCGTTCCTGAGCTGATTTCCACATACGCCCTGTACTTCGTCGCCGGAGTAACGGGGCAAAGGGAAAAATAACCGGAACGGATTTTGTCGCCGGCGATTTGCAACGGATGCATTTCCACCATTTGCAGATGCGCACGAAAGGCTTCGCCGGCGGGCTGACAGACGACGACAAACCGACCTTGTGAGGATGGATATATCAGCTGTTCACCCAGTTGCAGGCAGACATGCCCCATTGTTCTCCGTAAATTGAGTTCGATGAAAGGATGAATCCTGAAGGACGTGCCCTGCCGATATATCAGCATATCCACGCCTAAAAGACCTTTACAGGCCACGCCGATTTTCTTTGCCAGCACGACGCAAACGGCTTCGCGCACCTTGTCGAGTTCGCTGCCGGGCACAAAATTCGTCAGCCGCTTTTCGAGTAAATTTTTTTCACCCAGCATATTACCGCTATATGCGCCATCAGCCGACGTTTCGAACACGGACAAGCCGCTGTAAACAACATGCCCGTCGCCGTCGGATTCGAACTCCATCGCGAAGTCGCATACTTTGTTCAATGCCGTCTCGATGCCGACCGACTGCTGTTTTCCGAGTGCACCACTGACCCAGCGGCGCGTCTGTTCGTCCCATTGTCCGCGTTGTATCCAACGGACGCCTCTTCCCGAACAGGAAAAAGGAGTCTTGACAATGCAAGGCTGGGGATGTGTCGTTATAAAATTTTGAACATCATTTATATCCGTAAATATTTGAGGCGGAGTAACGTCCGTAAGCTGCGACAGTTCCTGCAGGCAGTCGATGGCCGTATGTCGATGCGTCAAATGCCAAAATGCTTTATCCCAGCGAGGTACGGATAGCAATGGCACGTTTTGCCGCAACGTTTCGAAAAGATGGATACTCTGTGGCGAAAGACCCCACGACGCAGCCTCCAACAATGTGACATCTGCTTCGAGTACAGGCTTTTCCGTAAAAGAAACCGGATATACCCGCGGACGTATTTCATACGGAATGGTGGATAAAAAATCAGATACGTCGGCGACACGGTCGACCAGCACATAATCACCCGCTTCGCCGTACCACAAGGGCAGGAAAGCCAGATCGGCCATCATTTTTCGTACGGGAGCGGTTGGGGTGTAATGTGCACGTTCCGAATGGATTGCCGTTTCGTGTCCCGGATTAAAATAATGGATTTTATGATTCGAGGTTTTCGTCAATCGCATCAATCTTCTTCACTATCAATGCCATTTCTTCTTTTAACCGTTCGAGTTTGTGTTCCATTTCTTTCAGCAGGTTTCCTCCGCCTTTCGAAGAGATATTGAAGAAGCCGACGTTGTTTTCGTACGTCTGCAACTCACTTTTCATCCTTTCATACGTCCGCATCAGTCTGTCGCGTTCGTTGTGCAGACGGCCCCGGTCTTTGCTTTCAGATATTTCCGTACGGAACTGCTGTATTCGCCGGTCTGTTTGCGCCACATTCAGGCGGTCGTATTGCTTGTCCACTGCCTCGTGGAAAGCCTTGTAGATTCTGTCTTTCTCCTTGAACGGCACATGTCCGACCGTATTCCACTCCGCGATAAGCAGTTTCAATTGCGTAAACGCTTCCTCTCCGGATAGTTTTTCGTCGATCGAATTGATTTTTTTAATCAGCAATCGTTTGGTTTCCAAACTGGAAAGTTCATCAGATCGGCTTGAGGAGAATGTTTTGTTTTTCTGCTCGAAGAAGTAGTCGCATGCCGAGATGAATTGTTTCCAAATGGATTCGGAATGTTTACGCGCCACGGGGCCAATTTTTTTCCATTCATTTTGGAGTTCGATCATTTTTTTGCCCGTCTCCTTCCAGTCGTCGCTGTTTTTCAGCGCTTCGACTTTTGCAATCAATTCTCGTTTCAACTGCAAGTTGGTTTCCAACTCTTTCTTGATGGATTTGTAGAATACGCCTTTCTTGTCGAAATAAGCGTCGCACAATTTGCGGAAACGTTCGAAAATCTTCGCATTACTCTTTTTCGTCGCATAACCGATCGTTTTCCATTCCTTTTGCATACTGATGACTTCCTGCGTTTTCCGGTCCCAATCCTTGAAAGTCTTCAACGATCCAAAATCAATAGATTCTATTATTTCGCAGATACGTATTTTTTTATTCAGGTTTTCTTCTTCGCCGGCTTTCCGCGTTTCGAAATATGCCTGATGTTGTCTGTTGATCACCGCCGACGCCTCTCTGAAACGCGTCCACAGCGTTTCGCGATGCTCGCGTGCCACAGGTCCTATTTCGCGCCACTGCTGGAACAGTTTCTGCAACTGATGATAAGCCGAAATCGCATCCAACTCGTCCACCAGTTTCTCCACCGCTTCGCAAATCGCCGTTTTCATTTCCAGATTTTTCTTGAAATCGTAGTCGCGAAATTCGTTGTTTATTTTTATCAAATCGTAAAAACGCTCATTTTGAAGTTGATACTTGCGCCACAAGTCCCGCACATATTCTTGGGGAATCGGATCGTATTCTCTCCATTTTTGCTGGATTTCCTTAAATTCGTTGTAGCGTTTATTAAAATAGCCCTGGCCTTCAACCAAAGCCTGCAGACGGTCGATTAACTGCAGTTTACGGAGATAGTTTTCTTCTTCCCGTTTTTCCTCTTTTTCGTGCAGAAACGCTTTTTTCTGTTTGTATTCGGCAAGAAGATCTTTTAACTGCTGCGCTGTTTCGTCTTCAGGCGCTTCAAAATCAGCCTCATTACCGCCGTCTTCTACAAATATTTTTTTCAGTTCGTCGTTTTCGACATTTGTAATCCGGTAATACGCTTGTTTAAGCTTGTCGACCTGTTCGCGGGATGTTTGTGCCACGTCTTTGTTGATATCTATCAACTTGTTGATAATCTCCTGTTTGTCAAGCATACCGATTGCTCCTACTTCGATGGCTTCCTGCAGGTCTCCGCAGAAATTGTCGGGCGATGTAGGAAGTTCTTGCAATACAGGTTCGTCTGCAATCGACGGCATGCTTTCTTCCTGCACGTCGTTCATTTCCGGCAAAGG
>JAIRYD010000227.1 GCA_031267935.1 Tannerella sp.
TTCTAAAAACTCCGAATTCAAGGCTTGCGAGGAGCTAAAAGCGGAGTTTACCTGTCGTAAATGAGCATTTTAGCGACGAAGCGTAACGCAGAAGTCGGGGTTTTTAGAGGTTCCCTTTAGAGAAAAGCAGCGTTATATAACTCTAATGTAGTAGATGAAAAATGGCAGACAGTATAGTAATTATACCGACTTACAATGAGAAGGAGAATATCGAAAATATTATCCATGCCGTATTCGGACTGGATAAAGACTTTGATATACTTATTATTGACGACGGCTCGCCTGACGGGACGGCCGCTATCGTGAAACGTCTTCAGGAAAAATTTCCCGACCGTCTTTACCTGATCGAACGCAGCGGCAAGCTGGGTTTGGGCACCGCATACATTTGTGGATTCAAGTGGTCTGTCGCGCATCAATACGATTTCATTTTCGAGATGGACGCCGATTTCAGCCACAATCCCGGCGATTTGCCCCGCCTGTATGCGGCCTGCGCGGAGGGAGGAGCGGATGTCGCCGTAGGCTCGCGCTACTGTAACGGCGTGAATGTAGTCAACTGGCCGCTGGGGCGCGTCCTGATGTCGTATTATGCCTCTGCGTATGTGCGATTTGTGACGGGTATCAAGGTGCACGACACGACGGCGGGATTCAAGTGCTACCGTCGCGAAGTGCTCGAAACCATCGAACTGGACAAGATTCATTTCAAGGGATATGCGTTCCAGATCGAGATGAAATTCACCGCCAGCAAGTGCGGTTTCAAGATTATGGAAGTACCGATTGTTTTTGTCAACCGAGTGCTCGGCACGTCGAAAATGAACACGTCCATCTTCGGCGAAGCCCTCTTCGGCGTTCTGAAATTGAGGTGGTGGAGTGTCTTCCGCAAGTATCCGAAGAAGACAGGCAGTCGATGAAAACGTTGATAAAAAACACCCTGATAATCAATGAAGGGCGTTCGTTTGTGGGTGCGGTGCTGATAGACGCTCCCTTCATCAGCCGTGTTTTCGAAGGCGATGCGCTGCCCGACGATCTGTCGGGCACGGACGTGATCGACGCGGCAGGAAAATGGTTGCTGCCGGGCGCCATCGACGATCAGGTGCATTTTCGCGAGCCGGGACTGACGCACAAGGGAAGCATTGCAAGTGAGAGCCGTGCGGCGGCGGCGGGCGGCGTGACGTCGTTTATGGACATGCCGAACACGAAACCGCAAACCACGACGATTGCCGAACTGGAATGGAAGTTCCGGCGCGCGGCGGAAACGTCCGTGACGAACTATTCCTTTTTCTTTGGCGGGACGAACGACAATTATTCCGAGGCGGGCAAGCTCGACCGCCGGCGCGTACCCGGTTTGAAACTGTTTTTAGGGTCCTCGACGGGTAACATGCTTGTGGACAATTATGATACGTTGCGTCGTTTTTTCAGTGAGACGGATTTGCTGATTGCCGTGCATGCGGAGAACGAAGAAGTGATACGGCGCAACAGGGCGTTTTACGTCGAGAAATACGGCGAGCAGGCGCTGGATGTGACGTTTCATCCCCTGATTCGCGATGCGGAAGCATGCTACGCCTCGTCGTCCGAAGCGGTAGGCCTGGCCACGGAGCTGGGTACGCGTCTGCACTTGCTGCACGTTTCGACCGCGAGGGAGCTGCACCTGCTCGGCAACAGTCTGCCGCTCTCCGACAAGAAGATCACCGCCGAAACGTGCGTACATTACCTTTGGTTTTCGGACGAAGACTATCGCCGATACGGCAACCTGATCAAATGGAATCCTGCCATCAAGACGTCCGCCGATCGCGCCGCCCTACGCAATGCGGTTAATAATAATACGATAGATGTGGTCGCGACCGACCATGCGCCGCATCTGCCGGCCGAAAAGGAAGGCCACTGCCTGCGTGCCGCATCGGGCGGACCGATGGTTCAGCATGCCTTGCCGCTCATGCTCGAACTGGCGCTGCAGGGCGTCTTCACCAAAGAAAAGGTCGTCGAAAAAATGGCGCATCATCCGGCCGAACTGTTCCGTATCGACCGCCGCGGGTATATCCGTCCGGGATATTATGCCGACCTGGTGCTGGTCGATCCGCATCGCGAATGGGTTGTTTCGAAAGAAAATATCCGCTACCGGTGCGGCTGGTCACCTCTCGAAGGACAGATTCTTCATCATTGTGTACACGTAACATTCATTAATGGAAATTTGGTTTTCAAGGACGGCGCAATGAGTGATGATGTGCATGGAATGGCGCTTGCATTCTGTTAAAAGAAGCGGTTATAACGAATAATACATGCGTAAAACCGAAAAGAAACACATTTTTTCCTAAATGATGTTGTATAACATAAATTTTTATAGTAAAAATAAATTAACATTGCAGTATCTTTGCATCGATAACCTAAACAATCTTTTTGCCTTAAAGATTAATACCTATTAAAACCTTATAAAAACAGCCTTTGCGAAAAGGCTGTTTTCGTTTGTGGGGTTGCGGCGTCACGCTTTCTATCACTGTTACCGGTTATTTATTCGCAACGCTTCATTGTTTTCCGGTCGCAGCCTGCGTACGGCGGCGCCTGTGCGCCACATCTCGCTTTCGCGGAGGATTTTCAGTTCGCGTTCAAGACCTTCGCGATAGTCGGGCTTGCTGTTGGTGTCTATCGAGCGCTGTGCTTCTCGACCGGATGCTACATCGCGATACAGTTTTTCGAAGACGGGCTTCGTGACGTCGTGGAACGCTCCCATCCAGTCCAGTGCGCCGCGCTGGGCAGTCGTCGAGCAGTTGGCATACATCCAGTCCATGCCGTTTTCGGCGAAGAGCGGCATGAGCGACTGCGTCAGTTCTTCGACCGTTTCGTTGAAGGCTTCCGAGGGGCTGTGTCCGTTTTCGCGCAGTGTTTCGTACTGTGCGAGCAGCAGTCCCTGAATGGCGCCCATCAGTGTGCCGCGTTCGCCCGTCAGGTCGGAGTAGACTTCTTTCTTGAACGTCGTTTCGAACAGGTATCCGGAGCCGACGCCGATGCCCAGCGCAACGACGCGTTTTTCGGCGCGTCCCGTCGCATCCTGAAAGATGGCATACGAGGAGTTCAGCCCGCGTCCCTGCAGGAACATGCGCCGTAGCGATGTGCCCGAGCCTTTCGGAGCGACAAGAATCACGTCGATATCGGCGGGGGGGATGATGCCGGTGCGCTCCCTGTACGTGATGCCGAAGCCGTGCGAGAAATAGAGCGCCTTGCCGGACGTCAGATACGGTTTGATGCGCGGCCAGACTTCTATCTGGGCTGCATCCGAGAGCAGGTACTGTACGATGGAGCCGCGTGCGCAGGCTTCTTCTATGTCGAACAGCGTTTCGCCCGGCGTCCAGCCGTCGGATACGGCTTTGTCCCATGTTTTGCCGCCTTTGCGCTGGCCGACGATTACATTGAAACCGTTGTCGCGCAGGTTCAGGCTCTGTCCCGGGCCTTGCACGCCGTAGCCTATTACGGCGACGGTTTCGTCTTTCAATACTTCCCTGGCTTTGTCCAGCGGAAATTCTTCGCGGGTGACTACGTTTTCGTCTATGCCGCCAAAATTCATTATTGCCATGTTTTTTCTGTGTTTGTATATAATATATAATTAATGTATGTTGTGATTACTCCCAGACAACCGCAGCCCGGCAGATGGCGCGTCCTTCGTGGCAGACGGCCATGTGGAACCGTCCTTCGCCGGCTTCCGCCTTGTGGAAGGTCAGCGGCATGCCGTCCTTGCTTTCGGAGAGGTAGGCGATCTCGAAGCGGCGTATTTCCTTTTTGCGAAACAGGTCGATGTCGAACATGTCGAGCAGATGTTCCATGTACTTGATGCTGTTGAAATGTCCGTTCACGTCCAGGTCGCTGTACCGGACCCGGTACGGTTCGCCCGGCGTTGTGTCTTCGACTGCCGGTATTTTGCCCGGGCGCGTGAGCGGACAGGGACGGTCGGACAGGTATGCGTTCAGCGCCTCGACGTCGAGCATTACGGGTCGGCGTGTTGCCATGTCGATGGCAGCCCATGTGGAATGGGCATATCCGAGCGTTTTGCCGCCGGCATCGGACCATTCGAAGCAGCGACTGGTGAACAGGCGGTTGACTTCGCTGATCCACGTGTGCAGGGTGAGCGGTTCGGATGGCATGACCGGATATTCCTGCATTGCGAGCGTCATGCGCGAAAGGACCCATGCCGTGTGTTTGCCGGACATGTCGTTGAAGCCGAAGCCGCGCGAGGCGGCGTGGCGCGAAGCCGCGTGCAGCATAAAGTTCCCGATTGTCGGGATCGTGATGCGTCCTCTGAAATCGAGCAGATACGATTCGGTGGCGAATGGAAAGGTTCCGACTTTATTCATGTTTTCTTTCCAAACGTTCTTTCATGGCCTTGAGCATGTCGCTCAGGCGTTCCACTCTGCTGCGGGTGATGGCGATCCGTCCGGAACGGATGAATTGCAGCACGCCGATGCGTTCGCTCAGTTCGCAAAAGAGCGCCTGCGTTTCTTCGTAGTGTCCGTTTTTTTCCAGCACGACGCATGCCTCGTTGATTTCCAGCACGCGCGCGTCGTGCTTGCGGATCAGTTCTTCTACCGACTGGAGTTTGAGAAACTGGTCGGTAGCCAGTTTGTAGAGCGCGAGTTCCTGATAGACGAGGTCTTCGTCCGTATTGCAGTATGCTTTCAGGATGTCGACGCGTCTGTCGATCTGTTTCACTACCTTGTCGATCGTGTCGGCGTCGGTAAAGGTGGTGATGGTAAACTTGTGTATGCCTTCGATGGCGGACGGCGAGACGGAGAGCGTCTCGATATTCAACTGTCGCCGCGTGAAGATAATGGCAATCTGGTTCAGAAGTCCTACCGTATTTTCCGAAAAGATGATTACCGTATATAATTTTTTGTTCTGCATGATTTCCGGTGTGATATTATTCTATAATCATATCGTTGAGGCTCTTTCCGGCGGGGACCATCGGATAGACCATGCCTGCATTTTCCACGTGTGCGACGAGCAGGTATCCGCCGTCGTATTCGAGCATTTCGCGGATGGCGTCGTCCAGTTCTTCGCGTTCGGATACGGCCCTTGCGCCCATCCGGTAGGCTTTGGCGATGGCCACGAAGTCGGGATTTTCCATCGGCGTGAACGAATACCGTCCGTTCCAGAACAGCGCCTGCCACTGGCGCACCATGCCCAGGAAATCGTTGTTGAGGAGGATGATTTTGAGGTTCAGTTTTTCCTGCATGATGGTGCCCAGTTCCTGAATGGTCATTTGCAGACCGCCGTCGCCGACGAAGCAGCATACGGTTCGTTCCGGTGCGCCGAGTTTTGCGCCGATGGCTGCCGGCAGGCCGTAGCCCATGGTGCCCAGTCCGCCGGATGAAATTACGCTGCGCGTATGTTTGTACTTGAAATAGCGCACGCTCATCATCTGGTTTTGTCCGACGTCGGTTGCCAGCACGGCATCGTGGCCTGTGGCTTCCGAGACTTTACGTACGACTTCGCCCATGTGCAGCGGTCCCGAGACGGGGTTTATTTCCCGCCGTATGACCCGGTTTTCTTCTTCCTGTTCATCGGCGTCGAACGAGGCGATCCATGCGTCGTGTCTGGCGTGGTGCAGGCGTGCGGTGAGGGTGGTCAGTATTTCTTTTGCATCGCCCGGCAGGGGAATGTCGACGGGCACGTTCTTGCCTATTTCCGAGAGGTCGATGTCGATGTGAATGATTTTGGCCTGGCGGGCATACCGGTCGAGGTTGCCCGTCACGCGGTCGTCGAATCGCATGCCGACGGCGATCAGTACGTCGCATTCGTTCGTTTTGCGGTTGGGGGCGATGTTGCCGTGCATGCCCAGCATTCCCTTGTTGAGCCGGTAGTCGGTGGGCATGGACGAGAGTCCCAGCATGGTCGTGCCGGCAGGTATGTCGGCTTTGTCCAGAAAATCTTTCAGCGCCTGCTCGGCGCCGCTCAATATGACGCCCTGTCCTGCGACGGCAAACGGTTTGCGGGCGCCGTTGATGGCGTCGACCGCTTCGGTGATTTTTTCCGGGTCGGTTTCGGGTACGGGCTGATAGCTGCGTATGAAGCGCACGGGCCGGTAGGCGTAGTCGACCGTTTCCACTTGTGCATCCTTGGCAAAATCGATCAGTACGGGTCCGGGACGTCCGGAGGAGGCGATGTAGAACGCCCGCGAGACGGCCCATGCGATTTCGTCGGCCCTGCGCACCTGGTAGGCCCATTTGGTGATCGGCAGGGCAAGGCCTATCATGTCTACTTCCTGAAAAGCGTCCGTGCCCAGCATCGGCGACGGTACCTGTCCGGTGATTACCACGATGGGCGTACTGTCGATCATCGCGTCCGCTATGCCGGTGATCGTGTTTGTCGCGCCCGGGCCGGAGGTGACAATCGCCACGCCCGTTTTGCCGCTCACGCGTGCATAGCCCTGAGCGGCATGCGTGGCGCCCTGTTCGTGGCGCACCAGTATGTGGTGCAGCCGGTCCCGGTAGTCGTACAGGCAGTCGTATATGGGTATGGCTTGTCCGCCCGGATAGCCGAACACGCATTCGACGCCTTCGGCTATCAGCGTGCGAAGCAATGCTTCCGAGCCTGTGATCCTGTTTTTTTCCATTTTTTTTGAATCCTGATTTTTTATCAATCCTCTTCCACGATTCTCACTCCGCCCCTGTCGGCCGAGGCGGCCATTCGTGCGTAGGCGCGCAGCGATTTCGATATCTGTCTGTCGCGTATCGGTTTCCATGCTCCGGCGCCTTTTGCTTCTTCTTCCGTACGGCGGGTGGCGAGCGCGCTGTCGGTCAGTCGCACGCGGATGGTGCGGCGGGGGATGTCGATGTCGATCACGTCGCCGTCGCGAAGCAGTCCGACGGCTCCGCCTGCAGCGGCTTCGGGCGAGACGTGGCCGATGCTCAGCCCCGATGTACCTCCGCTGAAGCGTCCGTCGGTGACGAGTGCGCACGACGCGCCCAGGTGCATCGACTTGATGTACGACGTCGGGTAGAGCATTTCCTGCATGCCGGGGCCGCCTTTGGGGCCTTCGTAGATGATGACGACCACGTCGCCCGCCTGCACTTTTCCGCCCAGGATGCCTTCGCATGCGTCTTCCTGCGAATGAAAGACGCGGGCCGTTCCGCTGAAGGAACGTATGTTTTCGTCCACGCCTGCCGTCTTGACGACGCATCCGTCCCGGGCGATGTTGCCTTTGAGCACCGCCAGTCCGCCGTCGTGCGAGCAGGCGTGCGCCATGTCGCGTATGCACCCTTGGGCGCGGTCGGTATCCAGCGTTTCGTGAGAGGCGTTCTGCGAGCCTGCTTCGAGGTTGAAGCGATTGCCCGGCGCGCTGCGGTACAGGCGCGAGGCGTCGGCGGACGGGTGCGGGCCGGTGATGTCGTAGCGATCGACGGCTTCGCCCAGCGTCATGCCGTCCACGCGGCGGACGGATGTATCCAGCAGGTTGCCGCGCGCCAGTTCGGCCATGATGCCGAGCACGCCTCCGGCACGGTTGACGTCCTGCACGTGGTACTTCGCCGTGTTGGGCGCGATTTTGCACAGGCATGGCGACCGTCGCGAGAGGGCGTCGATGTCGTCCATCGTGAACGGCACGTCTGCTTCGTGCGCGACGGCCAGCAGGTGGAGCACGGTATTGGTGGAGCCGCCCATGGCAATGTCGAGCGTCATGGCATTGAGGAAGGCGGCGCGTGTGGCGATGCGGCGCGGCAGGACGGAGTCGTCGCCTTCGGCATAGTATTTGCGGGTGTTTTTGACGATCAGCGCGGCGGCGTCGCGAAGGAGCCGGAGGCGGTTGGCGTGTGTGGCGACAATCGTGCCGTTGCCGGGCAGCGCCAGTCCGATGGCTTCGTTCAGGCAGTTCATCGAGTTGGCGGTGAACATGCCCGAGCAGGAGCCGCACGTGGGGCATGCCGCTTCTTCGATCCGGTGTATTTCGCTGTCGGACACGAGGGGATCGGCGGCGGCGACCATGGCGTCTATCAGGTCCAGTTTGCGTCCCTCCAGGCGTCCGGCTTCCATCGGTCCTCCCGAAACGAAGACGGCGGGTATGTTCAGCCGCATGGCGGCCATGAGCATGCCGGGCGTGATCTTGTCGCAGTTGGAGATGCAGACGAGCGCGTCGGCCTTGTGGGCGTTGACCATGTATTCGACGCTGTCGGCAATCAGCTCGCGCGAGGGGAGCGAATAGAGCATGCCGTCGTGTCCCATCGCGATGCCGTCGTCGATGGCGATCGTGTTGAATTCGGCGGCAAAGCAGCCGTATTTTTCAATCTCGGCTTTTACCAGCTGTCCGGCGCCGTAGAGATGCGCGTGTCCGGGCACGAACTGGGTGAACGAATTGGCGATCGCGATCACGGGTTGACCCGTCTGTTCCTTCGTCATGCCGCAGGCGCTCCACAGCGCGCGTGCGCCGGCCATGCGGCGTCCCTGCGTAGTGGCGAAGCTTCGTAAGGCGTGAGGCATGTCTGCCCTGTTTTTTTGTGTTGTCAATTTTTACCGTTTAATAAAAAGCCTTTCCCGTTTTGACCGAGAAAGGCATCCTTCGAAACGGAACGGCGGCGCTTTCTCACGCGTGCGAGGTATGCACCATCACCACGCGAATGCGTATCAATACCGAAAAACCGTCGGGCGCCGTCATTTCCTTTTCGTTTATAAAATGTGCGGCAAAGGTATGTATTCTTTTACAATCGCCAAACAATTCGACGAAAAAATCATTCGCGAGCGAAAGATCGTAAGGAAAAGCCGCTTCGGGTTGAATGTTTTTTCATTTGCATGTACGGGTGCGGCAAGGGATTGAAGAGAGGCTGTCCCGCCGGGACCGGTACCGCAAACTTTCCGTACGGCTCCCCTTTTTGCCATTAAAGACATCCCGTCATGCGCACATTCTACCGGTAAATGGAGAGAAAATGCCCCGGAATGCGCGCATTCTATATGTAAACACTAAAAAAATATCCCGTCTTCCGCAGTATCCGTATTTTTTTTAGACATTTTGAATGATGTCGCAAGCGGATGTCGTGTGTATAGCCGGGAAAAAAGCGGAATAATGTGGTTTCGTCGATATTTTTTTCAGCAGGAAGCATGATTCCCCGGCATTACCTGTTTTTCATATCTGCGCAAAGCTTCAAAATCCGCGTCATCTGTGTGCGCCCGATATGCCGGCAGGAAATTCCGTGCATAAAATAACAATTGAAGTTATTTTTTTCTCCGTTTCAAAAAAAATAACTTACTTGCGCCCCGAATTGAAATCAGACAGTATATCGTATGATCGTGTTTTCGTTATTTGGTCCGTTCGGACTTTCCGTCTTTCCGCGTGGCGCCGGTGCGTGCCGGTGGTTTCCTTTTACATGTAAATGTATACAACTGTTAATGACGGGGGGGCAAAATTGTCTGTCTTTTTGCGCTTTACCGTTTAGTTTGAACCCGGAGGGCGCGGAGGAAATCTATCGTTTTCAACCGTATTTTTCGTGTGCTCCGTGTTTGAATAAAAGCATGGGAGACATTCTGCGGTGCGGGAAATACTTGCGTGTTGCTTATTCTTTCATTATTAAACAACAATAGATATGAAAAAGATTCTGGTGTTTTTTCTCGTTTTCCCGGCGTTTGCATTTACGGCAGGGGCTGCGGTTCCCGTTTCGGGAAAAATAGTGGAGGCCGCTTCGGGCAGTCCGCTGGAGTATGCAAACATCGTGCTGCTGTCGCTGCCGGATTCGTCGTTTGTGGCGGGAGCGGTCAGCGGCGAGGAGGGGCTTTTCAGGCTCGAGAATGTGGGCGTCGGCAGGTATCTGCTGAAGGTGTCGTATATCGGCCTCGAAAACCGGTTTGTGCCGGTCGACGTGTCGGCGGCGGCGGTCGAACTGGGCGATATCGGGCTGAGCGAAGCGAATGCGCTGGGCGAAGTGGTCGTGACGGCCCGCACGCCGCCTTTCCGGACGGGCGCCGGGGGAGGGATCGTGGCCAGTGTGTCGACGACGCTGCTGAGTACGGTCGGGACGGCGGGCGACGTGCTGCAGCGCATGCCGGGCATCATTGCCGACGAGGAGGGGCGGTTGACCGTCTTCGGCAAGGGCGCGCCGATCGTGTATATCAACAACCGCAAGGTGCGCGACATGTCGGAGCTGGAGCGGCTGGAGTCGACCGAGATCTCTACCGTGGAGCTTATCTCGAATCCCGGCGCCAAGTACGATGCCGAAGGGCGCGCCGTACTGCTTATCAAAACAAAAACACGGATAAACGGCTTTTCGGCGCAGCTGACGGAACGCCTGCGGCAGGGGAATTATCCGGGCGACAATGAAAATGTCAGCCTTTCCTATACGAAGGACCGGCTGAATCTGTTTGCCACGTACAATCACAACTACGGCAAGCAGTCAATGAGCGAGTATCATTACTTCACGCTGAAAGATGCGGACGGCGAATGGGCGCATACCGCATTTATACCGGATTTTTTGTATTTCAACCGTTCCCAACAGGCCGGCGCAGGTTTTGATTTCTCCGTAAACGACAGACATGCCGTCGGCGGACAGTATCAACTGTACGACATGTTTCATAAGGATGTCACGTCAATCGCGGCCACTACGCATCTGAACGACGTCCCGTATGAAGCTTCGCAGTCGCAGTCGCTTAGAAACGGAAGCTCCTATCAGCATCTGGTCAATGCGTTCTACAACGGCGATTTCGGCGGGCGCTTCTCGATGCGTTTCGATTTCGACTACATGAAAAACCATGACGACATGACGCAGCGTTCGGACGAAACCGTCAATGCGGCGGAGATAAACACGGTGGATATTTCGAACGAAACCGACTACGAACTGTATGCGGGCAAGCTGACCGGCGGCTACAAATCGCCTGCCGGACTGATTGAGTTCGGCGGCGAATACAACCGCATCTCGGGCAACGGCTTCGTGCGCAGCAACGGATACGCCGACAACAGCGGATTTACGAATACGGAGCAGAAGTCGGCCGCCTTCGTCAGCTATTCGCACACGCTGGCGTCCGTCAACCTGGCCGCCGGCCTGCGCTACGAATATACGTCCGAAAGCTATACCGACGGCGTCGCGCCGGAGCCAGTCATCGACCGCTCGTACAGCGATTTCTATCCGAACATCTCCCTCTCGACGCGCATGCGGAACGTGGATCTGAGTCTGGCGTTCAACCGGCGCACGTCGCGTCCGAACTTCGAACAGCTGAACGGCAACGTGCTTTACGTAAACCGTTTTCTTTTCCAGAAGGGCAATCCGTATCTGAGCAAAAGCAACATATACGACGTGAATCTGCAGGCGAGACTGAAATCGTTCTACCTGAACCTGGGATATAATTATATTGAAAATCCGGTGCGGCCGTTTTTCGAAGAACAGGACGGCAACGCCAATTCGCTGCTTCTCACGTCCGTCAATTTCCCGAAATCGCAGGAATTGAATGCCACGCTCAACTTCAATCACAAAATCGCCTTCTGGCAGCCCAACTGGACGGCGGGCGTGTCCAAACCGTTCTTCTCGGCCATGTACGAGGGGAAAATGGTGGCGTACAACATGGCGGATTATTTCTTCAGGGCGTACAACGATCTTGCGCTGCCGGCGGGCTTTGTGCTCTCGCTCAATTTCCTTTACCAGAGTAATTCGATGTATGGCTATGTCGAATCGAAAGGCTACCAAAGGTTCGATGCCGGGCTCCGGAAGTCGTTTTTCGACAACGCGCTGCGCCTGAATCTGATGGGTTACGATCTTTTCGACCGGGTAAAAGGAAGGGATTTCATGCAGCTGAACAACCTGCGCTGGACGTCGGACCGCAAACGCGAAACGCGCTATGCCACCCTCTCCGTCACCTACATATTCAATAACTACAGCAGGAAATACCGCGGCAAAAGCGCGGCGCAGGACGATCTTAACCGTTTCTGAACGGGGAAGGTCATTCACGATGGACGTCATTAACTATGAACTATGAACGATGAACGATGAATCCGGTCATAGTTCATAGTTTATCGTTAAATTCACAATTCTCCGTCGCTCCGGCTCGAGTCTCCGTCGCTCCAACGCGTGTTTCCAACGTTCCGGCTCGAGTCTCCAGGGCTCCGGCTCGAGTCTCCAGGGCTCCGGCTCGAGTCTCCGGCGCTCCGGCTCGAGTCTCCAGGGCTCCGGCTCGAGTCTCCGGAGCTCCGGCTCGAGTCTCCAGGGCTCCGGCTCGAGTCTCCAGGGCTCCGGCTCGAGTCTCCAGGGCTCCGGCTCGAGTCTCCGGAGCTCCGGCTCGAGTCTCCGGGGCTCCGGCTCGAGTCTCCGGGGCTCCGGCTCGAGCCGATGACAGCCATACGGCCGGTTCACCGTTCATCGTTCATCGTTCATCGTTCATCGTTCATGACCTTCCTCGCGGGTCTGCTGTCGATCATGCCCAGGACAACGACGTTTGCGTATCCTTCGGACGTGATCATCCAGTCTTTCAGTACGCCTGCGGTTTCGAAGCCGCATTGTTCGAAGAGGCGCAGGCAGGGGATGTTGGATTGTGGAATGTGGGCATAGAGGTGGTGTATTTTGAGGAAGGAGAATGCGTATCGCGCGGTGAGGGCGAGCGCTTCGGCGGCGATGCCCTGCCGGCGGAAGGCTTGGTCGACGAGGATGCCCACGCCGGCGCGGAGGTGATGGGGGTCGAAGTCGTAGAGGTCGATCGTGCCGGCGACGGCGGCGTTGCGTCTGAGTTCGATCATGAGGCGGAGCTGGCGGTGTTCGTGGAAATCGTTTCCCGATCGGGCGATATACTGCCTGATGGCGTAGCGCGAGTAGGGGGTGAGGGTGTTTCCCGATTCCCAGCAGGAGGAGTCGTTTTCCCAGCGGTAGAGCGTGTCGAGGTCTTCCGGTTCGGGGGCGCGCAGGCGCAGGCGGTCGTTTTCAAGCAGTTTCACAGGAGATGAATTGTTGCGTTCGGGCGAGGTAGAGGTGGAAGGCGGTTGTTTTTTCCGCCATTCGTTCCATGAGCAGGAGTATCTGTGCGAAGGAGATGTCGGGATGGCAGCACACGATGTCGGTGCAGGCCTGCATTTTTGTCCGCCGGTCGGCGATTACTTCCGTCAGCCGTCGCCTGGCGGGGTCGCGGAGGACGACGTGCGATGTTTCCGGGATTTCCTGCCGGGCGATCCGCGTGATTTCCTCCAGCGATGATTCGCGGCAGAAGGCCATCAGGCGGCGTGTTTTCAGGCGGTGCGGTTTTCTTTTTTTTTCGAAGAGCAGGGCATGGCGCCGGCGCAGGCGTATGAGGAAGATGGTGGTCCGTGCGGTCGGATAGTGTGTGCGGTAGAAGAGCAGCAGGGCGTCGTAAAACGCGCGGATGTGTTTTCCGCTGCCGCGCCGCGAGGCTTCGCCGCCGCAGTGGAGGATGCGTTCGGGGTAGTAGAAGAGGGCGTATCCGGCGGCCGACATGCGGTACAGCAGGTCGTGGACGGCCGATTCCTTCGGGAGCGTTTCGTCCGGCAGTCCCGTCTTTTTGAGTGCATCATGATTGAGAAGCAGGAAAGCGTCCGACACGATGTCGACCCTGTGCGGTCTGTCGGGATCGAGGCCGGACAGATCGCAGGCGAGGCGTTGCTTCGTGTGGCACAACCTGCCGCGCAGCGCCTGCGGCGAGGGCCATCCGCGCATGCTTTCGGGCAGGAAGAGGCCGTTTCCGTCCAGCATCTTCACGCCCGCCGCGCCTGCTTCTGCCGCATGTTCGTCCATGAAGCAGCAGAGCGTGCGCAGGCTGTCTTCGCCGATCACCGTGTCGGGATGCAGGAGGAGGATGTATTCGCCCCGGCAGCGTGTCGTGATGATCCGGTTCACGAACTGCACGTCGCTTTCGTCCGGCAGCCTGTCGGGGTACGCGACGGCTGCCGCCGCGGTGTCGGCCCTCCGCCGCGCGTCCGTCCGGGGGCCGGATGCGAAGAAGATCTCGGCGTCCAGCCCGTCGACGGCTGCACGGAGGGAGTACAGGCACGGTTCGGGCGGGCACGGACGGTCGTGCGGGACGATGATGACGGAGAGCTTGCAGTCGTACATGCGCATTTGTCAGCGTTTGATCGAATCGTTGAAATCCAACCGGTTTGCAATCGAGCGTCCCAGCGTCACCTCGTCGGCGTATTCAATTTCGTCGCCCACCGCAATGCCGCGGGCGATGACGGTGATTTTCACTCCGCAGGGCGCCAGTTTTCTGTAAATAAAAAAGTTCGTCGTATCGCCTTCCATCGTCGAACTCAGTGCGAACACGACTTCTTTCACTCCGCCCGCGGCCACGCGCGCCACCAGGCTGTCGATCTCCAGATCGGCCGGGCCGATGCCGTCGACGGGCGAAATAATCCCGCCCAGGACGTGATATACGCCGTGAAACTGGGCGGTATTTTCTATGGCCATCACATCCCGGACGTTTTCGACCACGCAGATCGTCGAATGGTCGCGTCCGGGACTGGCGCAAAGATCGCAGCGGTCGCCGTCGCAGATGTTGTGACACTCGCGGCAGTATTTCACTTCCTGCCGCAATACCTGCAGGGCGGTCGCGAGCCGTTCCGTATAGCCGGCGTCGCGCCGCAGCATGTAGAGCGCCAGACGCAGCGCCGTCTTGCGTCCGATGCCCGGCAGTGCGGACAGTTCGTTGACGGCATTTTCGAGAAGAATGGAGGGGTATGATCCGTTGTTCATGCGGCAGGTGACAGGTTACAGCTCGCGGCCGGCATACATCCGCTCGTAGTAGTTCATGTAATCGCCCTTTGTGATGTCGTCCACCCACGCGCGGTTTTCGAGATACCAGCGCACGGTGTCGACGATGCCGCCGTCGAAGTCCGTCTGCGGCGTCCAGCCCAGTTCGGCGGTGATTTTCGCGGCGTCGATGGCATAGCGCCGGTCGTGACCCGGACGGTCTTTCACGAACGCGATCAGGTCGTCGCCGATCCAGTCGACGGAGGGCTGTCCGCCGGCGTCCGTCACGGCGGTCTTCAGCGCCCGGCGATATTCCGGCCGTTCGGTCATCAGCCGCCTGACGGTGCGGATGATCGTGCGCACGATTTCGAGGTTTGTCCGCTCGTTGTGCCCGCCGACGTTGTATACTTCGCCGGGCTTTCCGCGGTGTATCACGGCGTCGATGGCCTTGCAGTGGTCTTCGACGTAGAGCCAGTCGCGCACGTGGGCGCCGTCGCCGTAGACGGGCAGTTTTTTTCCTTCCAGGATGTTGTTTATGATGAGCGGTATCAGTTTTTCGGGGAAGTGATAGGGGCCGTAGTTGTTGGAGCAGCGCGTGATGCTGACGGGCATGCCGTAGGTTTCGAAATAGGCTTTGACAAACAGGTCGGCGCTTGTTTTCGAGGCGCTGTAGGGGCTGTGCGGGTCGAGCGGCGTCGTTTCGCGGAAGTAGCCTTCGCTGCCCAGGCTTCCGTACACCTCGTCCGTCGACACCTGATGAAAGCGCACGCCGTCTTTCCACAGCGCACGTCCCGCACTGCCGGCAGCCCATGCCTGCCGGGCGGCATCCAGCAGGCTCTGCGTGCCGAGGATGTTGGTGATCAGGAAGAGTTGCGGATTTTCGATGCTTCTGTCCACATGGCTTTCGGCGGCGAAGTTCACCACGTACCGGATGTCATGCCGTTCGAAGATCTCTGCCAGCAGGGCGCGGTCGCCTATATCGCCTTTCACGAAGAGGCAGCGGTCGCCGTCGACGTCGTCACGGATGGTGCCCAGATTTCCGGCATAGGTCAGTGCATCGAGCACGATCAGCCGGCTGTCGGGATATGTGCGGCGCATGTATTTCACGAAGTTCGCGCCGATGAAACCCGCGCCGCCGGTGATCAGGTAAGTATTCATATTGTGTATCATTTATCGTATTCGAAATTTATTTCCGCATCCGCGAGCAGGGGGGCCTGCCTGTCTTTTGCCGACATGACCGGCGTGTTTCCGGCAAGGGCTGTCAGGTCGATGCCGATGGCCGGGTCGTCGAACCGGATGCTCCGTTCGTGCGCAGGCATGTAGGGGCAGTCGACCTTGTAGGTGAAGACGGCCGTTTCGCTCATCACGTAGAATCCGTGTGCAAAGCCTTTGGGGATAAACAGCTGCCGCCTGTTTTCGTCCGACAGTTCGACGGATACGTACCGTCCGAAAGCGGGCGATCCGCGGCGTATGTCGACCGCCACATCCAGCACGCGTCCCTGAATCACGCGCACCAGCTTGGCCTGCGACCAGGGCGCCAGCTGATAATGCAGTCCGCGCAGGACGCCCCGTACGGAACTGGATTCATTGTCCTGCATGAAACGGACCGGTCCCGTGTGCGCTTCAAATTCCGGCTGTTTGTAGGCTTCAAAAAAATAACCTCTCGCATCGTTGTACACGACGGGTTCGATGATCCATACATCCGGAATAAATGTTTGTGCATATTTCATATCAAGTTATCCGTGCTTTCGATTTTCGGGAAACAAAGGAAATGCTTTTTTGACACACATGCAAGTCCCGGCGCGAAAAAATGTGCGGCGCCGCGCACAAAGACGCAGAGGCGGCACATGATTCCGTCTCTGCGTCGCGCCCGCGAAGGCATCAGTTCAGTTCGATTTTCGACAGCGCCAGTCGTCCGGCAAGAGTAAGTCTGCTCGCCTCGTGTTCCGCCAGATACTGGCGCACGGCCTGCTTCAGCGCTTCAAATTCGGCCACGGAAAAAGCCATGTTGACGGACATGTCGCCCACGGGCAGGAAAAGATCCTTCGCCAGTCCTTTGCTCCGGTTGAGCGCCGCATAATAGTCGGCGTCGATGGATTCGAGATAGTGCAGAAACTTTTTCAGCCGTGCGGGCGAGGGGAAATGGATGAGCACGTTACCGACCTCGACGTGTATCTTCGAACAGGCATCGCATTTGAAAATCCTCATGATGCGAGTTCTTTTTCGAGTTGTGCGACCCAGCGGTCGATGCGCGCGCCGGTGAGGTTGCTTTCGTTGTCCTCGTCGATGGGCAGGCCGACAAACCGCCCGTCGACGACGGCTTCGGAGTCGTCGAACGAATAGTCTGCCGTGTCGGTGAAGCCCACCACGTCGGCCCGGTCTTTCACGGCGCCGTATATCGCTCCTATCGCATTGCAAAAGGTGTCGGGATACGAGGCCGAATCGCCGCAGCCGAAGAGCGCGATCTTTTTTCCGGACAGGTCTGCCGAAGCGACGGCCTTGATGAAGCCTTCCCAGTCGTCCTGCAAATCGCCCAGTCCCCACGTGGAACTGCCGAACAGCAGCACGTCGTATGGCGCCAGATCGGCGGCCTTCGCCGACATCACATCGCGTATATCCGCTGTGCCTACACTCAGTTTCGAACCAATCCGCATGGCAATATCCTTCGTATTGCCGCCCGATGTACCATAAAAAATTCCGATTCTACTCATAATATTTTTTTTAAAATTTTTCGAAACAAAGGTGCACCGGATATCGATATGCGGCAATCCCCATTTTTCTGTATTTTACGGCCGCCCGCTACCTACAAATCATTAGGAAAAATTCTGAAATCCCCTACTTCGGCGTGACGCTTCGTCTATTCAAACACGGAGCGCACGGAGTGCACAAAGAGAACAGCGGATTGAAAACGGTGCGCGTGATGCGGAGAAACATCCCCGCGCACCGTAAAACGGAAAGATGGATCTTCTCCGTGCGCTCCGTGTGCTCCGTGTTGAAATAAAGGACGCGGAGATGCTTAATACCACTTGAAGAGTTTCATTCCGACTGCGAAGCATGCGAGTCCCGCTATGGTGAGGACGGTGGAGGGGAGGAGTATTTCCGTCCATCCGGCGCCTTCGTTGAAGATGCTGCGGAAGCCGTCGGCCAGGGCGGTGAGGGGGAGGAGCCGGATGGCGCCGATGCTCCATTCGGGGAAGTTGTGGTAGCTGAAGAAGACGCCGGACAGTATCAGCATGGGCATCTGTACGGCGTTTATCCAGCCGTTGCCGACTTCCGTTTTGGAGGTGCGGCTCGAGATGAGTACGGCGATGCCGGTGAAGGCGATGTTGCCGGCAAGGAAGAGTGCGGCCAGCGCGCCGATGCTGCCCTGTATGCGGACGCCGAAGATGAGCCACATGGCGATGATGATGATGACGGCGTCGACGAGGTTCATCAGTATGCGGACGCACATCATGGAGATGAGGAGGTTCGAGCGGCGCATGGGTGTGGCGACCATGCGTCGCAGCAGTTTTTGCGACCGGCGTTCGATGATGGTGTAGCTGATGCCCCAGAGGATGTCGGCCATGATGCCGAAGGCGATCAGTCCGGGCACGAGGAAGTCGATGTATCGCACGCCGCGGAGCGTGAGGGGCGAGATGTCGGTACGGACGGTTTCGGCCGGACGGTCGGGTGCGCGGACGAGCGCCGTCAGACGGGTATAGGCGAGTTGTGCCTGTGAGTTGAGCGGGTCGAAATGGTAGCGTATGTGTCCGGCCGAGTCGGTGGCGATCAGGTCTGCTTCGCCGCGCTTGAGGGCGACGATGGCGGAGGGCCAGTCGACGTATTCGAAGTGGAAGGAGGTGTTGCCCAGCGTCCGGTCTTCGAGTTTCCATATGAACGACCGGCCGGTGTTGCCGCTGTCGGCGTGGACGCGCAGCAGCGAGTCGAGGCGTGTGGTGTTTTCGCCGGCAAGCATGATGCGGAATTTCACTTCCGAGGTCTGCGTGAAGGCCAGTCCCAGGCCGATGGAGATGAGTATGGGGAAAACCATGCCCCAGAAGAGTACTTCCGGTTCACGGACGGTTTCGAGCAGCTGCGCGATGCAGAGGCGGTACAGCTGGTTATTTTTTAGAGGTTTCATTGTTTTCAGCGGATATGAGTTTCCGACAGCTGTTTGCCGGTAAGTGTGATGAACAGTTCGTCGAGGTTGCGTGCGTGTCCTTCGTCGAGCAGCGCGGCCAGGTTGCCGGCGCGCAGGATGCGTCCTTCGTCGATGATGATGATGCGGTCGCAGAGCGATTCGGCTTCTTCCATATAGTGGGTGGTGAGGATGAGCGTCGTGCGGCCTTCGTCCTTCAGTGTTTTCAGGATGTGCCACAGGTCGAGTCGCGAATGCGGGTCAAGGCCGGTCGTCGGTTCGTCGAGGAAGAGGATCTGCGGCCGGTTCAGCAGTGCGACGGCCAGCGCCAGTCGCTGCCGCTGTCCGCCGGACAGTGTGCCGGTGAGCGCGCCGTGCTTGTTCGCCAGCCCTGTCAGATCAATCACTTCGTGCACGCGCGCTTCGCCCAGGGCGTAGAAGGAGGCGAAGAGCCGCAGCGTTTCGCGGACGGTGAGTTTCTCGGTGAAACGGGTTTCCTGAAGCGAGAGTCCGATGATCCGGCGCAGTTCGCGTTCGTGTTTCTGCCAGTTTTTTCCGCACAGCATGATCTGCCCGCTGTCGGGACGCCGCAATCCTTCCATCATCTCGACCGTCGTGGTCTTGCCCGCACCGTTGGGGCCGAGCAGCGCCACAAACTCGCCCGCGGCAATGGAAAAGGATATGCCGCACACGGCATGCACGTCCCGGAACGATTTGTATACGTTGTTTACTTCAATCTCTGCCATAGATTTCATCTTTTGCACCGGCCGGCAAAGATACGGAATAGAACGGGAAATGCAATAGGGAACTTCATTAACGATGAACTATGAACGATGAACTATGAACGATGAACTATGAACGATGAACTATGAACGATGAACTATGAACGATGAACGATGAACTATGAACGGGGGGGGTGACTTGTCCTGAAAAAACTTTACAGATTATTTTACTTTGTCCTGAATGGACTTTACATTTTCGTATTAGTCCTTTCATACCTTTTATTGTTTTTTCTCGCGACGGTTTCCATCCCGGTTCTACTTACACGCTACTTAGGCAGTACTTACCCGCTACTTATCCGGTATGCCGTCATAAGGCCGGGGAAACAGTGAATGCACGTGAAGCAAATAACATGTAATCGAACTCGCGCCGGTCGGAATCGGTTATCTGAACCGCTTCGCCAGCTCGTCGTCGGTCAGGATCGACATGACGGTTTTGCCGTCGGGAGTCACGCTGTTTGCTCCCAGCGAGAAGAGCGCGGCGACGATAGATTCCATCTCTTCTACCGTCAGCGTTTTGCCATTCTTGATGGCAGCCGTTTTTGCCAGCGAAAGCGCCAGCATTTCCGCTTTGCGGTCATTTCCGCCGGCACCGCGCTCCATGATGTCGCCGATGATTTCTTTCAGCAGCGCTGCCGGATGGCAATCCTGCACGCCCGCCGGCAGTCCGTTGATGGCATAGCAGTTGTTTCCCATCGGGCTGAGTTCGAATCCCAGCTGTTGCAGCTCCTCCTCCACGACCGGCAATATAGCAGCTTCGGATGGCGTCAGTTCGGCGATCTCGGGAAAAAGTATTTTTTGCGAAACGCTTTTCCGCAGATGCATGTTCGCCATGTACTGTTCGTAAAGAATGCGAATATGCGCGCGCCGCTGGTCGACGAGCACCAGACCGGATTTGAGCGGCGTGATGATGTACCGGTTCCTGTACTGGAAGCATGAGGCTGCCACGTGCTGAAACAGCGGCCGGTCGGCATTTTCATCCGTCGCCGGTTCGTCCGCCGCCGGAATCTCCGGCGAATGCGCGGACGTGGCGTCGCGTTCATGCTCGAAACCCCGGTACAGCTTTTCCCAGTTTTGTTCGGCGGCGGGATGTGGCTCCGTGCGGAAGGGATTGTATCGGTGGTCGACGTGCAACTGTGGTGGCGACACGGCGCCGGCCGGATTATAGACCGGTATGTCGAGCGTTTTCTCCATGTCGAAATCGATGCTGGGGACGGCGTGCGCCTTTCCCAGCGTTTCGCGCACGGCGGATGCGATGATTTGCCAGATGTGGCGTTCGTTTTCGAACTTTATCTCCGTCTTGGTCGGATGAATATTGACGTCGATGGTAGACGGATCCAGCGTCAGGTAGATGAAGTAGTCGGGTATTTCGCCTGCAGGTACGAGCGGTTCGTATGCCTGCACCACCGCCTTGTGGAAGTACGGATGCCGCATGTAGCGTCCGTTCACGAAGAAAAAATTCAGATAACCTTTGCGTTTGACGGTGTCCGTATGCCCGATATAACCTTCGATGTTGACGATGGCGTTTGCCACTTCGAGCGTGAGCAGTTTCTGATTGAATTTCTTCCCGAACACATGGATGATACGCTGGCGCAGGCCCGAAACGGGCAGGTTCAGTATTTCCGTTTCGTGGTGTTTCAACACGAACGCGATATGCGGATTGACCAGCGCTACCCGTTCAAATTCCCTGATGATGTTACGCAGTTCCGTTTCGTTGGATTTGAGGAAACGTCTGCGCGCCGGCACGTTGTAGAACAGATTTTTGACGGAGAAGACGCTGCCTTCGGCACATGCGTCCGGTTCGATATGGTCGAGCGCCGAGCCGGCGACGGCCATTTTCGTACCCAGTTCGGCGCCTCGCAGGCGCGTCCGCAGTTCGACCTGCGCCACGGCGGCGATGGACGCCAGCGCTTCGCCGCGAAAACCCATCGTATGCAGGTGAAAGAGATCCCGGGCATCGGTTATTTTCGAGGTGGCATGGCGTTCGAAAGCCATTCGGGCATCGGTTTCCGACATGCCTTTTCCGTCGTCGACGACCTGTATCAGCGTACGTCCCGCATCCTTGATATGGACGGCTATGCGGTGTGCGTCGGCATCTATTGCATTTTCCGTGAGTTCTTTGACGACAGATGCCGCACTCTGTATCACTTCGCCTGCCGCAATCTGGTTCGCGATATGGTCGGGGAGCAAATGAATGACGTCGCTCATCACTTCATGAACAGGTACCAGAAAACAGCGATCAGCAGCGCCATGATCAGCAGCAGGCGCATGTTTTTGTACGTGCGGCTGCGGGCATGCTCGCCATTCATCCTGCTTTTTTTCAGATGCGTCGTCCCTTCGATAAAAGTGCCCTTGATGGCGGATTTGTGCTCTTCAGGCTTCTCTTCCAGCACGCCCATTTCTTTTTTTACCTTGCGGATACGATCGTCCAGCGCCTCTCTGCGGGGGTCCCAGTAGATAGGCTTGTGTTCGAACTGGCGCGGCTTGCGCACGTTGTAAAACGAAAATAATCTCATAAGGCTCGGTTTTAGGTTTGTGGTGCGAAGTTACGGAATTTATTGTTTCGGCCGGGTTTCTCGTCCGCTTTTCTTTCGATCACGCGGTAAATGTCATCCTTGTCGAGAGGACGCATGTAGTCGTACCAGAAAAAATCCTTCAACGTGCGCTGTTCGGGTTCGAGCAGAAATATCGGCGTCAACTTAGCCTGTGGTTCAGGCAATATCAGGAGTTTTTCCATTTTATTGTCTTTGAACCACATTCTGAGATAGCTGCTTCGCGTTTCGTTCATTTCCAGAATGATATTGTCTTCCTGCACCGAATAGTAGATGGTTTCGGCGCTGCCGTCTATATAAATCATGTGCAGGGCTTTCCCTTCGAAGTAAGCATACAGGTCGCGTCCTTTCAACTGATTGAAGGCTAATGAATCCAGCTGCTGTACGGCGAACGCGGACTGCCGGACGAGGATGTGGTCGATCGTGCTGTCGCGCAGAAAGGTCTTGATGGTATCGCCGTAGAGCTGATACTGTTCGTTCCACAGGACGGGGTCGGTATACATGTGCAGGATGGAATCTTTCGTATCGAAGATCATGGAGTCGCACACGCCCTGAATATCCTGGCGGTAAAAACGGACGCGGTGATAGGCTTTCAGTTCGCGGCGGGAAGAATCGATGGCTGCCATTTCGAACGTATCGGCGCGCATGTAGAGCGTGTCGCCCTGCGAGTATTCCAGACAGCGGGCGCTGTCGGTGGCGAAAGCATACTCCGTTTTTTCGTCGTAGTAGCCGTAATGCCCTTCGAGGATGATTTTGTTCAGCGTGTCGTGCATGAAAATATTCCCGAATGCTTCGCCAAAACCGGTCGCACGGTCGTAGACGATCGAATCGCCCGTGAGCATGCGGTCGCCCGAATAGACTGTCGAGCGGTCCAGCAGGAGGGAGGTATTGTCGGCGGTGTTGTACCATCCTCTCGAGCTGTGAATCGTTCCGCTGTCGGACACGATGACGGACGGGCCGAGAATGGTCGCTATTTTGCTCCCGGTATTGTAGTGAAGGGTGTCGGAATACAGGGTGAACTGCGGATTTTTCAGGCAGACGCTGTCGTGGAATACGGAATGTTTCGTCGTGGGCGAAAATTGTCCGTAGACGGAGGTGAGTTCGTTCTCCACGTCCACGATCATGCCGCCGTCGAAGTAGTAGCCGATGTTGGCGGTGCGGTCGTAGTTCAGGCTGTCGGTGAAGAGCGTGACGATCGAACTGTCGGGCTGTATGCTCTCCATCCGCACGTTTTCGCGTATCATCGCCAGTTGTCTGGCGCCGTCGTAGAAAAGATAGTCACCGAAGACAAAAAGCGTGTCGCCCTGTTCCATCCTCACTGTCCCGAAGGCTTCGAGCGAATTGTTTTGATCGAAGAAATAGGCGCTGTCGCAATACATGAACGAACTGTCGTGGCGAAAACGGACATTGCCCGTCAGCACTTGTCTGTCGGCGTTTGTCTGCTTGTCAAATGATTGCACGTCGGCATGTTCCAGATAGACTTTTGTGGTCGGAACCGTGTCGCTCTGCTGCTGTGCGGATCCGTGGATTGCGAACGCCAGCGACAGGAGGACGAAGGAATATGACTTCGCGCCTTTCATCGTCATCTGACCCAGCCCGGATACTCAAAGTCGCATTCGCGCCATCCTTCGGATATGCGGACATACGTCGTTTTCTGTTTGCCTGCGACCCAGCCTTTCAGGAGATCGTTTCTTTTGCGATCTTCGACCACTGACTTGAGCGCCTGGTAGTCGTCTGCCAGATTCGCCCGGTGGCTCAGTGTTCTGGATTTGAGTTTGACGATGGCAATTACTTCCTTCTGCTTGTCGGTAATCATTCGGAAGGGCTTGGATATGTCGCCTACGGCCATTTTGTCGACGACGATGCCGATCTCCTGCGGAAGTTCTTCCATCTCGAATTTGGGTGTGCTGTAGCTTTGGCTTTCGTAGTTCTGATTGACCATCAGTCCCTTGTTGTTTCGCGTATCTTTGTCGTACGAGAGATAGGTGGCCGCTTCGTCGAATGCCAGTTTGTTGCTGACGATGTCCGTGTAGAGCGAATCCATGCGTACCGAGGCTTCGTTCAGTTCCTTGTCCGACAC
>JAIRYD010000032.1 GCA_031267935.1 Tannerella sp.
AAATATTTCGTGTCATCGCCGGTGTTTATACCCGTGTTCCGCTTATAAATATTTTCGACCAAATCGTTAATGGACTTTACATATTCTTCGCCGTCTTTCATGGAAATTCTAAAAAGCTCGGATTCGGAACTTCCCGCGTAGTTTACTATATACTCCGTGTTTGCATCCCTTACAAAAGTGTACTGAAGCTGCTTTAAGAAATCCGCCAAATTAATGTCCGGATATTTCCCGTGCAGAGATACCGCCGCAGCCGTAAAAAGCATTTCCGCTTCTAAAGAGTCAAGATAATTGTCCTTGTTTGAAAACTTGTTTATTGATGCATAATAATCCAATACTTTTGTGCTTTCTTCATAGAGTTTGCTTTCAATCTCTTTTGATATGGTAATTTTATCTTCTTTTATACCGCTACGGCTTTCAATAAGTCTGGTCAAGTAAGCTTCAATGCTGAACGGGTTTTCTTCCACTGTTGACATCCTTAACAAAGCATAAAGTCTGTATTCCACCGGGATATTGCCTGATAATATACTCTCCAATACATCTTTACTTTTTATAGCTTTTATATACATATATCCGATTTGTTTTGGAATCTCGAATGTCTGTATATCTTCAAATAAATAGTTTATATTGCTCACAGCTTTTAATACAATTACCATTCTGCGCAACTGTTCTTCATTTAAGCTACGGCTCAGGTCTGACTCCTCAACAGAATTAAAAGATTCAAGCTTTGCGTTCATAAATATTGCATCGTTCATATCATCTGCCATATCGGAATTTATCTTTTCAATATCTTTCAGTTTATCCCCCGAAAAAAACAAACGCATCATCCTCTTTTGATTGTTTATTCTATAGATAATATTTTCTTTATCATAATTCTCTTTAAAAGCAATTGCATTTGATACATAAAAAAACTTTAATATTTCATATTGAATAGCATTTATATCTGCTTTTCCTGTTTTTTCATAACCAAAAACCAAAGCCTCCTGCAAAGCTAATGAGTCTATAACAGTGTAAAAACCGTAAATCAGATTTAATAATGAATCCTGAACTCCCTCATGATTGCCTTCTATTGCCTTAAGGTAATAGACTTCAATGAGATTTTGTAATCTCAATTTAAGTGCTCGTCCGTTTTTAAATGCTTCCGGCTTTTTAAATAAAAGGTCTATCTGTTTTTTGTTATCCAGCAAAACTTTCACATCTCTTTCCAAATCCACATCTTTGGAACTTATGTAATCGTTAAGTTTATCTTCCAGACTTTTAGCGGTAAATACCGTGAAAGTAATTTTCTTTACTTTAAACCGTGTATTTTCAATAAAATCATTTAAAGCATGTATGATTATTCCAAAGAAAGTCACTGAAAACGCGGCTGTAGCGAGTAAAATGCCTGATTTTATAGCTATGGGTATGAATCCGGCGGCAGGCGGCAGAAAAATAGAAACTGCCAATATTGAGGCAATTGTGAATGAAAAGATGACAGCTTTTACAATTCTTGTTCTCAGTATTCTTTTTTCATATTGGAAGGTATCAAAATTATCATGAAGCGCAGAAAAATACTTAGCCGGCATGAACAAAAACTTTGGAAGCTCGACAAAGCCTGTATACAAATATTTCTTAACGCCTTTATACCCTTTTTCCTCAATTTTCTTCTCGGTTTCCGGAAGCGTCAGCGCAGCGGAGGGAATAAGGTCAAAAATTAAGGGTTGTATTCCTGCAAACTCAAATCTCTCCTGTTTATCGTCTTTCATGCAAAACTATTTGGACAGTAATATTAATGTATATATGTTCCCATAATACAAAAGGAAGATACCTCAGAAACATCCGGCGATACCTTCCTTTGTATTTACACTTTCAACCTGTTACGACAGGGCGGCGATGGCCGACCCGATCAGGTTCGCATTCGGCGTTTTGTCGACGCGGATCTCCACGTCGCCATGACCGAACGCTTCCAGCAGGGAATGCAGTTCATTCAGCACCAAACATTTGTAGCTTCTGAATCTCACAGGCTTGAACCCTTTCTGGTCTTCGCTCCAAAAGAGACTTCCTTCAGCCGTCAGGCGAATGATTCGCACCGGATTGTCATACGACTCGATGATGTCGACAATCAGCCCGGCCAGCGACGCGGCCACCAGCTTGGCCGAACGTTCGTATACCTGACCGGCCGCCTGCACATATTTGTCCTTGTACATGTCGGGATAGCTCATGATACGCGTCAGCTTTTCGGCATCAAACTTGTCTTCGAACTCGTCGCACGAGAAAAGATATTCGATAATGCGTCCGAGATACATCCCCGAAATGGCTTTCTCAAACCGCTGACCTCCCTGATTGTCCGAATACTTGTCAATCTTGTCGTCGATAACCGTCAGGAACGGCGGATAGAAGTTGCCCGACTCCAGATTAATGGGTATCAATCCTTCCTGTTTGTAGGCCGGGTTCAGTTTCCTGATTTTACCCGACGGGTAGAACGGCGCCATGTTGGTGCCCGTTCCCACGATCAACCCGATATGCGCCTGCGCTTCCTTGTCGGTCAATCCCGCAAACAGGCTGGCTACCGTGTCGTTAATCACTTTGATGGACGTAAAATTGCATCCTTTGAGATTTTTGTTCAGGTAGTCCATCAGCGTTTTCCCGACGGGCTGGTCGATCAGTCCGCGCACGGTCACGCCCTTCGTCCAGTAGAGCAGCTTGGCGTCGCCGTCCAGCGTCGATTCGCACGGATACGAAAAACAGTAACCGATGGCATTGACGCCTTCGAGGTTGAGCGAACCGATCAGGCTGGCCATCTTTTTGTAGAGTTCATCGCGATCGCGGCCATCCGGATCTTTCATGATTTTCTCGAAATTATCCTTCATCCCCGGATGAACATACGGCTTGCCGTCGGCAAACTCAATGACGGTAGCCCGGAAATTGGTGCCTCCAAGATCCAGTACCAGCACTTTCCCCTTCACTACGTCGGAATTGGGATTGATATACGTCGGCAGACAGCGGATTTCCTTCCCGTCCTCTCCGAGACCTTCGTGGATTTTCTCCCGAAGGCTTGTGGCAATTACTTTTAATTGCTCTGTTGTCAGTTCGAAAATATTATTTTCCATGGGTAATAAAATATTTAATTTATATTCTGCACAAAAGTAATTTATTTTCCGGAATAGAAAAAATATCATACAGAAAAAAATAAAAAGTGAAGAAGCATTTGCATGATTCAAAAAAAGCAATTACCTTTGCGCCCTGAAATGTCGATTCATTGTTTGTGCGGCAAGCGGCCGCCTTGTATGGACAAAATTGACAAGCCCAGGTGGCGGAATTGGTAGACGCGCTCGTTTCAGGTGCGAGTGGTTAATAGCCGTGCAGGTTCGAGTCCTGTTCTGGGCACCATCTTAACATGCGCAGGTGGTGAAATTGGTAGACACGCTACTTTGAGGGGGTAGTGCCGGTAACGGTGTGTGAGTTCAAATCTCATCCTGCGTACGGACGATGAAGCATCGTCCCGTACCTCGGCGGCATGTCGGAATGATGGATAGTGTGAAATAAAATGGGGCGGAGAGTTGCATATAAAAATAAAAGATGTATCTTTGCGCCCTGAAACTGAAAATTGATTTGCAAAAATAAAAAAAAGCGATGTCAAAAATTTGTCAAATTACGGGAAAGAAAGCAATGGTAGGTAATCACGTTGCTCACTCCAATAAAAGAACGAAACGCAAATTCAATGTGAATCTGTTCGTGAAAAAGTTCTACTGGGTAGAACAGGATTGCTGGATTACGCTGAAAATTTCGGCAGCCGGACTGCGTCTTATCAACAAGGTCGGCTTGGATGCCGCCATCAAAAAAGCAACCCTGAAAGGGATCATAAGTTAAAAGGGAGGAACAAAAAATGGCTAAAAAAGTAAAAGGCAACAGAATACAGGTGATTCTCGAATGTACCGAACATAAAGACAGCGGTATGCCGGGCACGTCGCGCTACATCACGACGAAAAACCGGAAAAACACGACTCAGCGGCTGGAACTGAAAAAATTCAATCCCATCCTCAAAAAAATGACATTGCATAAAGAAATTAAATAACAGGAGATTAAGTCATGGCAAAAAAAGCAGTTGCAACATTCAAAAAAGGCGAAGGACGGACTTATTCCAAAGTGATCAAAATGGTAAAGTCTCCCAAAACAGGCGCTTATATTTTTAAGGAAGAAATGGTACCCAATGATGACGTAAAAGGTTTTTTTGCGAAATAAACACTTTCGGGTCACACAAAGATGATAGCAGAAAGGGCTGCCGGACGATTGTCGGGCAGCCTTTTTTCGTTTCCGGCCGGGCCGGTTCGTCGTGGCCTTTCCCTGTTTTGTCGGGTAAAAACGGCCGTTTCACCGATTTTCTATTGCCGGAAACAACGGACGGGCTTACCTTTGCAGCAGTAAAAACATAAAAAACGAACAAAAAAATGAACAGAAAAAAAATTGTACTTCAGGCGATTCTTTCGGTCGCTTTGATGATTGGAAGCGGAGCGTTGCTGGTGTGGACGCTCAATACGCTCGAGGCGACGGTCGAGGCTTTAGCCGTCATACTGCTCGTGCTTGCCGCCATTCCGGCCTTTATACTGGGCGCAGTGTGGATGGAACGACTGACCGGCCGGATATCGAGCTACGGTCGGTTCCGCCACGGCAGTGCCCGCCACGGAGTTGTTTTTGCGCTGGCGATTATTGCCGCAGGCGCTTTGTTGCTGGCATTCAATACGGGATATCTGCCTGTTGCGTGGAAAGCATTCTTTTTCTCATGGCCGATGCTGTTTTTCTTATGGGGCGCTTTCAAACTGTGCAGACTGCATTTCGTGCAGGGCATCATCCTCGCCGCTGTCGGGATCTTTTTCCTGATCAACAGACTGCCGCCGATTTATTCGAAGGAAGCTTTTTCCGAACAGTTTTCATCCACTTACTGGCCGGTACTGATTATTATTGCAGGGATCCTGTTTTTTCTGAACATGCTGTTTAAGCCGCACACATTCTTTTTTCATCATCGCTTCGACGTGCATCCGCATTTCGGGGGAGACTTTTGCCATTCAAAAGAGAATCGCGCCCAAAAGGACAACTGCGTCGACGGGACGGTACATGGCTCGTACATATTCGGCAGCACGGAGCATATTTTTCTGGAACCCGTATTCAGGGGCGGAAGTATAGACACGATCTTCGGCGGCATGAAACTGGATTTGCGCCAGACGTCGTTGCCCGAAGGCGAAACCGTCTTGCATATCAATGTGCTGTTTGGCGGCGTAGAGATTATTGTGCCGGTCGACTGGCATGTGGATGTACATCCCCAGGCTATTTTCGGCGGCGTCGACAACAAGCGGTATCATCAGACGGTCACCGATCCGAGCCGCAAACTTGTCATCGACGGCCAGTGTGTATTCGGCGGCATAGAACTCCGATGAAATGAATCCGCCGTTCGTGGAATACTGGAAGAGATACATCGCGGTATGCGTGCTGCTTGCCGCGGTGTATGCCATGCTTGTGGGGGTATCTTCCACGGCATGCCGGATCGTGGACGGAGCGGTGTATGCGGCAATGCTTTGTGTGGCGGGTATCATCCTGTGGCACGTGTTTCGGTATGCTTTTCCACGGGGCGGCAGGTATGCTTCCCTACCCCTTTTCATATCCATCGTCCTGATGGACATTCTGGCGGTCGGCATCGAAAGTGTTGTGGCGTATCTGTTTTTTCCGGCTTCGTTCGGCGACTTTGCGGCAAGCATACCGGTCCGTCTGTTTATCACGTTTTTATTATTCGTGATCGTCCGGATGTATTATTGTCTGCATGTGGTGGAAACGTTGCCGGAGCCGGAGCCGTCATCCGAAATGCCTGTGCAGACGAAAGAATACGTAAAACGGTTTACCGTACGCAACGGGCCGAAAATCGGATTTATCCCGATCGAAGACATCTTCTATCTGCAGGCCGAAGGCGATTATGTGGCCATCTACACGGCCGAAGGTCACTGGCTGAAAGAGCAGACGATGAAGTGCTCCGAAGCGCAGTTGCCGCCCGACCGGTTTATTCGTATTCACCGTTCATATATTGTAAATATCAACCGAATAAGCCGCATCGAACGCTACGGCGAACAGCAACTGGTGATCCTGCGTAACGGCGTGAAAATAAAGATCAGCGCGGCCGGATACCGGATGCTCCGGCTGCGGCTGGGTCTGTGAACGGCGAAGGCGGGATGGCGGATGTTGTTTATGGGCGCCTCTAAGGAGTTGTCTAAAAATGAACGATGAACGATGAACGATGAACGATGAATCCGTTCATTGTTTATCGTTAAACTCACAATATTTCATGCCTCACGAGGGATTTTTTCATGTGAGATGCACCGAATATTGTAAAAAACGAAAGCGGATGCCATTCTGCGGCGAGAGACGGGTCGTGAAAAAAGCTTTTACTTCGTCCGCGTCACGATATAATCCGCCAGACGTAAAAGGCTGTCTTTCGCATCGGAGCGGGGCAGTGTAGAGATGATTTCGACGGCTTTCGCCCGGTATTCGTGCATGCGGTGTTCGGCGTATTCGATGCCGCCTTTCGCCTTGGCAAAACGGATGAGTGCGGCGATGTTTTCCGGCGTGAACTGTTTGGCGTGGAGCATTTGCAGATAGGGCGCTTTTTCTTCGGCAGGCGACGAGGCGAGGGCATAAAGCAGCGGCAGGGTGACTTTTCCTTCGCGGATGTCGTTGCCGCTCGGTTTTCCGATATTGGCGTCGTCGAAATAGTCGAAAATATCATCCTTTATTTGAAAGCAAAGTCCGAGCAGGTCGCCGAACATACGGCAGCGCTGCTGCATGTCGTACGGAGCGCCGGCCGTGATGGCGCCGATTTCCGCACAGGAGGAGAGCAGTCCCGCCGTCTTTTTTTCCAGTACGGCGAGATATTCTTTTTCCGAGAGCGTCATTTCGCCCGTGTCGTCCAGTTGCTTGATTTCGCCTTCCGCCATGCTGCGGCTGAGCGTGGCAATCATTTCGACGATCGTCCTGTCGACCGTTCCGAGCGCGCGGATCATCATGCTCGACAGGATGAAGTCGCCGACAAGCACGGCGACGGCATTTCCGTGTACGGTATTGAGCGACGGCGCTCCGCGGCGCTGGCGGGTATCGTCGACCACGTCGTCGTGTATCAGCGAAGCCGTGTGCAGCAATTCCAGCAGTACGGCCGATTGAATCGCGTCGGGGGAAACCCGGCCGCAGGCGCTTGCCGAAAGCAGAAGCAACAGCGGACGGATATGTTTCCCGCTCGAATGGCGGAGCGCTTCGATCGCGGAACGGATGGATTTCACTTCGCTGAAGAGCGCATGTGCGAAAGCGGTTTCGAACTGTTCAAACGCCTCCGATACGGGCTTTTTTATCTGCTCAATCTCTTTCATATATCGTTTAAAGACGTGCAAAAGTAAGAAAAAGTGTCGAGTAATGCAGATTATTCCGTACATTTACGCAAAATATTACGGAACAGATAAGATATATCACACATGAAACTATTATTGATCGATGCTTATGCACTGATTTACCGCGCCTACTATGCATTCATCCGGAATCCGCGCATGAATTCGGGCGGAATGAATACTTCGGCAATTTTCGGATTCGTCAATTCGCTGGAAGACGTATTGAAGCAGCTCGAGCCGACGCATGTCGCCGTGGGATTCGATCCTCCGGGGCCTACGTTCCGCCACGAAGCATACGGGAAATACAAGGCGCAGCGCGAAGAAACGCCCGAAGACATTCGTCTGGCCGTGCCGTACATCCGCAAAATCATTCAGGCGTACCGCATTCCCATTCTCGAAGCGCCGCGCTACGAGGCCGACGACGTGATCGGCACGATTTCGAAACAGGCAGAAAAAGAGGGCTTCGAGGTGTACATGATGACGCCGGACAAGGATTACGGACAACTGGTGTCCGAGCATGTTTTTCAGTTTCGCCCCAGGCATGGCGGCGGCTACGAAACGCTCGGCACGGCCGAAGTGCTGGCCCGGTACGGACTGAAATCCGTGGCACAAATGGCCGATCTGCTCGGATTGATGGGCGACAGTTCGGACAACATCCCCGGCTGTCCGGGTATCGGCGAGAAAACGGCGCAGAAACTGCTTGCCGAATACGATTCCATTGACAATCTGCTTGTCCGCTCCGGCGAACTGAAAGGTATGCTCCGGACAAAAGTCGAGGAACACAGGGAACAGATCCTTTTTTCGAAGTTCCTTGCCACGATTGTGACCGATGTGCCCATCCGTTTCGACGCATCGCGCTGCATGCGCCGCGAATACGACAGGCAAGCTTTGATAGAGATGTACACGGAGCTGGAGTTCAAAATATTTATTACGAGGATGAATGGAGGCGAGGCCGTGCGGAAGGCGCCTGCGCAGCTGTCGCTGTTCGGAGAAGAAGAAACCGAACGTCCGGCAAGCGGTGACGATCCGTCCGCGGCCCGTCATTTATCGGATGTGGGCGATACGCCTCACGAATACCGGCTGACGGATACGGCCGCGGCGCGTGAAGAGCTGGGCCGGCTGCTGGCGGCATGCGACGAATTTGCCTTCGACACGGAAACGGACAGCCTCCATCCGCTGGACGCACATCTGGTCGGCATGTCGTTTGCGACGAAGGAATACGAAGCATGGTATGTGCCCGTTCCGGCAGGAGACGAGGCCGGGCGCGTGCTGGCGCCTTTTGTCGACGCGCTGCAAAATCCGCGCTCGGTCAAAATCGGACAGAATATCAAATTCGACATGCTCGTGCTGCAAAAATATGGCATCCGCATCGCAGGCCGCCTGTTCGACACGATGATTGCGCACTATCTGCTGAATCCCGAACTGCGCCACGGCATGGACTACCTCGCCGAAACGTATCTGAACTATCGCCCCGTGCCGATAGAATCGCTGATCGGGCCAAAGGGAAAGAATCAGCTGTCGATGCGCACGGCGCCGCTTCACCGTATTTGCGAATATGCAGCCGAAGATGCGGACGTGACACTGCGGCTGAAAAACGTTTTCGCGCCGAAACTGGCGGAGGAAGGGCTGGAGTCGCTCTTTCGCGACATTGAAATGCCGCTGGTATACGTGCTGGCAGCTATGGAATCGTCCGGCGTGACTATCGACAAAGAGGCGCTGAAACACAGTTCCGAAGCGCTTACGAAAATTGCCGGCGCGCTGGAAGAGCAGATTCATGTGATGGCCGGAAAGGTTTTTAACGTCAACTCGACCCGGCAGGTCGGCGAAATCCTCTTCGAACAGTTGAAAATAGAAGAGAAAGCGAAAAAAACAAAGACGGGAAACTATGTCACGAACGAAGACGTGCTGGAAAAGCTGCGCAACCGCCATCCCATCGTGAGCAAACTGCTGGAATACCGTGGGGTCAGGAAACTGCTCAGCACGTATGTGGACGCGCTGCCCGAACTGATTTCGCCCGGAACGGGTAAGATACACACGTCGTTCAACCAGACGGTGACTTCGACGGGACGGCTGAGTTCGACCGGACCCAATCTGCAGAATATCCCGATACGCGACAGCGTGGGGCGCGAAATCCGCAAGGCGTTTATTCCCGAGTGTGCGGACTGTGTGTTTTTTTCGGCGGACTATTCACAGATCGAACTGCGCATCATGGCACATCTCAGCGGCGACAAAAACATGATAGACGCCTTCCGCAGCGGTGCGGACATACATGCGGCTACGGCGGCGAAGATATACGGCGTTCCGATCGATTCGGTTTCCGCCGACATGCGCCGGAAGGCAAAAACGGCCAACTTCGGTATCATCTACGGCATTTCGGTTTTCGGCCTTGCCGACCGCCTGAATATTCCGCGCGGCGAAGCGCGGGCGCTTATCGACGGCTATTTTGCGACCTACCCGCAGGTGCGCGAATATATGGACCGGAGTATCGTCATGGCGAGGGAGAAGGGTTATGTGGAAACGCTTTTTCACCGGAAACGCTACCTGCCCGACATCTATTCGAACAATGCCGTCGTGCGCGGATATGCCGAACGGAATGCGATCAATGCACCCGTACAGGGAAGCGCAGCCGATATCATCAAGGTGGCGATGGTGGAGATTTATCGCCGCTTCGAGGTGGAAAAACTGCGCAGCAGGATGATTCTGCAGGTGCACGATGAATTGAATTTCAACGTGTGGAAAGAGGAACTGGCGTGTGTGCGGCAGATTGTACTCGAGGGAATGGAGCATGCCGTAGCGCTGCGTGTGCCGCTGACGGCCGATTGCGGAGCGGGAGAAAACTGGCTGGAGGCGCACTGATATAACGTGAGTTCCGGATAGCAAATCTCATTTTTACCTGATTCAAACAACAAAACAATCCCGACGTGCGGGTTTTCTATGCCGGAAACTTGTTTTCAGGTACCGGAAAATCGTTTGCAGGTACCGATGCCTTTACCGTTTATTTTCAACACGGAGTGCACGGAGCACACAAAGAAGATATATACTTCACGCGGTCTGAAATTGCGAGTTTAACGATGAACGTCATTAACGATGAACGATGAACTATGAACTATGACCGGATTCATCGTTCATCGTTCATCGTTCATCGTTCTCTTTGTGTTGCGCTCCGTGTTTGAATAAAAGTTTTGTTCGACTGCTGCATGTGATTTATTTCACGTGACTTAGCCGTATTGTCTTGTTCTTCACCAGCGGTTTTGCCCGGAAAGAAAGGAAGAGAATGTAACCAAGCGTGAGAAATAAAACGGTCATGGAAATGCGCAGCCCGGTCAAATCGCCCAGCCATCCGATCAGAAACGGGACCAATGCGCCACCGAATATTCCCGGGCAAAGAATACCGGAAAAGGCTCCGTGATACTTTTCGACGGAATTAAGCGCCAGCGAGAATACAATGGAAAACATGATGGAAATGGAAAATCCACAGCACGGGAACGCGATCAGTGCAATGTCCGTCGGGGCAAACAGGGCGACGAATAAATTAATGATCGCAATCACCGCGAACGCGCGCAACATGATTTTCGCATCAATCAGCTTTACGATAATCAGTCCCAGCAAACAACCGACCGTCATCAATCCCCAAAACCATGCGACGGTTGCCGCTCCCGGCCCGTCGGGGCTGATGCCGTGATAATCGTTCAAAAACTGACTCATCCAGTTGGCCAGCCCCTGTTCCGTGCCCACGTATGATACGATTCCAAAAAAGAAAAGAATCACATACTTGTTTTTAAGCAGATATAAATAATTCGAAAATGTGCCCGCCTTTTCTTCATCCTTCAATTCGACTTTGGGGAATCGCACCACGGAGATCACCGTCAACATAATTATAAATACAAGCGTAAAAAGCAAATAAAGCGAACTCCACGGCAGATTCTCCGGAATGACCGATTTCATCCATCCGATAAAGAAGCGCCGTCCTGCCTCCGGCTCGGAAAGCGCATGCAGCAATCCCGTCAGAATAAACGGACTGGAAAAAGAAGCGCCTCCAAACACGATCTGTGCCAATACGGTATAAAAGGCATAATTCTTTTCGCCACCGGCTTCGCGCATCAAAGGAAGAATGATGACCTGCAACATGGCCATCCCCATTCCGATCACGAACAAAGAGGCCAAAACAACACCATAGACAGGAAACAGCACGAAAAGCAGCGC
>JAIRYD010000143.1 GCA_031267935.1 Tannerella sp.
GGAAACATTTCCGGCGACGTTCATATCTCGTGCCGTCAGGTACGGCATGTCGGTAGAAAACGCCGGATGCCCATCCATCCCCGTGCCGTAAGGTACGGAACCTTAGTTCGATATAAGCATAGTCCGTGAGGACTTGCATATCAATAGAAAACGATGTGGCCTCTCCACATCAAAACCTCGTGGAGATTTCATCCGTTTCATTGTGTATCCTCTGATGGGGAACGGGGGGAGATGGCGTGACGTTTTCCATTGATATGAATGCCCTCAGGGCAAGCGACCGTTCATCTTCAGGCATTTATTGTGGGAACCTCTAAAAACCCCTACTTCTGCGTTACGCTTCGTCGCTAAAATGCTCATTTACGACAGGTAAACTCCGCTTTTAGCTCCTCGCAAGCCTTGAATTCGGAGTTTTTAGAAGTCCCCAACAGTATCTCAAAAGAAAGAATTAACCCAAAGAACGTCATTCGCCGGCAAGTCGCGTCAGGCGGTCGACGATGTCGTCTGCCGCCCGTCCCGTGCCGTATTCGGCGATATCCGTTTTGGGGATGCTGTGGTGCGCATGCAGGCAGCGGACGATGTTTTCCGTCCGGTGTCCGGCCAGCAGGTTCCATCCGCCGTCGACGGTTTCGGTCCATTCCGTTTCGTCGCGCAGCGTGACGCAGGGTGTGCGGTGAAAATAGGCTTCCTTCTGCACGCCTCCCGAGTCGGTCAGTATGGCGGCGGCCTGCTTTTCGAGCATCACCATGTCGAGATAGTCGACCGGCTCCGTGGTGCGAAACGACGCATGGCCGGCGACGGCCGTCAGCAGGCCGTATTCTTCGAGCCGCATGCGCGTGCGCGGATGCAGCGGCAGCACGACCGGACAGTCGTCCGAGGCGACGGCCGCGAGTGCGCGGATGATGGACGACAGGCGTTCGCGGTCGTCCGTGTTTTCGGCCCGGTGAACGGTGGCCAGATAGAACCGGCGCGGCGCGAGATGCAGCGTCGTCAGGATGGCGGAATGTTGCTGCGCCAGCGTTCCGAAGGCGAGCGCGGCGTCGTACATCACGTCGCCCGCGTGATACACGCCTTCGCGGATTCCTTCGTTCGCCAGGTGGCCGACGGCCGCCGTCGTGGGGCAGAAGAGCAGCGTCGACACGTGGTCGGTCACCACGCGGTTGATTTCTTCCGGCATCCGGCGGTTGAAACTGCGCAGGCCGGCCTCCACGTGTACGACCGGCACGTGCAGCTTGGCCGCCGCCAGCGCGCCGGCCAGCGTCGAATTCGTATCGCCGTATACCAGCACGGCGTCGGGTCTGTCCGCCAGCAGCACGCGCTCGATGCCCTCCAGCATGCGCGCCGTCATGGCGCCGTGGCTGCCCTGGCCGCACTGCAGCTGCCAGGCCGGAGGGCGGATGTCCAGCTGACGGAAGAAGACGTCGTTCATGCGTGCGTCGTAGTGCTGCCCCGTGTGCAGCAGACGTTCTTCCACCGCGCCTGCGCCATGCCGGCGGTTGTATCGCCCGATGGCGCGACCGACCATTGCGGCCTTGACAAACTGCGGACGTGCGCCGACGATCGTGATGAGCTTCATGATTCGATGATTTTGTGCAATACACTTCGATACAGTTCGCGGTGATATCCCGCCCCTTCGGCCACGGACGTGTTGTGCCACAGCAGCACGGCTTCGCCGCCGCCGCGTTTCGCTTCGTCCATCAGACGGAAACAGCACGCCTGCGCCCCGGCCGCCGAAAGAGCCATGTAGCGGCGTTCGGACAGCGTCGCCTCCATCACGGCGAGCGGATGCAGCCGCAGCCGCGACAGGCGGCGCGCCGAAGCGTCGATCCACCGTACCGGCCGCGACGTCCCCAGCCTGAACCCCGCCACGTCGGCATATCCCATCGTGAAGTCGTCCGTAATACCCGCCTTCTCGAGCGCCGCCATGTCTTCCGGCTCGCGGGCGGAAAGAAAATGATGACGGCTGGCGGTGATGCTGCAGTTCAGCGCCTCCTCCATGCGCTCCTTTTCGGCCGCGATCAGCTGCGGACGGCGTCCGGCTTCGTAGCTCACATGCAGGCCCGCCCGTCCGCCGTGCAGCGCCGTCAGCCGCCACAGCTGCCGCATGTCCGCACTGCGCATGTCGTAGCGCGGCCTGTCCTGGGGCGTATTTCCCCCTGACTTGAAAAAAAGATAAATGCCGCACCGCGCTTCGCCCAGCGCACGGCGCACGGAAGCATCTTCCTCGAGCATCTGCGGAAAAGTGTAGAAAGGATCCTCCTCCAGTCTGCCGAACTTGCAGCGCAGCAGGCCGGCCACGTTTTTACCCTCCCTCATGCCGCGCGCCACGTTCCGCCACGAACGGCATGCAAAAGGCGCATCCACGTCGTGCGTCAGGTAAACGTGACGGAACGCCGGAGCCGGCGCCGGCGTCGGCGTTCCGCACTGCGAAAGCCACCGCCCGAGCATCCGTCCGTATTCGTCGACGACGGCGCGGTGGATGAATCCCGCCCTGTACGGCAGCGACTCGCGACCCGGAAAACGCCCGTGCACGTCGCGCACGTCGCGCCGCACCACCTCTTCATAACGGCTCAGCAGGAAAAAAGCGCTCGCCACGATGTCGGCATGCACCACCAGCGTATCGCCGCGCCGCTCAATCTGCGGACGGCCGAAAAGCAGCGGCACGCCGTCCATCTGCCGCAGCGGCAGCACGGGCATCGACGCAGCCGCGCCGTATACGTCCGCGTCGAAAAATCCGGACGGAACGATCACCACCCTGCAGGACGGAAACATCGCTTCGTCCGACGTATAACCTACCAGTCGCCACGCTTCCGGCGCGGCGCGTTCGCCCAGCAGCAGACGGATAATATATACGATGATTTCATCCATTACTTTACTTTTTCGCATTGACGCCCCGGCCCGTTCCCAGTTCCGACAGGACGAAAGGCGCCGTGACGCTTCGCCGTCCCGCCCGCGCCATCTCCTCCGGCCGGCCGGCGAACACGATTTTGCCGCCCCGCCGTCCGCCGTCCGGTCCCATGTCGATCACGTAGTCGGCACACTTGATCACGTCCAGGTTATGCTCGATCACGATAATCGTGTTACCCTTGTCCACCAGCCTGTTCAGCACGTCGAGCAACACGCGTATATCCTCGAAGTGCAATCCCGTCGTAGGCTCGTCGAGCACGTAGAGCGTACGCCCCGTGTCGCGTTTCGACAGCTCCGCGCCCAGTTTCACCCGCTGGCTCTCGCCGCCCGAAAGCGTGGAAGAAGGCTGTCCGAGCTTCACGTATCCCAGCCCCACGTCCTGCAACACCTTTATTTTGCCGTATATCGACGGAATGTTTTCAAAAAACTCCACCGCCATGCGGATCGTCATGTCCAGCACGTCGGCGATGGACTTGCCCTTGAAGCGCACCTCGAGCGTTTCGCGATTGTAGCGTTTGCCGCGACACGATTCGCAGGGCACGAGCACGTCGGGCAGAAAATTCATTTCGATCGTCCGGTATCCGTTGCCGCGACACGTTTCGCACCGTCCGCCCGACACGTTGAACGAAAACCGCCCCGGCTTGTAACCCCTCATTTTCGACTCCGGAAGATTGACGAAGAGATTGCGTATGTCGGCAAATACACCCGTGTATGTCGCCGGATTGCTGCGCGGCGAACGCCCGATGGGCGACTGGTCGACGCTGACGATCTTGTCCACATGTTCGATGCCTTCCACCGCACGGTAAGGCAGGGGAGCGGCCAGCGAACGGTAGAAATGCCGGCTCAGGATGGGTTGCAGCGTGCCGTTTATCAGCGACGACTTTCCGCTTCCCGATACGCCCGTGACGCAAATCAGCATGCCGAGCGGGAAGACGGCGTCGACCGCCTTCAGGTTATTGCCGCTGGCGCCTTTCAGCGTGATCCGCTTCCCGTTGCCGCTGCGTCGCGACGCGGGAACGGCGATGCGCGTCGTGCCGTTCAGATACGACGACGTGAGCGTGTCGGCCTTCAGCATTTCCTCCGGCGTGCCGGCGAAGACGATCTCGCCGCCCAGCCGTCCGGCTCGCGGCCCCATGTCGACCACGTAGTCGGCGTGGAGCATCATTTCACGGTCGTGCTCGACGACGACGACCGAGTTGCCCATGTCGCGCAACTCCTTCAGCGAACGTATCAGCCGCATGTTGTCGCGCTGATGCAGCCCGATGCTCGGCTCGTCGAGAATGTAGAGCACGTTCACCAGCCTGCTGCCTATTTGCGTGGCCAGCCGTATGCGCTGACTTTCGCCGCCCGAAAGCGTAGCCGAAGCACGGTTCAGCGACAGATAGTCCAGCCCCACATTGAGCAGAAAATGCAGCCGCGAACGGATTTCCTTGAGTATCTCCGCCGCGATCTTCTGCTGCGCGGGCGAGAGATCCTTTTCGAGTCCGTCCACCCATCCGGTCAGCTCGACGATGTCCATCCCGGCTATTTCGGCAATGTTTTTCCCGGCGATGCGATAATGCAGCGCCTCCCTGTTGAGCCGCCGGCCGTGACATTCGGGACACAGGCTCATGCTGACGAACTGCTCCGCCCATTTCTGCGCCGAAGCAGGCGCGTCGTTTTCCTGCTGCATCAGGATGTACTTGACGACGCCTTCGTACGAAAACAGATAGTTCGAACTGCCCAGCGATTCGTTTTTGATGACGACGCGTCCGTCCGTCCCGTTCATGATCTCCTCGAGCGCTTCTTCGGGAATATCCTTGATGGGCGTGCGTACGGTCACGCCGTGTTTCTGGCATATCGCGTCTATCTGCCAAAAGATAAGCGTATTCTTGTACTTCCCGAGTGCGACGATGCCGCCTCCGTAGATGCTCATCGAAGGATCGGGCACGATTTTCTGCATGTCGAGCAGATTGATTTCTCCCAGTCCCTTGCAGCGCGGGCAGGCGCCATGCGGCGAGTTGAACGAAAAACTGTGCGGCGCAGGTTCGCCGTACGACAGTCCCGTGACGGGACACATCAGGCGGCGGCTGTAGTAGCGCGTTTCGTCCGTATCGGCGTTGACGAGCAGCACGAGGCCGTCGCCCTGCTTCATGGCGATGCGCAGGCTGTTCTTCAGCCGCTGTTCGTCGGCAGCCCTCACTGCCAGCTTGTCGACGACGACTTCGATGCTGTGCATCCGGTAGCGGTCCAGCTTCATGCCCTGCACCACCTCCTGCACGCAACCGTCCACACGCACATGCAAATAGCCCTTCCTGCGGATATTTTCGAACAATTCCCTGTAGTGCCCCTTGTGATTCTGAACGAGCGGCGCCAGCAGGTAGATCCGCATGCCGTCGCAGCTCTTCAGGATGAGTTCCAGCACCTGCTCTTCGGTATATTTCACCATTTTCTCGCCGCTCAGGTACGAATAGGCCTCGCCGGCGCGGGCATAGAGCAGGCGGAAGAAGTCGTATATCTCCGTCGTCGTCCCCACGGTCGAGCGCGGATTCCTGTTCGTCGTTTTCTGTTCGATGGAGATGACGGGGCTGAGGCCCGATATTTTATCCACGTCGGGACGTTCGACGTTTCCGAGAAAATTGCGGGCGTATGCCGAAAATGTTTCGATGTAGCGGCGCTGCCCCTCGGCAAAGATGGTGTCGAAAGCCAGCGACGATTTTCCGCTTCCGCTCATGCCCGTGATGACGGACAGGCGGTTGCGCGGAATGTCGACGTCGATATTTTTCAGATTGTGCACGCGGGCGCCCAGCACGGAGATGCTGCTGTCTGCTGCTTTTTGTTTGTTTGCGGACATACGTTTTATCGGTTTACCACCCACCGCGAGTCGTGTACCTCGACGTCGTCCGGACGGTCGTAGGTCATGTATTCGCTGCGCGGAATCAGTATCTTGTAGATTCTTTTTTCGACGACAAGCCGTGTATCTCTCAGCCAGGGATTGAAACGTTTGAGGTCGGATAGCGTGATCCGGTATCCGGCCGCGAAGGCCGCCAGATCCGCGATGTCTTCGGACACCGTCACTTCGTCGCACGGGATGGCTCTGTACAGATTGCGTGCATTCATGACGAAACCGTATCTGTAGGGATTTTCGAAGATTTGCTTGATGGCAAAGATGCGGTAGAGGTATCGCGACGTTTCTTCGACCAGCCACAGGTCGAGCGCCGGCGTCTGCTGCCGGGCATATTCGCTCGAGATGCGTCCCATGCCGGCGTTGTACGAGGCGGCTACCAGCAGCCAGTCGCCGTATTTGTCGTGCGCTTCCTTCAGATATTTGCAGGCTGCTTCGGTGGCGCGGCCGACGTGGCTGCGTTCGTCGACGGTAGAGGTGATGACCAGCCGGTATTCTTTGGCCGTTGCTTCCATGAACTGCCAGATGCCTTTGGCGCGCACGGGCGAAACGGACATCGGATCGAGATTGCTTTCGATCACGGCCAGATATTTGAAGTCGTCGGGGATGCCGTTCGCTTTCAGTATCGGTTCGATGACGGGGAAATAGCGGTTGGCGCGTTTCATCAGCAGCATGGTGGTGGAATGCAGATAGGTGAAACTGCTCAGTTCGCGGTCCATTCCTTCGTGGCGGTTGTAGCGCGTGAGATCGACCGTTTCGCCGCAGAACGTGATCTTCCGTGGCACGTCGGGCGAGAAGGTCATGAAATGCACGGCCGGGCGCTCTTCCTTCGCCTTTTCCGAGTCGTTGTATCCGGCGAAAAATACGGCGGCGAAGCATATCGCGCCACCGGCCGAAAAACTGATTATCCTGTCAGGCCATTTCATTTGTTTTATTGATTATTTTTTTTGCAATAATTCGGAGAATATTCGCATATTTCGCCGGGTTATCAACCGGAAGAGAAAAAATCTCGTTTTCTCCGTTTTCACCCGTGCGAACCGATATTTCAACAGTAGACTTGTTTCCGAATGCATATTGGAGTCTTCGTAATGAATCGATAAGTTTCGAATCGCCGTGATTCCTGCCGGCCTCAAGTATTGCCGCCGTATACAGTATTTCAAATTCTTTTGAATTGAAAAATTCGTCCCGGTCGACATCTGTTCCGGAATCAGGAATAGAATTTATTAGCTTTTCACCCAGATCGGACAAATCTTTCCTCAAGGAACTGTCGAGTATCGTTTCCGAATCTGCCGTTTCTTCCCCCTTACCGGAAATGGAACGTATCATTGTCACGCTATACGGAATGGCCGACAAGGTTTTTAAGGCGGTTAAACGGCAGTTCGGCGGTTGGGTTGTATCTTTCATAATGTCATACAGTTCATTTACGGATGTGGAAACATGAATATAAAGACCGATAATTTTTGGCGAAATACCTTTACTCTCCGCTATCTTTAAAAAGCCGGATATATCCTTGCTCACGGCATGAGCTTCATTAAGGATAAGGATTTCTTCATCACTTGAATATTTGGCAATAAATTCATATGGTATGTAATTAAATTCTGAAAAATACGTATTCACAAAAATCTGCGCAACGATAGAGCCGTATTTCTCCTCCACAGTAATTTTTTTAAAGAGATTCGATAAAATATCCGCATCTTTATTTTCCTCAGTATCGATTGTAAGTACCGCCGATATCAAAGCCGAAGAAATTTCTTTCGTATTCAATACTCTGCAAGCAAAGTCAGTATCTGTTATATCCTGTTTCGCTGATAATATTAAACTGTTTAGTTTCAAGTAATAATTAAACAATCCCACATACGATTCCAGCTCAGCGCCGTTACAGTCTTTATCAATACAAATACTCCGTTTTAAACGCCAAACTGTATATTTTTGTAAAACAGGCGAATACGTATACTTCCTTATACCATATATCACTTCAAACAGCACATCTGTCGGCAGTTTGCCATCTTCCCCTTCAGAAACCGCAACGGCCAAAAGCGACTCTGTAAAAAGTTCCATATCATATTTTAAAATAAAACCATTTTCGAAACGTTCGGGATTGGCAAAAAGTTTCTCAGTTTCCTGTTTATGGACATACATATAATGAATATCCCGTTCGGCTTCGGACAGCCTGTTCCTATTCTGCGACCAGTAAAAAACTGTTTTATCTTCCAACGCCTTTTCGCCGTAAACGGTAAACTCATTTTTCTCCCTCATTTTACTGTTCATTTACTGTTTTCGATTTGGTTGAACGTATCACGTTGATGTCTCCGCTCCGTTTGTGCGTCTTCCCGTCCGTTCCGGTGTATTCGATGACGTAGAAATAGGCGCCTGCCGGGACGAGCCTGCCGCGGTATTTGCCGTCCCAGCCGCCGGCCGGGTCTGTCCAGCGGTAGAGTTCGGCGCCCCAGCGGTTGAAAACCACGGCGCGGAATCGCGAAACGGATTTGTAGACGACGCGGAACTCGTCGTTCACGCCGGGCGAGCCTTCCGGCGTGAAGGCATTCGGTATGAGCATGACGGTTTCGGTTACGGATATGTTGTATGTATGTTCTACGCTGGTGCACACGCCGGTGCGGTCGCTCACTTCGAGCCGGACGATGTAGTCGCCTGCCAGGCTGAACGTGTATTCCGTCTCGGCTCCGGTGAAGCGCACGAGCGGTTTGTCGGGCGTCTCGCTGCGAAATATCTGCCAGATGAACAGCGACGCCACGGGCGTGTTGGCCTGTGCGGTGAAGCGGACGGTGGCGGGTGCAAGTATCTCGCCGGCGCCGGCCTGCATGTTCGTGCCGCCGTCCTGGACGACGGTCGTGTCGGTATGCACTTCGAGGGCGACGGCCTGGTACATGCCCGTGACGAACGTCTTCTCCAGTCCGAAATGACGTGCAAAAAGGTCGCCCGAGAGCTGTATCTCCGTATCTTCGAGCGGCGGAGCGAGCAGCCGGTTGAAGGGATCGCCTTCGATGGTGTCCACGCGCAAAGCCGTGGTGAAAGATTTGTTCGCCTCGTTCCAGATCTGTGTCGCGTAGCTTGCTTCGTAACGGCGCGCGAGAAACGTTTCCGTGCCGCCGGGCGTGCGGTAGACGAGCGGCGCCGTTGTGCTCTCGCCGGCCAGGCGGAGGTCGGTGCAGGGATCGGCATTTTCCGCCACGCGCAGGTTGCCGATCTGCACGGGATACTTGTCGTAGTCGATGATCCATACGAATTGAGACATGGCGTAGTTGTCGCCATCCTGCACGAAGTAACCGTATCCTTCCTCGACGAGGTCTACGGTCGAACTGTTGCCCTGTCTCGACGAGACGACGGGCTCGGCTTCGGAGGCATGCGTGCGATAACGGAACCACCGGTGCGACGACGTGGCGGAAGTGTAGCGAAGCGTCGCGCCATCCATGCCGTTGAACAGGTAGACGCGGATGCGGTGGAGCGTATTGTCGGCCGCAAGCAGCGGTTCGCCACGGCCGCCGCTCACCTCATATTGTGCGCAAACGACTGTTGCGAACAGTAATAATGCCAGCGTAAAGACCGGCCTGCGTTTGTTTCCTTTCTGCATGATACGATCAATTGATCTACAAAAGTACGGATTTATGCGGAGGATTCAAAATCCGGAGTAAAAAAGGGTGCAATTCAAATTGTCGCGCAATTAAGCAGCGATCTTAATTTGTGGTGATTTGAGAAGTTCTATAACTTTTGGCCATTGTCTGTTCATGGAAATAATCCTGAGGCGCAGCATGTTTTTTACACCATCAGTACTCCAGCGCTGTCCGGAGAGTTTCATTCTTTTTTGTATCACCGTGCGATGTGTGGATTCTATTGCGCCCGAGCCGATAATGCCGGATCCCGCTGTCCGGTAATGTGCATAGTTTATTCGTT
>JAIRYD010000239.1 GCA_031267935.1 Tannerella sp.
TCTGCGGCTGCACGGAAGGCTGGCTTGCCGTCTTCGACCGTCGCCCGGCGATGAAGTGGGACGACAAAATCTACATGAAGAAAGAAACGGTCGACGGAAAAACGGTCACGGTGGCTGGATTATAACCGGGAAAGGCAAGCCCGCGTTTTCTTGCACGGGTTGTCTTCACAGTCCCCCTGTCGCCCTGAGATAATACGTTTCGTGGAGGCGCCGGTTGATTTTGGCATTGATCATCTCCAGCCAGATTTGTTGCCACAAAGTTTGGGTTTCGAGGTAGCTGACCAGCGTTTCCATTCCGGCTTCGTAGTGGTCGCGACTTGTTTTCATGTTTTCTTCCGCCTGTTCCAGCGCACGGACGGTCATATCTACTTCCAGCATCGACTCTTCACACTTATCCAGCGCTTTACGCATTTCGAGTTCCATCTTTTCGTTCAAATCGTCGCGTTGCAACTGTGCGATCTGCTTTTCAACTCTGGCGGCACGGATTTTATTCATCCCTTCGCCCCAGTGAAATATCGGTATCTTGACGGAGAGCAGCGCGGAAAAAGACATCTTGTCGATAAGCGGCGTACCATTCATTTCCAATCCCTTCATATATCCGTAATTAGCCATGACACCGATATTCGGCAAAAAGTCGCTGCGCACCAGTTTCATCTGACGGTCTTTCAGTTCGATTTGTTTTTCCAGTATGGAATATTCGGGACGGGCGGTAAAATCGGTTGAACGCGATACCTCTGCGGGCTGTTCGTCAAGCGATTCGGAAACCGTAATATCTGAAAACAGCGGAATACCCATGACCCGGCAAAGATTCATTCTGGACAGACGAATCGCATTTTCGGCCTGTTGCAACTGCAATTCTGCCTTGTTGATCTGTACCTGCACTTTCAGTATGTCGTTTTTCGTTTTCATGCCTGTCCGGTAGGCATTTTCGACGTTTTGCAACAATTCGTTTACCACGTTCCGGAAGGCAACGGCCACTTTTTGCGATTCGACGGCTTTCATGCATAGCCAGTAAGCCTCGTCGGTTTCGACAATGATTTGTGCGCGCGCAAGCTGGCTGTTCAGGCGCGCAATGTCTTTTCCCGCCAGTGACATCTTATAGGCAGACATGATTTTACCTCCCATGAAAAGAGGCTGTTCAGCGCGAATACCTGCAAAACAGGTACCGTTCAGGCCGACGTCGAACTTCATGTCGGGAAAATAGGCATACTCCTTGAAAACATGATTGCCGTCGGCGCCTATTACGGGGCTGCCGTCGGGCGCTGTCAGGATGTTCGGTTTCAGTTGTCCCGTGGCAGGGTCGGGTACGAAGGTCGGCAAATAGTTTCCCTTAAGGGTCTTATTCAGACTTGTGTTTGTATAGAGATATGCACCCGAAGCCGATATTCTGGGGAAGAAATTCGCCAAATAACTTTTTGATTCATAAACTGTTTTTTCTTCCGTCTTTTCGGCTATGGCGATGGCTCTGTTGTGCTGCAAAGCCTTTTCGCGGCATGCCTGAAGCGTCCATGCCTGTTGCGCCCGGACGTTTCCGCAGAAAAGAACGGCCAGCGGCAGCAAGTATTTGATTTTATGAATAATATTTCTCATTTCCATTTTTTTTGATTTTTATTCCGAAAAACGCGGCATACAACACCGGTACGATGAACAGCGTAATCAGCGTGCCGAACAGCAGACCGCCCATAATCGTGACCGAGCCGGCGCCAAACAAATCGTCCGTGATCAGGGGCAACATACCGAAAATGGTCGTCAGCGAAGCCATCATCACCGGACGGAAACGCGCGGAAGTGCTGTCGAGCAAAGCTTTTACCGGTTCCACACCCAGCGAGATCTGCATGGAGATTTCGTCCATCAACACGATGCCGTTCTTGATCATCATTCCCGTCAATCCCAGTACGCCGACAATGGCTACAAATCCAAACGTCTTGCCCGTCAGCAGCATGGAGATAATCACGCCCACCATTATCAGCGGAATGCAACAGAAGATGATAAGCGGTTTTTTGTAATCGCCAAACAGCATGATCAGAATCGTAATCATCAGGATGACACCCAGCGGCAGATTCATAAACAAATATTTCATCGACTGCGAACTGGCCTTGTATTCACCCTCCCACTGATACGAATAGCCCGCAGGAAGATCGATTTGCGCGATCTCGTCGATGATGTGCCGGCGGGCGTCTTCCGTGCTGATGCCAAAAACGGGATTGCCCTGTGCACGCATTGCACGTTGTCCGTTGTAGCGGATCACGACAGGGTCTTCCCACACGATTTTGACACCATCCGTCGCCTGACTTAAAGGGACGGTTCCCAGCACCGTTTCCAGAATGTCTTTTTCCGAAATCGCGCCAGCCATCAACCGCTGGAGACTGTGCTTGTCAATCATTTTGCCTATCGAAGGTAACATACTGAAAACAGGAGAATTATTGAGCGATTCGATTGGAGTGCCGTCTTTGTCCACGCATCTGAGATAGATCGTTTGGCTGTACCGGCCGTCGTAAAAAATGCCCGCAGGGATGCCTCCCGTAGCCGTCAGCAGGGAAAGTCCCACATCCTGCCGGCTCAGACCGATGTTGCGGGCGACAGGCTGGTTGTATTCCACCGACAAGGTCGGCGTTTTCGGTTCCCAGTCCGAGTTGACGAGGAAGATATCCTGGCTTTTCCGCATGATGTCCATGGCCTGTGTCGTCAAATCTCTCAGCACGCCGGGATCGGGACCGTTGAATTGCAGTTCGACAGGATATTTTTTATACATCAGATTGTAGCGTTTCAGTCGCACGTATGCTTCGGGATAAGCCTGCGTAAGGTCGGTCTGAATCTCCTGCATGTGAGCAATCAAATCTTCCGAAGAGGTGAAATCTACAATCAGTTCTCCGTAGGAAAGCGACGGCTCGGCGATGCTGCGCACCAGATTGTAGCGTGCAGGCGTGCCGCCGATGGCACTTGTGACATGTGTCACTTCCTTTCTTCCGAACAAATAATCTTCTATTCCGGCCAGATCCGCTTTTATCCGCTGACTGCCCGTTCCTTCCGGCAATTTGTATTCGATATACAGCTGGTCGTAGTTCATGTCCGGGAAAAAGCCTTTCGGCAGAAAACGGTAGCAATACACGCTTGCGGCGAGCAGCAGCACGGCGCAGAGGATGGTCCATGTCTTGTGGCGAAGCGTCCAGTACAAAGTTTTTCGCAATGCGCGGTAGTACTTGTTACCAAACAGTTGCATGGCGTCCGGTTTGATTTTCAGCATGAAATTTGCCTGAATCGGTACCTGCGTAAGCGCCAGCACCCAGCTCAGAAGCAGCGAAACGGCCAGCACGATAAACAAGTCGCGGACATAAACCCCTGCCGTGTCGGGCGACAGGAAGATGGGAAAGAAGGCGAGGATGGCAATCAGTGTGGCGGCCAGCAACGGCATGCCTGTGCGCCGTCCGATCGCCGTCAGCGCTTCGCTTCGTGTCACTCCGCGTTTCAGGTCGACCAGAATGCCGTCGATAATCACAATCGCATTGTCTACCAGCATCCCCATTGCCAGCACGAGCGCTGCCAGCGAAACCCGTTGCAGCGTGCCGTCGAGAAGATTCAGAATGAAGAACGAGCTGACCACTACGATTCCGAGACTGCTGCCGATGATGATGCCGCTCTTGAAACCCATCGTGAGCATCAGCAGGAAGATGACGATCAGCAGCGATTCGACAAGGTTCACCATGAAAGTGCCGATCGCTTCGTTGACACGCTCGGGCTGGAAAAACACCTTGTGGTATTCGATACCTGCCGGGAAACGGGTAGTTTTCAATTCCTCCAATCTGGCTTCGACCTGGGCGCCCAGCTTGGTGATATCCGTTCCGTGCAAGGCGGCAATGGTGATTCCAAGCGCACGCTGACGGTCGTAGCGCATCTCGTTGCGAACAGGCTCTTCGATGGTTTTTCTCACGCGGGCAATGTCTTTCAGACGCAGCTGATCATCCTCATGTCCCTGCAACAGCAGATTTTCGATGTCTTCGACCGTCTTGTACTTGTCGCTGACCGAGACGCGAAGACGGTTGTCGCCTGTTTCGTAATAGCCTGAGTAGATGGTTTTGTTTTGTCCGTTCAGGGTGGCGAGCGCTTCAGCCGGCATCACGCCGAGGTGCGCCATGCGGTCTTCGTACAGTTCTATTTGAATACATTCCGCCTGTTCGCCGTACACGTTGACACGCATCACGCCTTCGATGTTTTGAATCTCACGCTTGATCAGATCGGCATAATCACTCCGTTCGCGCTCCGAATAGCCTTCGGCCGTCAACGCGTAAAACATGCCGTACACGTCGCCGAAGTCGTCCATCACCACCGGCGGGCCTGCGCCTTCCGGCAAATGCGCCTGCACGTCCGACACTTTGCGGCGCAGCATATCCCAGAGTTGTTCCACGTCGTCGTTCCCGACCAGCGTGGAGAGCTGAACGGTGATCATCGACACGTCGTTCATCGAGCGGCTCTGGACAAACTCGATGTCTTTCATCGTGCGGATGCTCTTTTCCAGGGCATCGGTCACTTCCAGTTCGACCTGGTGTGCCGACGCGCCGGGATATGTCGTGACGACCATCGCCTGCTTGACTTTGATTTCGGGATCTTCGAGCTTGCTCATGCTGTAGAAAGACATCGCTCCTCCTGCCATCAGCACAAAAATCAGGAAATAAATCAGCTTTTTGTTGTCCAGCGCCCATTTGCCGACATCTTTCATAATAATCCTCCCTTGTTGGTGGCGGATGCCGGCAGTAAGACTTTTACCTTTTCACCTTCGCCGAGCGAATGTACGCCTGCGGCAACTACAATTTCGCCTGCCGTCAGTCCTTCGGAAATAATGACCGTTCCGTCGCTACGCAGTTCGAACGGATTGACCTTGCGCGCCGATACGGTTTGATTGTCCGGATTGTATATCCAGACGGACGACGCCGAGCCGATCTCGAACAGTGCCGTGTACGGAATATATACCAGTTCCGATTTTTCCGGCTTGTACTGAATGGAAACCATCGTCACCATACCGGGCGAAGGCAGCGGCCTTATGTGGCCCTTCATTTTCAGACGCACGGTATATAGTTGATTCATATTGGCTTTCTGTGTAATTCCGATTAAGTCCAGCGGAAAGATCTTGTCCGGATAAATATCCACTTCGCAGGCGAACGAACCGAACCGGTCGCGACGGATGTATTCCGACGAGGGAATGTTGATTTCCACCTCCGGCACGCCGGCGTCGATCATGGACAATACGGGCATTCCGGCGCTCACCGTTTCGCCCGCAATGAAGAATTGTTTCTGGATGTAACCGTCGAAGGGTGCGAGGAGGCGGGTATCGGCCAGCGCATTTTTGTGGGCGTCGTATTTGGCGGTGATCTGCTCCAGGCCGTAGACGGCTTTGTCGTAGTCGTTCGGCGAGATGCTGCCTTTTTCGTGCAATGCGGCGATGCGCGCTGCTTCCGCTTTGATCTGCCGGTATTCGGCTTCGGTAGCAGAAAGCTGTATCTCGTAATCGCGCGGATCGATTTCGGCCAGCGTCTGTCCTTTTACGACAAATGCACCTGCATCCACATAAATCCGGGAAATGGGGCCTGACACACGAAACGACAGATTCACGTCGGATGCCGCCTTGATCTTCCCCGGGATCACTATTTTCGACTTTTCACCGTAAATACGGACGGTATCCGTTTTTACCGTTTGAACTGTTTTGCCGCCCGTTTTCTTCTGCGTACAGGCTGGAGTAAACAATGCCAGGCTTGCCGCCCATATAAAAAATAACTTTTTCATATTCATCAGATCTTGATATGCTCCGTTTTTTACCGGACAATCATTCTTCGGCAAAGATACGGCCGCAATGCCGTTCAAATCTATCCTGTATTTAGTCAAAAATGTTTGATTTGCACGTTATATTGTTTTTTTATCTTGTTTTAATGGACGGGAATATCTAATTTTGTCGAAAGGAATAAAAACAGGAATATGAAGGCAGCAGCATTAACCGGCGATCGACTTTCCAATAGCGCCACGAAGGAAAAACTGTTTTACGGATTCAGCCTCAACAGCAATACCGGCCGCATGCTCCACGATCTCGAAATACCGCATCGTCTGCGCAATGGCGGCTTTTTTATTTGCCTGCAGGGCGAAGCGGAATTTTTCCTTGATCTGGAGCATTACAGGCTGAAAGCAGGCGATATGTGCGTGGCATTCCCGTTCTCCATCCTGCAGACCGTAAGCACGGGCGACGATCCGGAAGGATTTGTCATGGTTGCCGGCATAAAACTTTTCAACGACATCCGGATTCCTTCTCTGATGGATTACTACCTGTATATCAAGAATAATCCGTGCATATCTCTGTCGGAGGAGGAACGGGAGATGTTGACGGAGCTTTGCCGGCAGATGATACAAAAATACGAACGCATCGACCATCCTTTCCGACTGGAAATAGCCAACAGCATGTTCCGTGTGATATACTGCGAAATTGCCTCCATCTATAAGAGAGGTAAACCGATCGTTCACGAATCCGTTTCGCGGAAGGACATGCTTTTCCGCAAGTTTCTGTTTCTGGTTGCCCAGAATCATCAGCAACACAGGGAAATCGGGTATTATGCCCACGAAATGTGCATCACGTCGCGTTATCTTTCGTCGGTCGTCAAGGAAAAATCAGGCTCAAGCGCCCTGGGATGGATCAACGGCATGGTCATGAGGCAGGCCAAGAGTCTGCTGAAAGACAGCCGCCTGAGCGTACAGCAGATATCGGACGAACTGAACTTCGCCAATCCGTCGTTCTTCGGGCAGTATTTCAAGAAATACACGGGCGTGACGCCCAAGAAGTTCAGGGATGGAATTTCGTGTAATCCATCCGTTTAAAAAAGGCAAAATTCCCGAATACTTCTACCGGATAAAATTTGTCCGGTGTCGAATGGCCTCCCGTTCCGGATACGGAACCGTTTCTCTGGCTGCATCAATACATTTTAACAGCCATGCCATGTTACGCCCCAGTGTCCGCATCACTTGCAGGCCTTCCAAATCCTGCCTGACTTCTTCCGGCGTATTGCCGTGGACTTCGTTCCAGTATTGAGACGAAACGACCGGCATGTTCGAGATGGTAAAATATTTGTTCAGGGCATCGAAGGCGGAAGCGGCTCCTCCACGGCGGCAACTGACTACGGCAGTAGCCGGTTTGCAGGCAAAAGCATCGCCACTTGCATAAAACGTCCGGTCTAAAAGTGCGAGCAGGGCGCCATTGGGCGAAGCATAATAAACCGGCGAACCGACAACAATGCCGTCCGCCTTTTTTATCCGGTCAATACATTCATTGACAATGTCTCCCGAACAGGCGCAATATCCGGTTTCGTCACACTGTCCGCAGGCAATACATCCCCGGATCGCTTTTGTGCCGATGTGAAAAATACGGGTTTCAATCCCCTGCGTTTCCAGCGCTCCCGCAATTTCGGACAAAGCGGTAAATGTACATCCGTTTTTGTGCGGGCTTCCATTGATTAGCAATACGTTCATATTGAATATTATTTAGTCATACCTCGAATTCGCAAGCGAAAAATCCGGTATATTGAATTTTTTTCTACCGGAAACATTACGCATAAATCCCCATGTCATGTCTCTGTAATTTTACCGCTGCAAATGTAAACAAAAAAAATCAGTTGCAGCCGGCCGGAGACACCGGCTGTAATTCGACGGCGAAAATAAAATGTTTTTCCGGAACATGTAAATATTTCGTGCAAAAAAAATATGCCGCGGGGGGTATGGCACGTCGTGGTTCACGGTTCGGCCTCCCGAAGGAAGCCTCCGCAGCGTGACGCATTTTATTCGACACCGCTGCGGAGGCATACAGGTTTGAGAAGGAATGTGTTTCCTTGCGTTAGAACACCCAGCCCAAACGGATTGCAGGCGTGCAGACCGTACCCAGCGAGGTGAGGCTCGCCTTGTCTTTCGGTTCCATTGTCTGCGTCTGTCCGTTGTTCGTCGCCTCAATGACGGTATTTTTCAGCGAATAGGATTTCAACGAAAGACCCAACTCCGCACCGGCATACAGGTTGCGGGCCAGGTAGTAGTTGAAACCGCTGAACAGTCCGAGGCCGAAAGTGTTGAACAGGCCGTCTTCACTGAGGTTTCGGGTGACTGTCTTGGAATCCCTCGATTCTTCGACATCGTTGGCCGACGAGGTGGCGAAGATCAATTCCCCGCCGATGTAGGGCGTCAGCCTGTCCGTCCCGCTAAAGTTGTAAATAATGCCCGGCGTAAACGATATGTTGGAAAAATTTCCGGTCGTCTTCCGCCAGTCGTCGCCGCTCTGTCCGTTGTCGTTGGATACCATTTCGACGCCAAAACCCAGTCCCAGACGAATCCCGACCTTATCGGTCACCGAATAGATCGCCCTGATCTGTCCGCCATGAAGCTGGATATTTTCGCCCGTCACCGAGAAGGGAGAAAAACCTGCTTCGAGCGAGAAACTTCCCTTGCCGGGTTTTACGCTGCCGTCCTGTGCGCTACTCGTGATTACGCCAACCGTAACCACTGCCAATACAATAAAAATCTTTTTCATTTTGTTGTTTGTTTTAGAAAATAAAAATTTAGATAATTAATAAGATATAGTGAGATATTCTCTTTGTTCCGATTATTCGATGTCCTTTCCGGTCCGGCCGATGCGGTCTTTTATCTTTTGCAAATCCGGGAATCCCGTTTTCGCTTCGCCGCGTGGAGCCGTTTCGAGCGGTTTCCTTTCGGCGGCAGGCCTGCTCAGCATGGGCGGTAAAAGAGTGACATTCGTATTGATACCCTGCTCGTCGAACACTGCTACCAGTTTGGTATCAAACCGGTTGATTACCCCGGATAACGTTTTACTGTGACCGAAGGCATCAATATAAACCGTATATTGGGCGCTTGTATTGCCGGCGTAATGGTCGACATATACGTAGTAATCGCCCGTCAGCCGGGCTTCGTGCCAGAATATGTTTTCGGGGCCATGCGACTCCGTGTTGTCGAAGTCCAGATATCCGCCCGAGGCGGAGTTTTTGTGATTCCAGTAGATGGATTCGCCGTTCGGATCCCTCACATGCAGGTCGATATCGTTCACGTTGTTCCATCGTAACGTAACCTGAATCGTGCCGTATCCGCCGGCCAGTACGTATTCAGCCAGTTTAAACTGTTCTTCCTTTTCGGGACGGGATATATCGGAAAGGTATTTGCCCGTATGCTCGTACAGTCCTGTTAAAGCAACCTCCAGGCAGGAGGAAACATCTCTGCGGCAATTTAAAACCTTTCCAGCAAGGGTACCTGTTGCGGCTGCATCCAGAGTGAGTTTCGTAGCTTTAATATATTTGTTGTCCGGTATGGCCTCGTCGAGCATATCCACAAAATTACTTGCGAAACCGACATAAGCAAGCGGATCGCCATACCTCATACCTATTATGGACGGAATCGCCTTTATCCCGTAGCCTACGCCTACTCCGATAAGTCGCAATTCGTCCAGATACAGACCGCCCAGTCTTTTCCAGTCTATCGCCCGCGTGGAAGGGGCATTCCAGTATTCATAAAATCCGTTGTCCCAGTCCACGCCCGTTTCCGCCTCGCGATACACCTTGATTTCACCCTCTTCGTTTATAACGGCCACATCCGCCCGGGTTCCCGAAAAGTTGTCCAGCAGGATGTACGTGCCTTTATGTTCGTACATCATCGGATGGCCGTCTTCCGAGAAAAAGATGCCGAAGGATTCTTTCGATACGCGATCCTGCACGATGGCGAAAAGCGGTTTCGACGTTTCATCGCTGTTCATGATGCAGATATCGGTTTCGCCGTCCGTAAGGTAATAGTCGAAAACGTCTTCCGCAGGTTCGAGTTCCACCGCAAGCAGGGTCCCTTCCGGATATTCCGGCAATTCTTCACCGCTGCCGCTGCTGCCGCCGCCTCCTCCGGGACCGCTTTTTTCGCAACCCGGAGAAAGCAGGGCCATGCAGACAAATAACAATATTGACAAATACTTTTTCATTTCATTTATGTTTTAAATTATTGACTTGTAAATTATCTATTAAAAATTTAAACCGTGAATCACTTTCACGCTCCGTCCGCCGGCCGCGACGACAAGGATGCCTTCGGCCGTCAGTGCGACGGTCTGTTCGCTGCCGGCTGCCCGGCCTGCGTGCAGCAACCGTCCGCGGATGTCGTACACGGCGAACGGTTCGCCGGCGGTCAGGCCGCCGATATGCAGCAGTCCGCCGGATGCATGCGCACGTAGCGGCGCGACGTCCGGGAGCGGGCGAATGTCCGCCGGCGAACCCGGATAGTCGCGTCCGACGCCGCGAAGATACGGGTATGTCCGGCCTTCGGCGATGTCCCATACCGTGTTGAAGTTGAAGCCCGCGATGTTGCCGCGCGTCTTTAATTCGGCGTCGGACAGGCCGGTCGCGCCGCCACCGCCCGGTCCGTCCCTCCGCAGGAGGTAGTAGCAGTTTGCGACGCTGCCGGCGGCGCTGCCCGCCAGGGCGCCGATGTAGTAGCTCTGGCTGTTGCCGGAGATGTCGCCCGCGGCATAGCTGGTTGCAATGCTGTTCGCGATTCCCGCCAGGCCGCCGAGGGTGCCGTATGCGCTTCGGCCCGCGATGTCGCCCGTGGCATAGCAGTTTGTGATGCTGCCGGCACAGAGGCCCGCCAGGCCGCCCGCGCTGCCGACGGAGCCGGTGATCGTGACGTAGCCCGTGGCATAGCTGTAGGAGATGCTGCCGGCACAGTTGCCGGCCAGACCGCCCGCGTAGCCGACGCCGGCGACGGTGGCGGTGGCATAGCTGCGCGTGATGTTACGGGTGGCGTAGCCCGCCAGGCCGCCCGCCGTGCTGTAGCCCGTCACGCTGCCGGAGGCGTGGCAGTCCGTGATCTCGCCGGCGGCGCTGCCGACCAGACCGCCCGCATAGCCGCTGCCCGCGCTTGCGACGACACCCGCCGCATGGCAGTTCGAGAGGCTGCCGGACAGACCGGCCAGGATGCCCGCGTAGTTGCCGCCCTTCACGCCGCCACGGGCGTTGTCCGTCTCGACGCCAAGCCGTTCGATCGTGCTGCCTGCGCCGGCGACGCCGAACAGGCCGGCGTGGACGGCGCTCGCGCGGTCGATCCACAGCCCCGTCACCCGGTGACCGTCGCCGTCCAGATGGCCGGAGAAGGGAGCCTCGGTTGTCCCGACGGGTTCCCAGCCGGCGGCGCTCCACGTCGAGGTGATGAAGGTAGAGAGGCTGATGTCGCTGCCGAGTTTGAAGTACTTGCCGGCGTGCGCTTCGCCCGTGTATTTGCGCAGGTTGCTCAAATGCTGCGCGGTGGTGATCAGCCAGGGGCTGGCGGATGTGCCGGAGCCGCCGGCGAAGTCTGTCGTGGGGTTGTCGGGGACATTGGAATTACCGTTTGCTATATTTTGCAGATAGGGATAGCTTTTGCCTTCGCTGATGGCCCAGACTTTGGCGAAGTCCCAGCCGGAGAACGAGCTTCGCTGCATCATCTGTGCCGTGGTCAGGCCGGTGATGCCGGTTTGAGCGCCGTCGCCTACGCCCAGGCTTTGCCCGGTAACCTGGCGGTCGAAATAGTTGTTGCTGACATGTTCGCTTCTTGCTAGCCCAACCAGCGCGCCGACATGTTCACCACTGCCCATGACGGAGCCTGCGGCATAGTTGTTCGACAGATTGCATACGGCGCCAGCCAGACCGCCCACGTAATCTGTTCCCGTGACGGTACAAGTGGAATAGCAGTTCGTGATATTGCTCTTCACGATTGTTATATTATTTTCAATGATTATACCACAGCCTGTGCCAGCTAAGCCGCCGACAAAATTTCCATTGCCTGTGACCGTACCGCCAGCATAACAGTTTGTAATATCACCACTCCAGTTCTCACCTGTTAACCCACCGATATAATCTTCACTTCCTGCAACATCTCCGATAACATAGCAGTTTGTGATGTTACCCTGATTGTTGTACCCTGTTAACCCACCGATATAACCTCCACTTCCTGCAACATCTCCGATAACATAGCAGTTTGTGATGTCACTATATACAGTTGTTCCCTGAGAAGAATGAGCTCCTGCTATTCCTACTAATCCACCAACGTAACTGTGCCCATATACTCCTTCTTTTGCGTTGTCGATCACTATACCAAGATTTTCAATTATTCCTCCGTATAAATCACCGAACAGTCCGACATAATCGGAAGTGCGGTGAATCCATAAGCCGGTTATTTTATGGCCCGCCCCATCCAAATGTCCGAAAAATCCGCTTATTGGAGCCCATCCTCCACTGCTCCATGTCTCCGTGATAAAAGTCGAGAGATCGATATCGTTTTCCAGTTTGAAATGTTTGTTGACATCGCCGGTATATTTGCGCAAGTTGCTCAGTTGCTGCGCCGTCCGAATCAGCCAGGGGCTGGCGGATGTGCCGGCGCCGCCGGCGAAGTCTGTCGTGGGGTTGTCGGGAGGATTATCCGGGGGTACTGGGATATTGTTCGCAAGGCTTTGCAGATAGGGATAGCTTTTGCCTTCG
>JAIRYD010000029.1 GCA_031267935.1 Tannerella sp.
AAAAAACAAACCCGAGTATGACACTTTCTTCTTACGTCATTCCAGCGGAGTCAATAGTTGGCGACTGGCAAGCCCGAAGGGCGAAGACAGAGCCTTACGAGACGAACAACGAAGCTGGACAAACTGGAATCCAGGTGGCAAATCAGCCGATTATTTCCGGGTACAGGTCTTTCCATTCAGGATTATATTTCTCTATCAAGTCCTTTTTCCAATTCCTGTTCCAAGCTTTCAGGTTCTTTTCTCGAATGTACGTGCGAAGGTTTGAATGGATTGATTCATCATTGTTCGCAATTCGCAAAAACGTGCTGCGTAAAGTATAACGGTTCAAATCAATTATCTGTTTTTCCGCATTTTTTCGTGAGGGCCAGGAAGCCGACAAAAGTAAACAGGGCGTTGAAAAGCAGCAGTTCATAACTGAACCGGTAGCCGTTGAACCACGACGCGGAATGTTTTTGCAGCACATAACAAAGGATGGGCGACAGGATGGCGACGACGGGAATGTATTTGTCGCGCACGCGCCGCTTTGTGAAAATACCGAACACAAACATACCCAGGATGGGGCCGTACGTATAGCTTGCCAGTGTATATACGGCATCGATTACGCTCGTGTTGTTAAGCATGTTGAATACGAAAATAACTGCGGCCATGACAAATGCCATACCCGCATGAATCCGCTTGCGCAGACGTCGCACCTCTTCGTCGCTTCCTCCTTTCGTGCCCACGATGTCGATCGTAAACGAGGTCGTCAGCGCCGTCAGCGCCGAGCCGGCCGTGGCATAGGCCGACGAAATCAGCCCTACGATAAAGAGTACGCCCACTATTGCGGGAAAATATCCGCCGGTCGCAATCGTCGGAAACAGTTCGTCGCTCATGGCCGGATTCTCGATGCCGCGCTTCGCGGTGTAGGTATACAGCAGTACGCCCAGAACGAGAAACAGCAGATTGATAACAAACTGCATGATGCCGCTGGTGATGACGTTTTTCTGCGAATCCTTCGGATTGCGGCAACTCAGGTTGCGCTGCATCATGTCCTGATCAAGTCCGGTCATGGCGATCATCGTAAAGACGCCCGCGAGGAATTGCTTCGGAAAGAAACGTTTGTCGTTGAAATCGTCGAAGAAGAACATCTGCGACAGTTCGCTTCCGGCAACGGTTTCCGCCAGTCCCGCGAAGCTTAGCTGCAAGTCTGCCGCCACATAATAGATGCACATCCCGACGGACGTCACGAGGCAGCACGTTTTCAGCGAATCGGTCCAGATGAGCGACTTCACCCCGCTGCGGAACGTGTAGAGCCACACCAGCGCCACGGTACATGTCACGTTCAGGATAAAGGGCAGATGAAGCGGATCGAAAACAAGCAGCTGAAGCGTCAGGCACACAAGAAAAAGACGTACCGACGCACCCAACATTTTGGACACGAAGAAAAACCATGCACCCGTATAGTGCGACGACGCGCCGAAACGGCTCTCCAGATATTCGTAGATGGAAATGACCTTCATCCTGTAAAAAAGCGGTACCAGCACGAAGGCAATCAGCACCTGCCCCACGGCAAAACCCAGCACCATCTGCAGGTACGAAAAACTGCTTGCGCCGACCATGCCCGGCACGGATACGAACGTCACCCCCGAAATGCTCGAGCCGATCATTGCAAAGGCCACCACAAACCACATCGACCTGCGGTTGCCCACGAAAAAACCTTCGTTGTCGCTCCGTTTTCCGGCCACGAACGATACCGTGAACAGGACGGCAAAGTACGCGGCGATTACGATCAATATCAATGCGGGACTCATTTTTCCGGCATATTCGGCTTTGCGACTCGAAACAGCCCGCGCTTCTGCAAGGAGTGCGGGCTGTTCATCCGTTGCATCAGTACAGTCTGAATGAAAATTGCAGATTAAGCATCGGCCACCATTTTATCCATTTGGCATAGTCGTTGATGAGGCTGATGTCTTCGCCTTCGATTTCGTCCGTGTTCTTCAGATTGAGTATGCGTCCGTCCTGTTTCAGCGTGTAATCGCCCTGATAGAGTACGCCCAGTTCGAATTTCACGCCGAAACTTTTCCGCGTGACGGCTCTGCCGAGTCCGATGCCCAGGTAGGGTTTGACGGCGTTGCCGAGGAGAAGGTCGAGATTGGCGCGTCCGTCTTTGGTGGTGACTTCGTAGCCATCGATATTCAGATCGGGCCATTCGTAGCCCTCGAGGAGTTCGGCCTGCGCGTTGTTTTTCGGGTCCACAATCGAGCCTTGAATCTTGATCTGACTCGTCCCGACGTATGCACCGACCGTAAGGTGAAATATGCTGCGCGAAGTCGGGTATATATCTGCCAGCAAATGACCGTGTATCATCTGTATCTTCCCTTTGGCGCGATATTCGGGCGTGAAGCCGAAGGCCGGTTCCAGATCATCGGAATAGCTGTTCAGCGAATAGTTGTCGTAACCCTGCGACGAGAGAGGCAGCATGTCCGCACCGGCACGCATATTCAGGTACGAGCCGAGCGGCGTCGCCAGTTCGAGACCGGCGCCCATCGTGGAAAATTTCAAAGCCAGATTCATTTGGCTGAATGGCGCCGTTTCCTGTGCACGCAGAGTTGGCCATACCGTCGTTGCCGCGACTGCAATGGCGGTAATTACAAAGAAGTAATGTTTTTTCATTTCGTTTATTTTTGTAAATTTGTATAATCGGGTGCAAATGTACCGTTTTTCTGTTAATATAAAAAAATATTTCAGGCACAAATCGGAATAAAAAATCGTCAACGTCCCGTGTCCTCCTGTCTGTAACACGCGGATGATGCTGATTATGATGATTTACGCAGATTGTTTTCAGGTCGTATATTCCCTATGGAGCCTCCATCTTCTCCATATTTCAAATTTTGTCCGTATATTTGCCGCAAGTTTTAAGTATGAATCACGTCATGCACATCATTCGTTTCTGGATACGGAACGCACGTCCGACAGCGCTTCCGCAGAGTTTGTTACCGGCTGTGCTTGCGCTGTGTATGGCTGCGCGCGAAGACGGTTTTTCGGCCGTCACGGGCGTGGCGGCCATCCTGGGCGTACTGGCCGGTCATCTGAGTATGAACCTGTTCGACGATTATTTCGACTACAAAGTCAAAAAAACGGAATTTCGCGAAGCGATGGTACGGAAAGGCTTCCGTGCACGGATTGCCAAATGCGTCTATCTTACCTCCGGACAGGCTGATATGAAACAGCTGCTCATTGCCTGCCTGGCGTTCGGGTTGACAGCCCTCGGTCTGGGTTTCGCGATATTCATCGTCAGGGGAACGGTCATCCTGTGGATCGCACTGATAACGGCCATACTGGGTCTGTCCTATTCGGGCTGGCCGCTGCGACTGTCATATCACGGTTTGGGCGAGATACTTATCGGATTCATATTTGGTCCTCTGCTGATGGCCGGTGTCTATTATTCCGCCTGCGGGAAATGGGACTGGACGATGGCGTTTGTTTCCATTCCCGTCGGGTTGCTGGTGGCCAATATCGTGTATACACATGCCATCATGGACTGCGAACCGGATCGTGAGGCGGGAAAAAAGACGTTCGCCGTGTTGTTGAAAAGCCGGACGCGGATGCTGGTCAGCTTGTTTGTCCTGCTGGCGGCGGTCTTCCTGAGCATTCTGTACGGGGTGATTGCGGGATATCTGCCTTCCGTGTATCTGCTCGCCATGCTTACCTTCCCGATGGCGGCCGGACTGTTTTATCTGATGGTCGAATTTGTCCGCCACCCGGAGAAAAAATTTTCGCCCGGTATATGGATGGGACCGATGAACGACTGGGAGCGGATACGGGCTGCCAATCTGGACTGGTTCATGATTCGCTGGCTGCTGGCACGCAATCTGCTGGTATTTTTCTGTCTGACAATCATCATCGTCTGTTTTATTCCATGAAATCATGATACCTGCCCTGCTGTACCTTCCCGTGTGGTTTCTCAAAGCCAGATGCTTCGGCGCCAGAAAGCCGTTGCAGACCGTGCTGTTCATCTCCGACAGGTGCAACCTCGCATGCAGGCACTGCACGATTTATCAATCGAAGAATCCACGTGTCAAGACATTCGAACAGATACGTGAAGAGCTGGAATATTCCTACCGTCTGGGATCGCGTTTCGTCGATTTCGAAGGGGGGGAACCGACCTTGTGGCGCGAAGGCGACCGGGATCTGAACAGTTTGATTCGCTTGTCGAAAGCCATCGGATTTTATTCCGCAACCATCACCACCAATGCCCAGATGCCGTTTGCCGGTTCCGAAGCCGATTCCATCTGGGTGAGCCTCGACGGGTTGGGCGGTTTTCACGACGAGATACGCGGGAAAGGCGCTTTCGACCGTCTGGTGAAAAATATCGCTACGGCCGGCCATCCGCGCTTGAGTGTGAACATGGTGATCAATGCCCGCAACTTCACGTCTGTGGAAGAAACCATTGAATTTGCACGGGACAATCCTCGCATACAGTCTATTTCACTGAATTTCCATACTCCTTACGCCGGAACGGAATATCTCTTTCTGGACTGGGGCAGACGCGCCGAAGTGATCGATCTGATTATCGGAAAGAAAAAGGCGGGCTATCCTGTGATGAATTCGATTTCGGGATTGAAGCTGATGAAGCACAACCGGTTCAGGAAGCAATGCTGGGTGTCGAACTTCATCATGGCCGACGGCGCGCGTCTGACGGAATGTCAGGGGAAAACGGCCGGCATCTGCGATCGTTGCGGTCTGTCGATGGCCGGCGAGATGCACGCGGTTTTCAGCCTGAAACCGGATACGCTGTTTGCCGGAATAAAACTCCGCGTCTGAACCGAATCCGGGGAGGGACTGTCTTCCTTACATTCCAGCCACCGTGACCGTTTTTCCGTCGACCGTTTCTTTCTTCATGTAGATTTTGTCGTCCCACTTCATCGCCGGGCGACGGTCGAAGACGGCAAGCCAGCCTTCCGTGCAGCCGCAGA
>JAIRYD010000067.1 GCA_031267935.1 Tannerella sp.
ATCACGGTTCGGACATGCGCAAAATCATACACGTCGACATGGACGCTTTCTATGCCTCCGTCGAGCAGCGCGACAACGAGGCGCTGCGCGGGAAACCCGTTGCGGTGGGCTATCCCGAAGCGCGCGGTGTGGTGGCGACGGCCAGCTACGAGGCGCGCCGGTTCGGCATCCATTCGGCCATGCCTTCGCTGACGGCCCGCAACAGGTGTCCGGATCTGATTTTCGTGCCGCCGCGCTTCGCGGCCTATCACGAGGTGTCCATGCAGATACGCCGCATCTTCCTCGAATATACCGACCTGGTCGAACCGCTGTCGCTGGACGAGGCGTTTCTCGACGTGACCGCGAACCATCGCCGGATGCCTTCGGCCAGCCTGATTGCCCGCGAAATACGGCAGCGCATACGCGACGAAACGCAGCTCACGGCCTCCGCCGGCGTGTCGTTCAACAAATTCCTGGCCAAAGTCGCCTCCGACTGCCGCAAGCCCGACGGCCTGTTCGTGATCACCCCCGCCGAGGCGGAACGCTTCATCGAAACACTGAAAATCGAACAGTTCTTCGGCGTGGGCAAAGTCACCGCCCGCAAGATGCACGAAAACGGCATCCGCACGGGCTGCGACCTCCGGCAGCGTACCGAAGCGCAGCTCGTCCGCCTCTTCGGCAAGGCCGGACACCATTTCTACCTCCACGCCCGCGGCATCGACGAACGTCCGGTCGAACCCGACCGCATCACCCGGTCCGTCAGCGCCGAAACCACCTTCGCCCAGGACAAAGACAACCGCACGCTCCTGACCGTCGAACTCTATCAGCTGGCCCGCGAAGTCTTCGAACGGATGGAGGACGAACATTTCTACGGCCGGACGGTCACCGTCAAGGTGAAATATGCCGACTTCCGGACCATCACCCGCAGCCGCACCTTTCCGCAACGGCTCACGCAGCTGCAGCAGTGCTGGCCGGCCGTGCGCGAAATGATGACGCACGTCGACCTGAGCGACAGGCCCGTCAGGCTGCTCGGTTTCGGCGTCGGCAATGCGGGCGAAAGCGGGACGGCGAAAGGCATGCAGCTCGAACTGGATCTGTTTTGAATCTGGAAACTTCCATACTGTACGTTCATCGTTCTTCACATTCACAGTTCATCGTTCATCGTTCAAAGTTCATCGTTCTTCACGTTCATCATTAAAACTCACAATTCAGCAATTCCCGTTTGCATGTTTCATATTTACGCATTACATTTGCAAAAATTTAATCGTAAAAGCACATGAAAACGAAACCCGGTATCTGTTATCTGTATCTCCTCGCCCTGCTGGCATGCGCCACATGCCTGTCGGCGCAGGATGCGGCACCGACCGTCGTCGCAGTGAATACCGACGGCACAAGCCTGATATACCGCGTGTCCGACGACGGACGGCTGTATCAGGTCTGGTTCGGCGAACGGCTGACGCACGACGCCGACATCGCTCACCTCCCCGGTCAGGGCGAAGCGTACCTGACGCACGGGATGGAAGACTATTTCGAACCGGCGATCCGCATGCTGCACAACGACGGAAACCCGTCGCTGCTGCTGCGGTACGCCTCGCACGAAGCGACGCAGCCGCAGCCCGGCGTGACGGAAACGGTCGTCACACTGCGCGACGACAAGTATCCCGTCGAAGTGAAACTGCACTTCGTCGCCTTTGCCCGCGAAGACGTCATCAAGACCTTTGCCGAAATCACGCACCGCGAAAAGAAACCCGTCACGCTCTACAATTATGCCTCCTCGCTGCTGCACCTCTCGGCCGGACGCTATTTCCTCACCGAATTTGCAGGCGACTGGGCGCACGAAGCCGTCATGACGGAAACGCCGCTGACCTTCGGCAAGAAAATGCTCGACACGAAGCTCGGCAGCCGCGCCAACCTCTTCTGCAGCCCCTTCTTCATGCTGGCCCTCGACGGCGAAGCACGCGAAAACACGGGCCGCATCCTCATGGCCACCCTCAACTGGACGGGCAATTTCCGCTTCACCTTCGAAGTCGACCAGTACAACCGGCTGCGCATCCTCTCGGGCATCAATCCCTACGCATCGGAATACGCGCTGCCCCCCGGCGAAACGTTCCGCACGCCCGAACTCGTCTTCACCTTCAGCGCCGAAGGCAAAGGCAGGGCCAGCCGCCACATCCATGCCTGGGCGCGCAAATACCAGCTCAAGGACGGCGACAAACCCCGCCTGACGCTGCTCAACAACTGGGAAGCCACGTACTTCGATTTCAACGAAGAAAAACTGACTGCCATCATGGACGAAGCCGTCAAACTGGGCGTGGACATGTTTCTGCTCGACGACGGATGGTTCGCCAACAAATATCCGCGCAGCAGCGACCGCCAGGGACTGGGCGACTGGGACGTGACGGCCGACAAACTGCCCGGCGGCATCGGCCGGCTTGTGGACGAAGCCGCCCGGCGCGGCCTCAAGTTCGGACTGTGGATCGAGCCTGAAATGGTCAACCCCAAAAGCGAACTGTACGAAAAACACAAGGACTGGGTCATCCACCTCCCCAACCGCGACGAATACTACTTCCGCCACCAGATGGTGCTCGACCTGAGCAATCCCCGGGTGCAGGACTACGTCTTCGGCATCGTGGACAGCCTGAAGACGAAATATCCGGGCATCGCCTACTTCAAGTGGGACTGCAACAGCCCGATCACGAACATCTACTCGCCGTATCTGAAAGACCGGCAGTCGCACCTCTACATCGAACATGTGCGCGGACTCTACCGCGTGCTCGCACGCGTCAACCGCAAATATCCCGACCTGCCGATGATGCTCTGCTCGGGCGGCGGCGGACGCAGCGACTACGAAGCGCTCAAATACTTCACCGAATTCTGGCCGAGCGACAACACCGACGCCGTCGAACGCATCTTCATCCAGTGGAGCTTCTCGCACTTCTTTCCCTCCAAAACCCTCTCGGCGCACGTGACGAGCTGGGGCCGGCAGCCGCTCAAGTTTCGCACCGACGTGGCGATGACAGGCAAGCTGGGCTTCGACATCCGCATCCACGAAATGAACGAAGCCGAACAGTCCTACTGCCGGCAGGCCGTGCAGACCTTCAAACGCCTCTCGCCCCTCATGGGCGAAGGCGACCTCTACCGCCTCCACTCGCCCGTCGAAAGCGATCATGCCGCACTGCTCTACAGCGACGACGCACGCAGCCACGCCGTCCTCTTCGCCTTCGACATCCATCCCCGCTACCGCGAAAACATCCGCCCGCTGCGGCTCGACGGACTGGACGCCGGACGGATGTACCGCGTAGAAGAAATATGCCTCATGGAAGGCACGCGATCGAGACTCCCGTGCCACGGCAACACGTATTCGGGCGATTACCTGATGAAAGCCGGCATCGACGTCTTCTCGTCGTCGCATACGGTCAGCCACGTGATCGAAATCACCGAAGTACGGTAAACCGCCGCACGCGAAGAGAACTATGAACGATAAACGATGAACTATGACCGGATTCATCGTTCATCGTTCATCGTTCATCGTTAATGACGTTCACGCACAATTCCGGCCGAACCTGCACGCATCGGCCGTGTTTATTTTTGCAGCCGGAGTCATACAATGGGAATATGTGATTGTATTTCGACAAAAAGGATTAACTTTGCGGCGATTTTACAAAGGAGAAAGACAGAGTTCTATGAACAACGGATTTACGGAATACGACCGGCTCGACCTGTCGGAGGTAAACAGACAGATCTCGGAAAGATGGCAGGCGAATGACATCTTCCGCAAAAGTATGGAAATACGCAGGGACGCCCCTCCGTACATATTCTACGAAGGCCCCCCGTCGGCCAACGGCATGCCGGGCATCCACCACGTCATCGCACGTTCGATCAAGGACATCTTCTGCCGCTACAGGACGATGAAAGGCTTCATGGTGAAACGGAAAGCCGGCTGGGACACGCACGGTCTGCCCGTCGAGCTCGGTGTCGAAAAAGAACTGGGCATCACCAAGGAAGACATCGGACGAACCGTCCCGGTCGAAGCCTACAACGCCGCCTGCCGCAAAGCCGTGATGAAATATACGCGCGAATGGGAAGACCTGACGGTCAGGATGGGCTACTGGGTCGACATGAGCGATCCCTACGTCACCTGCGACAACCGCTACATCGAAACGCTCTGGCATCTGCTGAAAACGCTCTACGAAAAAAAACTGCTCTACAAAGGCTACACCATCCAGCCCTATTCGCCCGCGGCAGGCACGGGGCTGAGCACGCACGAACTGAACCAGCCCGGCTGCTACCGCGACGTGAAGGACACCACCGTGGTCGCACTCTTCCGGATGAAAACACCCAAACCGGAAATGACCGCCTGGGGCGCGCCCTGCTTCGTCGCATGGACGACCACCCCCTGGACACTGCCGTCGAACACCGCCCTGTGCGTCGGACCGGACATCAGCTACGTCGCCGTGCAGACCTGCAACCCCTACACGGGCGACCCCCTCACCGTCGTGCTGGCAAAAGACCTCGTCGGCGCCTTCTTCAATCCGAAAGCCGCCGACATGCCCCCGGACGCATACCGGCCGGGCGACAAACTGCTCCCCTACCGCATCCTGCCCGACGTCTACGCCGGCACGGACCTTGTCGGCATCGAATACGAACAGCTCATCCCGTGGTTCAACCCCGGACAGGGCGCCTTCCGCGTCATATCGGGCGACTACGTGACGACCGCCGACGGTACGGGCATCGTACACATCGCACCCACGTTCGGCGCCGACGATGCACGCGTGGCCAGAACTTTCGGCGTACCGCCCGTCCAGCTGACCGACCGCCACGGCAACCCGTGTCCCGCCGTCGATCTGCAGGGACGCTTCTTCCGGATGGAAGACCTCGACGCGGAATATGTCGCCGCAAACGTCCGTGCAGACCTCTACCGCGATTATGCAGGCCGGTTCGTGAAGAACGAATACGACCCGGCGCTCACCGACAGCGACCCCACGCTCGACGTCGACCTCTGCGTCATGCTCAAACAGCAGGGACGGGCATTCAGAATAGAAAAATACACGCACAGCTACCCCCACTGCTGGCGTACGGACAAACCGGTGCTTTACTATCCGATGGACAGCTGGTTCGTCCGCACGACGGCATGCCGCGAACGGATGATGGCGCTGAACGATACCATCAACTGGAAGCCCCAGAGCACCGGCACGGGACGCTTCGGCAAATGGCTGGAAAACCTGCAGGACTGGAACCTGAGCCGCAGCCGCTACTGGGGCACGCCGCTGCCCGTCTGGCGCACCGAAGACGGACGGGAAGAAAAATGCATCGGCTCGCTCGCCGAACTGTGCGAGGAAATGGACCGCGCGGTCGACGCCGGACGGATGAAAAGCAACATCCTGCGCGACCGGGGATTCCGTCCGGGCGACTATTCGGCCGCCAATTACGGAAAAATAGACCTGCACCGTCCCTTCGTGGACGAAATCATCCTCGTTTCCCCCACGGGCAAACCGATGACGCGCGAAACGGACCTTGTCGACGTATGGTTCGACTCGGGCGCCATGCCCTGCGCACAGGTGCACTATCCTTTCGAAAACAAAGAAACGTTCGATGCGGGAAAAATCTTCCCCGCCGACTTCATTGCCGAGGGCGTCGACCAGACACGCGGATGGTTTTTCACCCTGCACGCGCTGGCCGCCATGATCTTCGACAGCGTGGCATTCCGCACGGTCGTATCCAACGGACTGGTGCTCGACAGGAACGGCAACAAGATGTCCAAACGCCTGGGCAATGCCGTCGACCCCTTTGCCGCCATCGAGAAGTACGGTTCCGACCCCCTGCGGTGGTACATGATCACCAACGCATCGCCGTGGGACAATATCAAGTTCGACATGGAAGGCGTCGAGGAAACACGTCGCAAGTTCTTCGGCACGCTCTACAATACCTACTCCTTCTTCGCCCTGTATGCCAACGTCGACGGCTTCACGTATCGCGAAGCCGACGTGGAACCGGCCGCCCGTCCCGAAATAGACCGCTGGATTCTCTCGCTGCTCAACTCGCTGGTGAAGGATGTGGACGAATACTACGCCGCCTACGAACCGACGCGCGCCGGCCGCGCCATTGCCGACTTCGTCAACGACAACCTGAGCAACTGGTACGTGCGCCTGAACCGCCGCCGCTACTGGGGCGGGGGACTGACGGCCGATAAACTGTCGGCCTACCAGACGCTGTATGCCTGCCTGCTGACGGTCGGCAAACTGATGGCCCCGATTGCACCGTTCTATGCCGACCGGCTGTATCTGGACCTGACGGCCGCCACGGGCCGCGAAACGGCGGAATCCGTCCATCTGGCCGACTTCCCCGTCTGCCGGGAAGCGCTCGTCGACAAACCGCTGGAGGAACGGATGCAGATGGCGCAGGACGTGTCGTCGATGGTGCTGGCGCTGCGCCGCAAGGTGAATATCAAGGTGCGCCAGCCGCTGCAGGCCATCATGATCCCCGTCGTCGACAGCCGGCAAAAGGAAGGACTGGAGGCGGTCCGCAATCTTATACTGAACGAGGTGAATGTGAAGTCGATGCAGTTTATCGAAGACGCCGGCGAAATGCTGGTGAAACGCGTAAAGCCCGATTTCAAAAAGCTGGGACCGCGATACGGCAAAATCATGAAGCCGCTGGCTGCAGCCGTGCAGGCGATGACGCAGCACGACATCGCCGCGCTCGAAAGCCGGGGGACGTTTGTCTTTCACGTCGAAGGACAGGAGGCCGTCGTGACGTCGGCCGACGTGGAAATCATCTCCGAAGACATCCCCGGCTGGCTGGTGGCTCACGAAAACCGCCTCACGGTGGCGCTCGACATCACCGTCACGGACGAACTGAGCCGGGAGGGCCTTGCACGCGAACTGGTCAACCGCATACAGAACCTGCGCAAAAGCAGCGGCTTCGAGATCACGGACAAGATCCGCGTGACCGTCAGCCCCGCCGATGAAATGGATGCCGCCATCGGCGCGCACCGCCGGTATATTGCCAATCAGGTGCTGGCGACGGAGATCCGCGTGGCCGGCGGAGAGACGGCGGACGGAACCGTGTTCGATTTCGAAGATTTCGAACTGAAAGTGAAGATTGAAAAAGTATGAGCGCATTATTAAACAGAATAAACTAATAAAAGAATGTATTATGTTGGAAAAGACGAAATATTCGGATGAGGAACTGGAAGAGTTCCGTGCAATTATCAACGAGAAGCTGGAAGTTGCAAAAAGAGACTATGATTTGTTGAGAGCCGGCCTGACCAATTCGGACGGTAACGACGTGTCGGACACGTCGCCCACGTTCAAAGTGCTGGAAGAAGGCGCCGCGACGCTGTCCAAGGAAGAGGCCGGGCGACTGGCGCAGCGTCAGATGAAGTTTATCCAGAGCCTTCAGGCAGCGCTCATACGGATCGAAAACAAGACCTACGGCATCTGCCGCGAAACGGGCAAGCTCATCTCAAAAGAGCGTCTGCGCGCCGTGCCTCATGCCACGCTGAGCATCGAAGCCAAGACGGGCCGAACAAAATAAAAGGATCTGCCGATGTCGAAAAAAAGCAGGAAAGTATTGGGCGTGGCAGCCATCATCGCGCTGCTGCTCGTCCTCGACCAGTCGCTGAAGATATGGGTGAAAACACACATGCCGCTTCACGAGAGCATCTACGTGTGCCCGTGGTTTCAGATCTATTTCACCGAAAACCCGGGTATGGCTTTCGGGATCGAGCTGATAAGCAAGTGGATTCTGTCCGTTTTCAGGATTGTGGCGATCGCGGCGCTTGCCGTCTACATTTGGCGTCTGATCAGGCGCAACGTCCGCTTCGGATACATCGCGTGCATCGGGCTGATCTTTGCGGGCGCGTTCGGCAACATCATCGACAGCGTGTTCTACGGCGTGATCTTCGACCACAGCTACGGACAGGTGGCTTCGTTCGTGCCTTATGGCGAGGGCTACGCGCCGTTTCTGTACGGCAAGGTGGTGGACATGCTCTATTTCCCGCTCATACGTGCCGACATGCCGGGATGGGTGCCGATCTGGGGCGGACAGGAGTTTGTCTTTTTCCGTCCGATATTCAATCTTGCCGATTCGGCGATATGCGTGGGCGTGGCCATCCTGCTGCTGTTCTATCGCAAGACGCTGTCGCATTCCATCAATCGCAAATGAATGCGGCGCACGAGATCGTACAGGCCGTTTTCCGAAGAAATCTGAATTTTGAACTTTGAGTAAGACAGAAACATATCCGTATGCCGCCCTCGCCGTGCTGTGCGCCGTGATGTTCGCGGCATGCAGCCGTGCGCCCGAAGGGATTCTTCCCGAAAGGAAGATGCAGCACGTGCTTGTCGACATCCAGATCGCGGAAGACATGATCGGCATGGATGCGGCCACGTTTCCGACGAACGAGGAGAAGACGGCGCTGTACCGGTCCGTTTTCAGAAAACACGGCGTGACGGAGGCGGAATATGACAGTTCGCTCGTCTGGTACGGGCACAATCTGGATGCGTACATGCGGATCTACAAGCTGGCGCTCGCGGACGTGCAGGCGCGCATCGACGCGCTGGGCGACGCGGCGCCCGAACCGGTGACGGAGATGAACCGCGATTCGCTGGAGATATGGACCTTTCGCCGCTACCGCGAACTTTCGCCCCGCATGCTGGCAAACATGATGGTCTTCGACATCGAACCCGGCACGGCCTATTCGTCGGGCAGCACGTTTGTTTTGGGCATGCACGTGTGGGGCGTCACGCCGCGCATGAGGGAACCGGTGGAAATGCACCTGCGCACCGTCTGCGACGACACGACCTACACGGCTTCGCGCACGATACGCGAAAACGGATACTGCGAACTGAGGCTGAAAGTAAGTCCCGTGAAACGGACGCAGCGCGTATACGGCTATATCCGTCTGGACGGGAAGGAGGACGCGTGCCGCAAGATTTATCTCGACGGCTTCCGGCTGACGAAGTATCAGTACGGATCGCCGGCGGCGGAACGGGAATAAACGGAAATGAAATAAAACGGCATGAAGGTAAAACATCTTTTCCCTGCACTTTGCTTCTTTACATCCGGCGTGTGTCATTCGCAAACCGCAGTCACGATATCGGGACGGGTTACGGATTTCGAGGGAAAGGCGGAAAGAACCGCGGATCTTTCGGTGAAGCCCGAAAATCTGAAGGTGAAGGTTTATGCCGACGACGAGCTGCTTGCGATCAATTCCATCCAGGCCGTCACGGAATTTGAGGGCGCGGAAAAGATGCCGGTGACCGCCTGCCTCGTGCAGGTCGACGCTCCGGGGACGATTCCTTCGAAGCCGTATGTAATCTTTCGCGTCGAGGCGGAAAATACCGAATTCGGCGAGAAGGGTGAAAACCTGTATTTTTACGAACTCAAGAATTATAACCGGTAAATTCGCGCCGCCTTGCGGGCGGACGGGGGCGGCACGAATATTTTATGCGTCCTGTGCAGGCGGTTTGAAAAATAACGCGTAAATTTGCCGTGGTTTAATGAACCGTTTGAAACTGAAAACATATCTATGAAACCTACATTATTGATACTGGCGGCGGGGATGGGAAGCCGCTACGGAGGGCTGAAGCAGCTGGACGGCATCGGGCCGAACGGCGAAACGATTATGGACTATTCCGTGTTCGACGCCGTACGCGGCGGATTCGGCAGGGTGGTGTTCGTGATCCGCAGGGATTTTGAAGCGGATTTCCGCCGGAAGGTGCTGAGCAGATACGAGCGTCATGTGGCGGTGGAGACCGTTTTCCAGTCGCCGGACAGTCTGCCCGAAGGATTCGTCTGCCCGAAGGAACGCACCAAGCCGTGGGGGACGAATCATGCCGTGATGATGGGGCGGGAGGTCATAGGGGAACCGTTCGCCGTCATCAATGCCGACGATTTCTACGGACGCGACAGCTTTGCCGTCCTGGGAAAAGAGCTGGCCGGACTGGAGGGCGGCGAAAACAGGTATTGCATGGTGGGCTTTCGCGTGGGCAACACGCTGAGCGAATCGGGCTCGGTGGCGCGGGGGGTGTGCGAGGTCGACGGCCGGGGCTACCTTACGTCGGTGGTGGAGCGGACGGCCATCGCACGCGTCGACGGACGCATCTGCTTCGGAAACGAACGGGGCGAAACCGTGTTTCTCGAAGAAAACACGCCGGTGTCGATGAACATGTGGGGCTTTACGCCCGACTACTTCGCGCATTCGGAGGCGTATTTCAGGACGTTTCTGCGCGCCGGCATAAACGATCCGAAGCGCGAATATTTCATCCCCCTCATGGTAAACGAACTGACGACGACGGGAAAGGCGACGGTGAAAGTGCTGGATACGGCGTCGAAATGGTTCGGCGTCACATACCGGGAAGACCGTCCGGGCGTGGTGGAGAAAATCCGCGCGCTGGTCGACGGAGGCGCCTATCCTCCGGCGCTGTTCTGATTCGATATTGCAAGATTAAAAACTCAGGATATATGAAAAGAATGATTCTCATGCTGTGCGGAAGCCTCTGTCTGACGACGGGAATGCAGATGCGCGCACAGGGACACGAAACGCTTGTAGAGATCGCCACCAGTATGGGCAAGATCAGGGTGCGGCTGTATGACGACACGCCGCTGCACCGCGACAACTTCATCAGGCACGTCGAAACGCACCGCTACGACGGGCTGCTCTTCCACCGCGTCATCAAGCAATTCATGATTCAGGCGGGCGACGTCAACTCCAAAGACGCGCCGGCCGACAGAAAATTGGGCGACGGCGACCTGGACTACACCGTCCCGGCGGAAATCGTCTATCCCAAATACTTCCACAAGCGCGGCCAGCTGTGCGCGGCCCGCACGGGCGACGAGGCCAACCCCGAAAAGGCCTCCTCGGCCACGCAATTCTACATCGTGACGGGCAAATTCTTCACCGAACGGGAGCTCGACAAGATGGAGGCCGAAAAACAGACCGCCCTGACGCCCGAACAGCGCCGCGCCTACATGCTCGAAGGAGGCGTGCCGCATCTGGACGGCGCCTACACGGTCTTCGGCGAAGTGGTCAAGGGCATGCAGGTGGTCGACAAGATACAATTCCTGCAGACCGACGAAAACGACCGCCCGCTGAAGAACATCAGGATCACGGCGGTAAAAATCGTCGACAAATAAAACCGCAGCGCCACAAACCCCATTCCGAAACACACCATGCACTCCCCCGGATTACAGATCTGCATCACCCTGATGTCCGCCGCAGGAATCCTCGCCTGCCACGCCCGGCTGCCGCAGGACATCCCCCTGCGAGTCCCCGAAGGCGCCTACGTCTGCTACGTCGACGGCACGGACACGATCTACACCGCATGGCTCCCCGAAGTATGCGTCTTCCCCGAAATCACCTTCAAAAACGAACGTGAACGCCGGCAGTACACCAACCTCGTCCGCGACGTGAAGCGCACACTCCCCTACGCCAAAATCGTGTACGAAACGCTGATCGAAACCTACGAATACATCGAAACACTGCCCGACGACAAAGCACGCGAAGCACACCTGAAAAGAATGGAAAAAGAACTCTTTCGCGAATACAAGCCCGAACTGAAAAAACTCACCCTCACGCAGGGCAAACTGCTCATCAAACTCATCGACCGCGAATGTAACCAGAGCAGCTACCACCTCGTCTCCGCCTACCTGGGCAGCCTCCGCGCCTCGTTCTGGAACCTGTTCGCCGGCATGCTGGGCGCCAGCCTCAAAAGCAAATACGACCCCGCGGGAAAAGACGCCCTCACGGAACGCATCGCCGTACTGGTCGAACACGGCGTCCTGTAACGATCCTCAACACGGCGCGCACGACGCGCACGGCGGGGATTCCGACCGTGCGCGGCGCGGGCTTCGTTCTTTAACGATGAACGATGAACGATGAACTGTGAATGGGGCTATTGACACTGCACCCGGCACGGTGTTTTTTTTGAACCGGAAACGGGAGAGACGGCAACGGCGAACCCGCCCCGCCCTGCTCACCACTCCGCCGTTCATCGTTCATCGTTCATCGTTAATGAACGCCCCCACTGTTCATTCGGCGCCTCTCCCATTTCGAGCCGCAGCGTGCCGCCGTTCACGATCTCTTCGTGGGTGATGAAGAAGCGGTCGTACGGTTTGCCGTTCAGCGTGGCGGAGCGGATATAGATCCGTTCGTCCGTGTATCCGTTTGCTTCGACGACGAACCGCTTTCCGTTTTGCAGCGTGAGGGTGATTTTCTCGAACGAGGGACTGCCGATGACGTAGTACGGCGCGCCCGGACATACGGGATAGAATCCCATCATGCTGAACACGAGCCATGCCGACATCTGGCCGGAGTCTTCGTTGCCCGAAAGACCGTCCGGCGTGTTGCGATATTCGCGGTCGATGATTTCGTGTACCAGCTTCTGCGTTTTCCAGGGCTGTCCGGCGTATCCGTAGAGATAGGCGATGTGATGTCCCGGTTCGTTGCCGTGCCAGTAGTATCCTTCGGCAAAAAAGGTGTCCAGACGGTTGACGAAACGTGCCTCTCCACCCATCCGCCGAATCAGTCCCGGCACGTCGTGAGGCACATACCACGTGTAGTGAAAAGGCGTTCCTTCACAAATCCAGGAGACGAAACGGTTCGGGTCGAAGGGTTCGACCCATCGTCCGTCGGCATGTCTTCCGCGTGCGTATCCCGTGGCGGAGTCGATCACGTGGAGATAATTGCGTGCACGGAGCGAGAGGGCGTCGGCGTCGGCGGTCCTGCCCAGCCGGGCGGCCACCTGTGCGAGGACGTAATCGTCGTAGGCATATTCGAGCGTGCGCGATACCTGTTCGCGCCGGTGGAAGGCATCCCATACGGAGTCTTCGAGGGGGACGTATCCGTGTGCGAGATACGACGGCAGTGCGCGGCGACCTTTGCCGTCGCGATAGGATTCCATGTCCGTGTTCGGTTCGAACGCATTGCGGCGCATCAGCGCGTAGGCTGCTTCGTAGTCGAAGCCCGGGATATTTTTGAGGATGGCATCGCCCAGCATCGAAATGCAGTGGTCGCCGATCATGGCGGCCGTGTAGTTGTTCCACGCCGGGAAGATGGGCAGCCATCCGCCCTGCTGGCCCTTGAGGACGAGCGAGCGCGCCATCTCGCCGTTGCGTGCGGGATCGACGAGCGTGAAGAGCGGATGGACGGCGCGGTAGGTGTCCCACTGTGAGAAATCGCAGTAGTAGGTCGAGCCGTCGCCGGTGTTGCGCGTCACGTGCAGGGCGTCGAATTGCGGATAGGAGCCGTCGGCGTCGCTGAAGGTGCGCGGCAGAAAGCGCGTGTGGTGGAGGGCGGTATAGAATTTTATCTTTTTTTCGGCATCGGGTCCTTCGACATCGATGCGGCCCAGGGCGTCGTTCCATGCGGCGGACGAGCGGGCGCATACTTCGTCGAACCGCCATCCGGGTATTTCGGCGTCGAGGTTTTTGCGTGCATGATCCATGTCGGTGAACGATGTGCCGATCTTGACGAGCATCCGGCACGGCGCGGTGTCCGCCAGGCGGATCCATGCGCCCGTGTGCGTCGTGTCGCCCTGTATGTGCGCGACGTTTTCGCGTATTTCGCCGTTTTCCCAGACGCCGCAGGCCTCGATGGCGGCGTCGAGCCGGATCACGAAGTATCCGCTGAATCCGGCATCCCTGCCCCATCCCTGATAGATGCGGTGGACGGGATTGTAGCCGCGTATCTCACGGCGCGCGGTGTCGATTTCGACGTATCCGAGTCCCTCGTCGCTGTTCGGTTCGACGACGAGATAGTGCGGTCCTTCGCGCCTGAAGTCGAAACGCATGATCGCGGCGCGCGAGAGTCCGGTCAGTTCGGCGAAGATGTCGTAGTCGTCGAGCATCACGCTGTAGAAGGAGGGTGTAGCCGTTTCGCGCGTGTGACTGAAGGTGGAGGCGCGCGCTTCGGGTTCGACGGCCAGCGCGTCCTGCAGGGGCATGACGGTCACGCTGCCATAGTCCTGCGTGCATGAGCCGTTCATCCAGCGGCTTGTGCGGAAGCCCTGAATGGCGTGCCGGAAATAGTAGTAGGGCGGCACGCATTTGTTTTCCGAGGCCTGCGTCTGCGCCACCCAGTTCGTCATGCCGTGCGGCACGCCTACGGAGGGCATCGTATGTCCGCGTTCTTCGGTCGAATTGCGATCCTTGCCTTCGACGATGCGCAGGTCCGTCCCGACCAGCGGGTTCACGTACTGTTCGTAGTCTTTTGCATCCGGACGGCATGCGGCCAGACTTGCGGCTGCGAAAATGAGAAATAGAGGTTTCATTGTATGAACTGTTTTTATGGGTTGACGATTTTCTGTCGTGGCGCAAAGATAGTAAAAAAATTCGTGCCGGTCGGCGGACGGTGGTAACAGGGCAACCGGATCAAAGTTTATCACAGAATATGCGCAGTCGTTGCCTGTTTTTGGCTTGACAAGCCGGATTTTCATAACCGCGGGTAAGCGCAGCGCAGCCTGCGGACGGGATGACAACACACTCCCTGCTGCCTGAAAGGCAGGACTCGCTATTACTGCGCTGTCCTGCCTTTCAGGCAGTGGGGACACGGCGAGTCACGTTTCTTCCGCGGGCTGCGCCACGCTTGCCCGCGGTTATGAAAATCTAAGCCTTCGGGTTATAGGGAGCGCTGATTTTGATGCGGTTGCCCTGGGTTCGAAAGGTTTTCCGCGTGAAGGATCTTCAGGGGTTTCCGCGATACCATTCGTAGAGCATGTGCACGCCTTCGGGTGTTTCGATGCGGTGGCGCCAGCCCAGGGCGTTGAGTTTCGAGGCGTCGGTCAGTTTGCGCATCGTGCCGTCGGGTTTCGAGGCGTCGAATCTGATGTCGCCGCCGTAGCCGACGGTTTTCGAGATTAAGGCGGCCAGTTCGCGGATGGAGATTTCCGCGCCCGTGCCGATGTTGATATGGCAGTTGCGTATTTCGCGGCAGCGGGGTGCGTAGGTGTCTTTGAAATCGATGTGTTCCATTACGAAGACCGAAGCGTCGGCCATGTCTTCGCTCCACAGAAATTCGCGCATCGGTTCGCCCGTTCCCCAGAGGGTGATGTGTCGGTTGGCGATGCCGTGCCGGCCGAGCAGGGAGAGGATGTCGTCGCGGGCGCTGTCGCGGGTTATGTTTCCTACGGGGCGTTTGCCGAGGTCGGCGCGGATTGCTTCCCAGTCGTTTTGCATGAGGCTTTTTCCGAGGTGAAATTTGCGTATCATTGCGGGCAGCACGTGGCTGCGTTCGAGGTCGAAATTGTCGTTCGGGCCGTAGAGATTGGTGGGCATGACGGCTATAAAGTTTGTTCCGTACTGGATGTTGAAGCTTTCGCATGTTTTCAGTCCTGCTATTTTGGCGATGGCATAGGGTTCGTTGGTATATTCCAGTTCCGAGGTCAGGAGTTCCGTTTCGGCCATGGGCTGCCGGGCGTTGCGGGGATAGATGCATGTGCTGCCGAGGAAGAGGAGTTTTTTTACGCCGTGCCGGAAGCTTTCGCCGATGACGTTTTGCTGTATCTGCAGGTTGTCGAAGATGAAATCGGCGCGGCAGGTCGTGTTGGCCATGATGCCTCCGACTTTTGCGGCGGCCAGAAAGACGTATTCCGGCTTTGCTTCGTCGAAGAAGCGCCGTACCGCACAGGCGTCGCGAAGGTCCAGTTCGCCGGATGTTTTTCCGGTCAGGCGGGTATAGCCTTTGGAGAGGAGGTTTTTCCATATCGCGGAGCCGACCAGTCCGCGGTGTCCCGCGACGTATATTGCGGATTGTTTGTTCATGGTGTGTCTGCCGTTCATCTTTTGCGGGTTACGTATTCCATATCGTGTTCCATCATGATTTTGACCAGTTGCGTGAAAGGCGTCTTTGTGGGATTCCATCCCAGCAGGGTTTTTGCTTTTGCGGGGTCGCCCATAAGTTGTTCCACTTCAGTCGGTCTGAAAAATCGGGGGTCGACTTCGACGAGTGTGTGTCCCGTGCTGCGGTCGATTCCTTTTTCGTCAGTTCCCTGGCCCTGCCATTCGAGCGCGGTTCCGGCTTCGGCGAATGCCAGCGTACAGAATTCTCTTACCGAATGCATTTCGCCTGTGGCGATCACGAAATCTTCGGGATGGTCGTGCTGCATCATCAGCCACATGCATTCGACGTAGTCTTTTGCATATCCCCAATCTCTCAGCGAATTGAGATTGCCCAGATATAAACGGCGCTGCAATCCGCGGGCTATGCGCGCCACGGCAAGGGTTATTTTGCGCGAAACGAAGGTCTCGCCCCGCCTTTCGCTTTCGTGGTTGAACAGGATGCCGTTGACGGCAAACATGCCGTAGGCTTCCCGGTAGTTTTTGGTAATCCAGAAGCCGTATTGCTTGGCAACGCCGTATGGCGAACGCGGATAGAACGGCGTGGTTTCGCGCTGCGGGATTTCCTGCACCAGGCCGTACAGTTCGGAAGTGGATGCCTGATATATCTTTGTTTTCCGCTCCATCCCCAGCCCCTTGACGGCTTCGAGCACGCGCAGGGTGCCGACGGCGTCGCACTCGGCGGTGTATTCGGGCACGTCGAACGACACCTTGACATGGCTCTGGGCGGCAAGGTTGTATATCTCGTCGGGCTGCACCTGGCGGATGATGCGAAAGAGCGAACTCGAATCCGTCATGTCGCCGTAATGGAGTTCAATGGAACGTTTCTGTTTCGTGTCCTTTATCCATTCATCAAAATAAAGATGCTCGATGCGGGCGGTGTTGAAAGAGGAAGAACGGCGCATAATGCCGTGTACCTCGTAGCCTTTCTCTATCAACAACTCTGCAAGGAACGAACCGTCCTGCCCCGTAATACCTGTTATCAATGCTATTTTTCCGGTCATGGTAACTGCTGTTTTTTTCTGTGGCAAAGATAGTGATTCTTTTTCTATTATCTAATGTTACGCATCCACTTCGCCGGACACCGGCAAGTCTACCCGTCCGAAGGGCGTTATTTTCATAACCGCGGGTAAGCAACGCGCAGCCTGCGGAAGGGATGGCAGCAGGAGTATGTTCGGGTCTTTCGCCGCAGGTCGGTGACCTGCGGTTATGGAAATCACGTCCTTCGGACTTGGGCTTGCAGGCATGGAATTTGTGGCGGTGCGTCACATCAGCTCATAATTTTAGATCGCGTGAAGTATAGCTGCCGATTCGCCGGAGGTAGCTGCCGATGCAGCAAAGGTAGCTACCGATGCGCCGAAGGTAGGCACCTATGCATCAAAAGTAGCTACCTATGCACCGAAGGTAGGCAACAATGCGCCGAAGGTAGGCAACAACGGGCTAAAGGTAGACTAAAACAGTGCGGAGGTAGGCAACAATGTGCCAAAGGTAGGCAACAATGCGCCAAAGGTAGGCAACAATGCGCCAAAGGTAGGCAACAATCGTGCAAAGGTAGGCAACAACGGGCCGAAGGTAGGCAAAACGACTGCCCGGTAGCTACCGACGGTGCAAAGGTAGCTACCGACGGTGCGAAGGTAGCTACCGATGCATCAAAGGTAGCCACCGATGGCGCGAAGGTAGCCACCGGTGGTGCAAAGGTAGCCGCCGATGGTGCAAAGGTAGACGGGAATTTACGGCCGGACGGCGGCAATCACCCGGAGGCAGACACGTTTTACGGATAAAACGATGCACGATGAATCGCCCCGTCCTTCGTCCGTGCTCACTTTTTCCACCGCCTGTGTGTCCACAGCCAGCCGCAGGGTTGTTCGGTGATGTTTTCCGTCAGCAGCGACACATATTTTTGAGTGATCAGCCCCTCGCGCGTCGCGCCGGCTTCCGTACAGAGGGGCATGCATCTCACCCGGTAGCTTCCCTTGGCAACCTGCGTGATATGCAGGTAGACGACTGCCGAATCCGTTCTGCGCGCCAGCTTTTCCATCCCCGAAAACAGATATGCCTGCTGATTCAGAAAGACAAAGCGATATTTGTCTTCCCTGATGCGCGGACACTGGTCGGCCAGAAACAGATAGACGGACAGCGGCGTTTTGCCCGACAGGATATGGCGCACGACCGACTTGTCCGGAATCAGCGTCGCACCGAACCGCGAGCGCAGCCTGACCATCAGCTCGTCCGCTATTCCTGCCTTGAGCGGCCTGTAAACGGCATATACGCCGTGCGACAGCTTGACCGGAAGAATGTTCAGCATCTCCCAGTTGCCGCAGTGCCCCAGGCAGGCAATCACATTGCGGCCTCCCTTCACATGCGCGTCGATGATTTCCAGATTCTCGAACGCCACTTTTGCTTCAATACTGCCGGCCGGAGCCGAAATGCTCTTTACGATCTCGGCAAAATAGGCGGCAAAGCAACCGTAAAACCGGCTCGCGATGACGCGCACTTCTTCATACTTTTTGTCCGGAAACGAGCGCGCAATGTTTTGAATCACCACGTGACGCCTGTATCCGCCCATGCGGCACGCCAGAAAGCAGGCAAAAGATGACAGTGCATACAGCACGGGCATCGGGATCAGACTCACGGCATATAGAATACCGTATACGCAGTCGCACGCGACCGTCCTCGAAATTTTCATATCCGACATGTGTTACATCCTTTTTTTACGTACGGACCTAAAAAAGCACGGGCCGACTTCCCATGCTCTGCGGTCCTGGTAAAACCATGTATCCTGGAAAAAGTCATGCCCATGCCTGTCCATACGGGCATTCACAACTTATTCAGGCGGATACTTGTCTAACTTACCAGGTTTCAGAGCATCCCGAATAATAGCAAACGCTATCGTTCATGTCTAAAAGTACGTGTCACCGCGCCTTTCTATGTCAAAACACTTTTTTCATTGAAAATATAATCTATAACCACTTTATTTCCGCTTCCGGTAATGGCCTGAAACATTCAGGTTCTTGCCGACAAACGGCACAAAGATATTTTATTTGTTCGGATAATCAAAGAATGCAGCGTAAAAAAGCAATGCTTTGTGAACGATGAACTATGAACGATGAACTATGACCTGATTCATCGTTCATCGTTCATCGTTCATAGTTAATGAAGTTCATCGTTCATCGTTCATAGTTCATCGTTCTCTCCGTGCACTCCGTGTTTGATAAAATCACCTTTTAAACAGCGCCTGCACGTCGACGTTCGCCTTTTCGCTTTCGGGGATGGAGATCAGCTCGCGGGGCCTGTATTTCTTCATGGAGGCGATGATGCTCGAAGGGAACATTTCCACGTAGTTATTGAAATCTACCGCCGCGGCGTTGAACGTGCGCCGCGCCGCCTGGATTTGATATTCCATGTCCTCGACGGACTCTTCGAGACGCAGGAACTGCCTGTCGGCCTTCAGCTCGGGATAGTTTTCGACTGTGGCCTTGATGTGGGCCAGCGCGCGGGAGAGTTCCGCACCGAGTTGCATTTGCTCGTGTTCGCTGCCCGCCTGCTGTATCTGCGCCCGCAGTTCGGCGATTCGCGTCAGCGTGGCGTTCTCGTGTCCCGCGTAGTTTTGCACGGCGGCGACCAGATTCGGAATCATGTCGTTCCGTTGCTTCAGCATCACGCAGATACTGCTTTCGGTCTGTTTTACACGGTTATTCCTGGCGATGAACTTGTTGTGCGTGACAATCATCCAAAGCAACAAAATAACGACTGCCACTGCAATGATAATAAGCGCTGTTGTCATACGGTTTTTATTTTATTCGTTAAACTTCGAATCCGGAAATTTCACCTCTCCCCTCGTGTTACCGAATCAGACGGGACAATGATTTTTCGGACCAAAAATACAAAAAGTATCTCAAGATAATCGCGTTTTTCATTACATATCATTTATCAACTGTAAACGAATACTTTCCCGATGAAATTTCCATGATCGTACAGCCGTCTTTTTCACCGATATAGCGAACGCCTTTTGCCTGTTCCAGCGGTGCGCCGGATTCGCGGACTGCCTGTTCGCTCCTGTTAGGCAGGCAAACCGTAGCCGTCGTATTTGCCGGAATCTCCACTGCGAGGTCGAAACATTCCCGCGATTTGCGCCATTCCGAACGAATGGTTCCATACAGCGATTCATAGGATGCGGCTACGTATGCCAGATCGTCCACCGGTTGCGGAGCAATCAGGATGCGTCGCATTCCCATACTGTTTTCGTCGAATCCGATACCCGCCAGCGTGCGGTAAAACCATGCCGTCACGCTCCCGAACATGGGATGATTGCGCGACGCCCCTCCGTCCCATGTTTCCCACAGACAAGTATATGCGCTGTCAAGCAAATAACCGAACCCCGGCGCCGTACGCCGGTTCATGATTTTGTATGCCGTATCCGTCCGTCCGTTTTCCGACAACACATTCAGCAGGAGAGGCGTGGCAAGAATACCGGTGTCGAAATGATAGTCGACGGACGCCAGTTGTTCCAGCAAAGCGTTGAACACGGCGTCTTTTTCTTCTTCCGGCGTGATTCCGAATATCAGGGGAAAAACATTGGCGCCCTGTCGTCCCGTGCCGTACTGTTTGGTTTCGGGATTGAAAAACACGCGGTTGAAGTCTGTTTTGATTTTTTCGGACAATGCCGCGAAATGCCGTCTGTCCTCTTCATTTCCGAGTATGCCGGCTATTTTTGTCATCAACGAAGCCACATGATAATAATAAGCCGTGTTTACCAATGGTTCGGGCAGTTCCAGTCTGTCCGGCGTACACCAGTCGCCCAGACACCAGCCTTTCGGTTCTTCCCCGACAACAATACCCCGCTCGTCCGTCCGCGTTTCCAGATAGGACACCCACTGCGACATCCCGGCGTAATGCCGTTTCAGCAGCAGCGTGTCGCCATAAAAACGATAGTATGCCCAGGGCATAATCACATACGCCGATCCCCATGCAGGACCGCCTCCGCCACCTGCAAAAGGAGCCGTATGAGGCACATAACCCGTTTGCTTGTTTCGGGCGTCGTCCATGTCGTCGAACCATTTACGATAAAACTGCGTCATGTCGAACGACCAGAGCGCGCTTTCGACCGCCACCTGTCCGTCTCCGGTATAAGCCAGCCGTTCACGGTGCGGACAGTCGCTGCTGATACTGCCGTGGAAATTATCGCGTTGCGTAAGCAGATACGCTGTGTGAACGGCATTGAACAACTCGTTCGAACATTCGAAATGTCCGGTTTCTGCCGGATCGGTATGTACGACTTTAACTTCTATACTTTCATGATTCATCTCCACATTGCGGGTTATTGCCCTGATACTGCGGAAAGCGTGCCATGTGAAACGCGGTTCCCACCGTTCCTGCTTTCCTCCTTTTAATATGTACACATCTTTTTGTCCGAAATCTTCACCCTCTTCGCCGTCAAAACGAAGTTCGACGGAATCTCCCGAGCGACCTTTCACTGTGAGCGCCGCCCATCCCGAAATCATTTCCGGAAGTACGTAGAGCCATGTTGAATCGTTGATACGTCCTTTGAATGAGGGCGTCAGAGTACGGGTCACTTTGTCGAAAGGCGCAAGCTGAGGCTGCAACCGTCCTGTCGGCGCTTTGACGAGTTGTACCGGTTGCCATGCCGAATCGTCATAGCTGTTCATGTGCCAGTTGCCCAGTTCCAGACGGGCGTCGTAAATCTCTCCTGAAAAAATAGCGTCGTGCAACAATGGACCGGTAGCGCATTTCCATGAAGCGTCGCTCGCAACAGTCTCCGTCGTTCCGTCCGTGTAAGTAATCTCCAATTGCATCAGTAATTTGGGTACGTCATACCACATTTCGCCCTCCACGCGGCGTTCGCGCTGATTGTACCATCCGTTTCCGAGCGTGGCTCCGGCTGTATTGGTTCCTTTCTTCAAATATTCTGTTATGTCAAAAGTATTATATAGAACGCGTTGCGTCGATTGGTCATCGTAAAAATAAATCAGTTTCGGCAATTTCCGCTCGTCGTAATTGGTCACCGCAGGCGCCAGCACCTGTTCGCCGATCCGCTTTCCGTTCAGATACATTTCGTAGAATCCCAGTCCGCAAACGTATGCTTTGGCGGTGTGTACAGATTTGGCAACCGTGAATTCCCGACGAAACCACGGCGCAGGATATGTCCGGGAACTTTCGGGCGCGGGATCAGTCATTGCGCCTATCCACTGCGCTTTCCAGTCGGACGGCTGCAACAGTCCCATCGACCATGTTGCAGGCTTGCTCCATTGTGTCGGCTTGTTATTTTCGTCCCATATCCGCACTTTCCAATATACTGTCTGTCGTGACGTCAAAGATTTCCCTTTGTATTTCACCTGTATTGACTGTGCGGAACTCACTGTTTTCGAATCCCATAGATCGGCTTTGTTTTCGGACAAAAGCGAGGGACTG
>JAIRYD010000097.1 GCA_031267935.1 Tannerella sp.
GAAAGACCTTGAATGTTTCGTACAGCAGCGTTCGGCAGAATAAAAGGGCATAAGCGGCCGACTGCGGTTCTTCCGGTATGGTAAGCATTTGATACAGGATGTACAGTGGAGATGGGATGCAAAATCCCCTGGTTTTTTCATCCTGTACGTCCGCATACGTATTGACGAGCAGATACATCAAACGGTCATCGCCTGCCAGATGCATGTCTTTATTGTCCTTTTGCACCGATTTGCAAAACTGCGTAAAGTGCGCTTTCAATTGAGTCATGTCTTCCTGCGAGAGCTCTGTTTCATTCAGCTTCATATTCAGTTTCTCTTCCAGACAGATCAGATCTATGAGTGCGGGGAAGATGCATTTCAGTAATTTTGTGCCTTTTTCGACGTAGGGAACGGTTGCTATCATTTTTTTTGAATAAGATTTTATGCTGTTTGGTTTTCTATCTCACTTACTTGTCCCCTTACTTGTCCTTGATATAATGAACGATTCTCATACAGAGCGCTTGGCATTTGTATAATGAGATAGGTGCTTTTTCTATAAGTATAAGTATAAGCATCGATCTTCTTTTTGACTTCGTTCTTTGTAAACCAGGAGCTGGACAGGATGGTTTCAAATTCCTGTTTTACCCATGGGGGCATGTCTTTGTCATAATAAAGAGATAAATAGTCCGGAATATTATCTTTTTCGATGAGAAGATTTTCCAATGACGTAATGATCGGGCGGTTATAATATTTGAAATTGTCGGGTCGACGGTCCATACCGATCAATATCTTCAGTCCTTTACTCGGATCGACGTTTTTATAAGCCGAAATATAAGCAGGAATAAGATAGGGATATTTGTAAATATCACTTTTCCTGTTTTCCAGATAAAGACGGCATGACGAATTGTCAATCGTCGAAAAAAGTACTGCCAGAGATGTTTTTATGTCATCTTTTACGGCCGGATCATCCAGCAAATGCGTAATATATCCGATGCGAAGGCCTTCTTTACGCAATACGGTAAGAGCGATAATTCTATCAATTACGGCCTTATTATCGGAATACACTCCTGCCAGTGCATTGGAAAAGATTTGTTCTAAAAAATCCCGTACGGTTTGATAGGTCGCGTGAGGCAATTTGACCATTTCTTGAAAAACAATATCATCCGTACTGATATTTTTCGAAGAGGGAAATGCCATTCGCATATTTTCCGTTCTCCGGGAGATCACATCTTCCGTAAACGCATTTAAAGCGTCGGGAGATAACTTGTTGATAAAATCATAAAAGTTGAAACCTTCCTTTTCGACTTCCGTTTTTAATAAATCTATATACGACATATTTGATTGTTTTTTTATCGTTTCATACGGTTTTCACAACCTGATCATTTTCTCTACCGTATTTAAAGCAAGGAATTTGCTGCGCATGACTGCTTCCGGCCTTCCTTTTTTCAGATGTTCCTCCTCTGAATACTTTTCTCTATTCAGATTAAGCGGCCATGTAATTCCGTGAGAAATAAAGCCGACAGGTGCAGGACAGAAATGCTCTCCAAGATCGGCGTCGCAAAACGTCGGCCGGAAAAGGTTCCCGTTTCTCTTTTTCAATTTATCTACGTCTACAAAAAACAATAGCACATTCTGTTCGATATATATTTTGTCCAGTCCCAGCACATTCCGCACCTTTTCACGGGATTCCGACATCTGCGAAGGAAACGGATTATCTCCGTCGTTATCCCATGTAACCCACAGCAAATAGTCTTCCGGTTTAAACAAACTGTCAAGAAGTTCTTCGTATTTTTCTCCCTCCACCAACCGGTCAAACATTTTTTCGAATTCGTCGTCATCAAGACCCAGTTCATCGTGATGGTGTACGATCAGATAGTTCTTATACACTTTTTCAGGTATTGCAAATCCCACCCATTTCGGAGAAACCTTAATTTCACCGCCTTTCAGCTGATTCCCGCGCATCCGTTTCAATGTCGCGTCTTTCTCATTGTAGACCGGTACGCCATTTTCAATGATACAGCACATAAGCGCCACCATTTGCGTCTCGGGCAAAAAATGTTCGCGCCTGAAATTATCGGCTATCCGGGGAGATTTGCCTTCCCATTCTTCCATCCTTTCCCGGAGCGTCGTCTTCCTTTCGCCGGATAACAGTGTCAGCGCGTAATCGTAACTTGTCGCGTCCATATTCATCCCGTTTCGGGTTTACGCTTCGCCCGCTGTCTTTTTTCTCCTTGCACTCAGGTTGATCACGTTCCTTGCATTCTTGTAGCCGAGATAAAATTCCGGCACCGAAACCTTGAACAGGTTGATCAGCCTGTCCAGTTTGTCGTAGAGCACGGAATCCGTTTCCGCAAACAGGCGCGTCAGTGTTGTCGTGTGGATTTTATGTTCGCCGATAACGGTACGCGGCTTGACGATCAGCGACTCATACGCAGCCGTGCGTTCCGTCAGTTCTGTCAGCTCCGCCCGGCCGATGCCATAGTGTTGCAAAGCCGTGCCTGCTTCGGCGGCCTTCGACGCAATATCGTTTGCCGTCATCAGAAACACATTGTCTTCCATTTTGAACAGTTGCGTCTTGTTCAGGTTTGTTTTAAGAGACAGATCACTGTTATCCGTTTCGAATGCATACACATACAGCGCTCCGCTTACTTTCAGCAACGACTGAATCAGCGCCTCTTCGACGCCTGTCTTTTCCTGCGTAACGCCTTTCGACAGCGCATCGGCCTGCCGTCTTTCCACTTCACGGATCTGCCGAATCCCTTTGTTCACCTCCTCCAGCGCATTGACAAACGCCGGCACGTTCGAATAGACGGATGCATACTCAAGACATGTGTTGTACACCGTTTGATACATCGTGATTTTCGCATTTTGACGATCATTCATATTCCGATTATTTTTGAATTGTTATACAATGCTTTTTATCACCGCAAAAATACGAAAAAAACGGGCCATACAATTATTTTCGCACAAAAACAATACTTGTGGTGAAAAAAAAGTGACTTGCCATGAAAAAAACAGCGTCTTGCGAAAAAAAATTCCGTGTATCCGCAAAAAATACGGTCTGCCGCGAAACGGCACGCCGCCGGCGATGACACAATGGCAGGCTGCAATGAAGCAATGACAGCGTGCCGTGAAACAATGATGGCGCACAGTAAAAAAGTGACGGCGTGCCACGGAGAAATGGCCCGTTACACGGCATGCAGGCCGTTCCGCAACGGCACATTCGCTCCTGCAGACGGGAAACGGCGCGTTGCTCCTAACATAATCCCGCACGTGCCAGCATGCGGCGGATGCCGTCGTCGTCGACCGACGTGGTGACGAAGGCGGCCGCTTGCTTGACTTCGTCCGATGCGTTGCCCATGGCGATGCCCGTGGCGACGTGTCCGAGCATCGGGATGTCGTTGCCGCCGTCGCCGAAAGCCATTGTCTCGTCGAGGCTGATGCCGTGATACGCCAGCATGCGGTCGATACCCGTCTGCTTGCTGTGTCCCTTCGCGTTCACGTCGGCAAAATGCGGCGTCCAGCGGCTGCAGGCGCAATGCGTCATCACCCGGTTCATCAGCATCTGCGCCTCGGCGTCGTCCACATAGATACAGACCTGGAAGACGGGACGGCGGATCGTTTCCCGCACGTCGCATATCTCCGGCGGATGTATGCCGATCAGGGTGGCGGCCCGGCGCACGCGGTCGTCTACGTGGTTGATGGTCATCTCGCGTTCGGTCATGAAGGCGACGGGAAACGGTTTTTCTTCGAGATGTGCGGCAAGCGCTTCGAGGTCGTCGGCCGGAATGGGGCTTGCGTATATCTCCGCGCCGTGATGGTCCATGCAGCAAACGCCGTTGCACGTGATGTATCCGTCGAAAGGAATCCCGTCGAGCACGTCGAGCATGGACTGCATCCGGCCCGTCGCCACAAAGATTTTTATCCCCGCCGCACGCAGGCAGGCCAGCGCTTCGACGGTCGACTCCGGCACGCGGTGTGTCTTGAAACTGACGAGCGTGCCGTCGACATCAAAAAAAATCGCTCTTGGGGGTTTCATCGTGATGTTTTTCTTATTCCCGAATACAGCATTAAAATCAGTCCGGCTACTTTCAGCGAAACAGCGCTGTAGAAAAGAATCCCGTACAGCGCCGGTGCGTGAAAAACCGTTCTGAAAAGCAGGGCGACGAGGATCAGGGCTACACCCGTCAGGATGAGATACAGCCACAGGGCAGGCCTGAATCCCTTCACGCGAAAGACGGAGATGAGGAAAAGCGTCTTGAGCGTGACTGCCGCGCCGAGCAGGATCCAGAAAACGTATGCCGGCATTCCCGTCCGTCCGGCGGCAAAGGCGGCAAGCAGTATTCCCAGGCCACTGTATAGAAACGCTTTTTTCGGTTTTTGCGTCTGCTTCATTTTATTTTGATGCGTCGCATCTTCAATATCTGTAATGTTCGGCCTTGTAGGGGCCATCCGCGGAGACGCCGATATAATCGGCCTGCGCCGCCGTCAGGGCTGTCAGCCGGACGCCGATACGTGCGAGGTGCAGGCGCGCCACTTCTTCATCGAGATATTTGGGCAGGCGGTAAACGCCCGTTTCGTAGTCTTTCTGCCACAAATCGATCTGTGCCAGCGTCTGGTTGGTAAAGGAATTGCTCATCACGAATGAAGGGTGTCCCGTTGCACAGCCCAGATTCACCAGCCGTCCCTCTGCCAGAAGGAAGACGGCATGTCCGTCGGGAAACGTATATTTGTCGACCTGCGGTTTGATGTTCAGATGGCGGATGCCGGGAAATCCGACCAGTCTGTCGACCTGTATTTCGTTGTCGAAGTGGCCGATATTACAGATGATCGCCTGGTCTTTCATCGCCTGTATATGTGCGAGGGTGATGATGTCGCGGTTGCCCGTCGCGGTCACGAAGAGGTGTCCTTCTTTCACCGCTTCTTCCATCACCGTCACTTCGAAACCTTCCATCGACGCCTGCAACGCGCATATCGGGTCTATCTCGGTCACAATCACGCGTGCGCCGTAGGATCGCATCGAGTGTGCGCAGCCTTTGCCCACATCGCCGTAACCGGCCACGACGACGACCTTGCCGGCAATCATCACGTCCGTGGCCCGTTTGATGCCGTCCGCCAGCGATTCGCGGCAGCCGTACAGGTTGTCGAACTTTGATTTCGTCACCGAGTCGTTCACGTTGATGGCCGGCACGAGCAGTTCGCCGCGCTCCATCATCTGATACAGACGATGCACGCCCGTGGTCGTTTCTTCCGACACGCCGCGCATTTCGGCCTGCATCCTGTGCCAGCGCTGCGGGTCTTCGGCAAAGATGCGTCCGAGGGTGTCGAGGATCACCTGTTCTTCGCGGCTCTCGCCCTTGCGGTGCAGCGTCTGCGGGTCGTTTTCCGCCCTGTATCCCCGGTGAAACAGCAGCGAGGCGTCGCCGCCGTCGTCCACGATCAGGTTCGGCCCCTTTCCGTCGGGAAAGCGCAGCGCCTGATCCGTACACCACCAGTATTCTTCGAGGCTCTCGCCCTTCCACGCAAAGACGGGAATGCCTGCCGCCGCGATGGCTGCCGCCGCATGGTCCTGCGTCGAAAAGATGTTACAACTGGCCCAGCGCACATTTGCGCCCAGGCTTGTCAATGTTTCGATAAGTACGGCCGTTTGGATGGTCATGTGCAGCGACCCCGTGATGCGCGCGCCTTTGAGCGGCTGCTGTCCGGCGTACTTCCCGCGCAGGGACATGAGTCCCGGCATTTCGTGTTCGGCGATTTCGATTTCCTTGCGTCCGAAATCAGCCAGCTGGATGTCTGCTACCTTGAAGGGCAGATTGTTTGGAAATAATTGTGACATATTTTTAATCATAATAAAGGTGCAAATATACGAAATAATCCGGGAACTGCTCCGGGCGGTGCGCGGATGATGCGGATTTTTATACTGTGCGCGGCATGGTTTTGTGAACAATGAACAATGAACAATGAACGATGAACGATGAATGATGAACGATGAATCCGGTCATCGTTATAACCGCGGGTAGGCAAAGCGCTGCCTGCGGAAGGTATGGCCGTCGGCGGTTCGCTGCCTGATCGGGCGGGACGTTGCTGTCGATACGGAAGCTGTCCTGCCTTTCAGGCAGCCGCGGTATGTTCGAGTCTTCGCCGCAGGTCGCCGACCTGCGGTTATGGAAATCACGTCCTTCGGACCTGGACCCGGATTTGCCGGCATGGAATTTGTGGCAGTGCGCAGCATCGGTTTTTCATTATGACAAAAGAGTCTTTTGTCTTGACAGGAAACCCTTTTGTCGTGACAAAAAACTTTTTTTGCATGCAAAAAAATCTTTCTTCATGGCAAAAGAGCTCAACGTCCGGGGTTTCGGCTGAGGGTACGCGGGATTTGCATGCGGGCCGTGTCCGACGGGGCTTGTTTGTGGTTTGCGGGCGGGCGTGCGCAAAGGGTTTTGGGGCCGGGCGGGGGCTAAGGAGCCGGAATAGCCCGAAGGGCTGAATTTTCATAACCGCGGGTCAACGACCCGCGGAGAGGCGGACTCTCACTTCTGCCCGGAGAGCAGGACTTCGGAGAGCTAAGAGTCAGGCTGCTTTCACTCTTCACTTTTAGTTTTCGAAGTCCTGCCTTTCAGGCAGTGGACGGGGCGGCGACAACTGCCGCCGTCTGCGCTTCGCTTACCTGCGGTTATGAAAATTCAGCCCTCCGGGCTGTCCCGCTTCGAAACTTCTGCCAGAAATTACACGAATTTTACTTGTAAGCTCCTAACGGTTCGTGCCTTCGAAGAGGTCGTGGGTGACGGCGGCGTCTTTTTTCTGGGATCTGAAGTTGTTGAAGGTGTAGCTGAGCGAGAGGGTGATCAGGGGCGAGCGGGGGTAGATGAGGGTGCGCGAGTCGAGGCTGGCGCCGCGTTTGGTGTCGACGTAGCGTGCGGTGGAGAGTATGTCGCGCACGTTGAGTGTGGCCGAGAGGCGGCGGTCGAGCATTTGCTGGCGTGCGGAGAGGTTGAAGTAGAAAAATTCGTCGGTGCGTCCCTGTGTGCTTACGGAGGGTCCGACGAAGTAGCTTTCGAGTCTCATGCGGGTGTTTTTCGCGATGTCGAAGTTGTGGTTGAAGGCGAGTTGCCAGTTGAGGCTTTTTTCGTCGTCGCCGGTTTTGTATTCGTTTCGGATCATGTAGTGGAAGAGGCTTCCGCTGAGGTCGATGTTCCACCACGTTGCGGCGTGGATGGCGCCGGTGATTTCGGCGCCGGTGGCGTAGTCGTTGCCGACGTTGGCCATCGAGTCGAGTGTGACGCCGGTGTGGTAGGGCACGCGGACGCGTTCGATCTTGTCGGTGCGGCGGCGGTGGAAGAGGGTGGTGGAGGCGGAGTGTTCGCCGATCGTCCTGTTGTAGGTGAGTTCGAGGGAGTTGGTGTATTCGGGGCGGATTTGCGGATTACCGCACTGCGCGGTGTAGAAGTCGACGTACACGATGTAGGGTTCCATGTAGAAGAGCTGCGGCTGGGTGATTCGCCGCGAGTAGCCGAGATTGAGGCGGTTGTTGTCGTCGAACGTCCAGGTGATGTGTGCCGAGGGGAAGAGGTCGAACTTGTTCCACGTGTGGCGCGCCCATTCGCGGTTGTTTTCCAGTTTGCGGTGGATGAGTTCGCCTCTGAGTCCGGCCTGGTAGCTGAATCTGGCGTGTGTGGCGGAGAGCATGGCGTAGAGGGCGTGTATGTCGCGCCGGAACACGAAGCGGTTGTACATTTCGTCATGGCGTTCGAACGCGCCGTTCGCGGGGTTGTAGAAGTCGATGGTGTAGTCGCCGTCTTCGGTATAGGTGAAGAAGTAGTAGCCGGCTTCGAACTTGCCCGTTTTGTCGCCGAGGGGGCGGACGTAGTCGAGATTGCCCTGGGCGGTGAGGCGGTATTCGTCTTCCCAGGCTCTGTGTCCCTGTGCCTGAGTGCCGTCGATGTTGAAGAGGTCGGTGTAGAAGAATTCCATGGCGTCGTGTTCGTAGAAGGCGAGAAAGGAGGCGTTCAGACGGTGTCCGTCGTCCGAAAAACGGTGTTCGAGGCCGACGTCGCCCCGTAGCGTGAGGTCGTTGAGGCGGACGTAGTCGTGTCCGTTGTAGGAGGCGGCTGTTTCCTGTCCGGTGGTGTTCGAGCGGTAGGTGTCGTCGTAGTGCAGATAGCCGCCGCGGTTGCGTATCCGGTAGCGCGATTCGAGGGCGGCCGACCATGTGTTCCGGCCCGTCTGCCAGTCGAGTCCGCTGCGGAGGGCGTACAGGTCGACGTAGCTTTTGCGTTCGCCGGCGGCATGCGTGGTGGTGAGCGTGTCGGCGGCGGTGATGTGTTTCAGCTGGTCGAAGTCGCTGACGAGGGATCGTCTCGACGCTTCGCCCGAGGTCTGCCAGCGGATGTCGCCGCGGCGGTAGGAGGTCATGAAATCGATATTGCGCGATGCGACCGAACTGGTCATGGCGTTGATCATTCCGCTCCATCCGTCGGCCGTCTGTTTTTTCGTGTTCACCTGGATGATGCCCGCGATGCCGTCGGCTTCGTTTTTTGCCGAAGGCGTGCTGATGATTTCGATGTTTTCTATCTGCCCGGCGGGAATCTGTTCCAGCGCGGCGCTGCCGTCGACCGTGGCCGGCTTGCCGTCGATGTAGACCTTGAATCCCGAGCTGCCGCGAAACGTCAGTTCGCCGTTCGCGTCCACCCGTACCGAAGGCGTCTGTTCGAGGATGTCGATGGCCGTCCCTCCCGAAGCCGAGATGTATCCCGAGGCTTCAATCACCTTGCGGTCGAGCTTGTACACCGTCTGGCGGCGGCGGGCCACTACCTCGACTTCCGCCAGGGCGATGTCCGAAGACCGGAGCACAATGTCGGGATGAATCATGTTGCGCCTTTTCTCCGTCAGATTCAGATCGAACGTCTGCAGCGAATATCCGATGAAACTGACGGATATGTAGCAGTCTCCGGAGCGGTCGGTCGCGAGCGAAAAGATCCCGTCGCCGTCCGTGGCGGCGTGGGCGATCAGCGTCGAATCGGACGCGTAGAGCAATACGTTCACCGACGGCATCGTTTCGCCCGAAACATCTTCCAGCACGCGTCCGGTAATCGTCCAGCGCTCCTGCCCGTGCAGCACGGCGAGCGACAGGCATAAAATACCTGTGAATAAAATTCTGTTCTTCATCTTATACGAATTATACGAAATATACGACATATACTGTGCGCGGCATGGTTTTGTGAACTATGAACTATGAACTATGAACGATGAATCCGGTCATAGTTCATCGTTTATCGTTCATCGTTAAACTCACAATGCCAGACCGCGTGAAGTATAATTACGGGCCAATACAAGCATTGACGGCCCAAAAGTATGCAAAATAATCGAAAGTGATCGAATTTACGGATGCGAAATAAACCGCGCATACCGGACGGATAAAAAAAAATCAATTCCCGATTTTCAATTTATACGAATCTTTGCACTACTTTTGCCCCACAAAAAACAATCGGAATATGAATACAGAACTGTTTCAATTTTTGCGGGAACTCCGTGACAGCAATCACCGGGAATGGTTCCGGGACAATAAAAAAAGATACGACGAACTGCGCGTGCAATTCGTGGACTGCGTGCAGCAGCTGATCGACCGGATCGCCCTTTTCGATCCCGAAATCGCCGGTCTGGACCCGAAAAACTGCATCTACCGCATCTATCGCGACATCCGTTTCTCGAACGACAAAACGCCCTACAAAAACCATTTCGGCGCCTATATGACCGGATATGGCGGGCGCACAAGTCCGTATGCCGGATATTACGTGCATCTGGAACCCGACGGCGCCTTTCTCTCGGGAGGCGTGTGGTGTCCGCCGCCGCCTTTGCTGAAAAAACTGCGGCAGGACATTTACGACAACATGGATGAATTTGTAAAAATAATTGAAAACCGGACGTTCAGACAAACATATCCCGCACTCGAAGGCGAAATGCTGAAACGCGTGCCGCCGGGCTATCCGTCCGGCGGACCGTACGATGACATCCTTCGACACAAGGATTTCGTCGTTTCGTCGAGCAAACCGGAATCTTTCTTCTGCACCGCCGGCTGGATCGAACGCGCGGCCGAAGATTTCAAGACCCTGCAACCGTTCAACCATTTTCTCAATTATACCGTGAACGAATTTTTCGGCAAGGTATAACATCCCGAAACATGAGACTGTGGACTTCGATCTACCGGCGTCTTTTCTGCTGCGGAGGATTCGGCATACATTCGCCCTTCGTGTTCGACATGATCACGAACGTAGTCGGCGAACGGTGCGCCTATTATTTCTACGGCGAAATGGCGTCCGCCCGTCTGCAACTCTCTCAAAACACGACATGCATCACTTGCGGCGGACGGCGGACGACCGTTTGCCGCGCATTGCGCCGTTACGGGATCTCGCCGAAGGAAGGCCGGCTGCTTTTCCGGATTGCCAACCGCTTCAAACCGCGTGCCATTCTGACCGTCGGCTCGTCACAGGGAATGCTTCCGCTCTGCCTCACGGGATCGGCTTCTTCCGTGCAATGTATTACACTGGAAGCGGAACGCGATTTCGCCGAGATGGCGACAAAGCTCGTCGGACAAAAGACGCAGGCATCGGTAGAAATACGGCACGGGGAATATGAGGCGCAAATCATTCCGGCGCTGGAAAAACTGGGACGCGTCGACTGTCTGTGCTTCGGCAAAGAGGTTGACGTGCAGACGCAGGAGCGGATTTTTGCACGGTGTGTTCCCTTTCTTTACGAACAGAGCATCTGCATCGTGACAGACATTCATGCCTCGTCCGCACGAAAACGGCGCTGGAAAGCGTTTTGCCTCCATCCGAAAGTCACCGTATCCCTGGATTTGTATACGACGGGCATCCTTTTCTTTCATCCCCGCCTGAATCGACGGAGCTATAAAAGCCTTGTTTACTGATTGCGCAAGGGTTTGAGCCGCCCCTTATTTCAGATTGCCGACCCTGACAAGATATTCCGCGATCTGAACGGCATTCAGTGCCGCTCCTTTTTTGATCTGGTCGCTTACGGTCCAAAATGTCAGTCCGTTGGGATTGGCCAGATCCTTGCGGATACGTCCCACGTACACCGGATCACTGCCTGCGGCAAACAGCGGCATCGGATATTCCTTTTCGGCCGGGTTATCCTGCAAAACGATCCCTTCGGCTTCCGCAAAGGCTTTGCGGACTTCTTCCATGCCGACGGGACGTTCGGTTTCGACCCACGTCGCTTCGCTGTGCGAACGCATCACGGGCACGCGTACGCATGTGGCGCTCACCTCTATGTCGGAATGCATGATTTTACGCGTTTCGTGATACATTTTCATCTCCTCCTTCGTGTAACCGTTGTCGGTGAAAACGTCGATATGTGGAATCAGGTTGTATGCCAGTTGATAGGCAAATTTTTCGACTACAACGTCTTCGCCCCGGTGAAAATCCTCGTGCTGTCTGACCAGCTCGGCCATAGCCGTAGCGCCCGCACCACTCGACGCCTGATATGTGGACACATACACGCGCCTGATATGCGACAGTTTTTCGATGACGTTCAGCGCCACCACCATCTGTATGGTCGAACAGTTGGGATTGGCAATGATGCCGCGCGGGCGGTTCAGTGCATCTTCGGGATTCACTTCCGGCACGACCAGCGGCACGTCGGCGTCCATCCGGAATGCGCTGGAATTGTCGATCATCACCGTCCCGTGTTTCGTGATCGTTTCGGCATACTCGACGGACGTCCCGCCTCCCGCCGAAACAAATGCGACGTCAATATCCTTAAAATCATCGTTGTGTTTCAATTCTTTCACGACATGCGATTGGCCTCGAAAATCGTATGCGCGCCCCGCACTGCGCGACGATCCGAATAGTGTCAACTCGTCAACCGGAAAATTTCTTTCTTCAAGTACGCGCAAAAACTCCTGTCCCACCGCACCGCTTGTACCAATAATTGCTACCGTCATTTTTTTTTGTCATTAAAAGTATGAAAAACCATAATTATATTTATACCTTTGTCCGAAAGATATCGGAAAGAGCGCACAAAGATAGATAATTTTTGACTGTCAGGTATCTGTTGCGGTGAAAAAGCGATGTAGACCGTGACGGGTATGGTTTTACAGTATGGAAGGGATAATCCTTTTGCGGCATGTTTTTATGATATGTTTGTTCATATCGAGTTGCATCGAGAAGACATGACGCGGCACGGAGGAAATACCCTGGTTGTTGGAGCGAATCGGCTGGTAATGATTTTTATCCGGAAAGAGAAATGAAGCGTATTTTTCTAACATGCAGTCTGCTGATGTATTCGTATGGCGTACTTGTCCATGCGGAAGGGACTTCTTTGGGCGACGTGATTATCAGCGAAGTAATGGCAAATCCGGTGGGTCTGACGGACTTGCCCGAAACGGAATATGTGGAAATCTTCAACGCTTCCGGCGAAGACCTTTATCTAAACGGCTGGACATTTGTTTACGGCAGTACGGTTGTCCCGTTACCCGAAGCAACGCTACCCGCCGGCAGTTACGCCGTGCTGTACCGTGCCGGGCGGGATATTTTCGTGGAGAGCGGCGGACTGGATATTCCCGTTGCCGCCTTCCCGTCGAACCTTGCGAATACCGGCCGGACATTGAAAATAGTCAACTCACTCGGCCTCACGATCGATTCCGTTGACTACGCCGCAGCGACGCCTGCCCGTGCATGGGAACGCGACGCTGCCGGCGATTTCTATCTTTCCAATGATCCGCGTGGCGGCACGCCGGGCGCAGCCAATTCGCCGAAAGACATCCCTCCACCATCCGCGGAGCCGGACACTTCAAATCCCGGCGACATGATTATCAGTGAGGTAATGGCAAATCCGATGGGTCTGACGGACTTTCCGGAAACGGAATATGTAGAAATCTTCAACGCTTCCGGCGAAGACCTTTCTCTAAACGGCTGGACATTTGTTTACGGCAATACGGTTGTCCCGTTACCCGAAGCAACGCTACCCACCGGCAGCTACGCCGTGCTGTACCGTGCCGGGCGGGATATTTTCGTGGAGAGCGGCGGACTGGATATTCCCGTTGCCGCCTTCCCGTCCAGCCTTGTAAATACCGGCCGAACATTGAAAATCGTCAACTCGCTCGGCATCACGATCGATTCCGTCGACTATGCCGCAGCGACGCCTGCCCGTGCATGGGAGCGCGACGCTGCCGGCGATTTCTATCTTTCCAATGATCCGCGTGGCGGCACGCCGGGCGCAGCCAATTCGCCGAAAGACATCCCGCCGCCGGACGATCCGCTCAACCCCGATATGCCCGCGCAATACCGGACCGCGTTCGAAGGGGAAATTGTTTTCAATGAGATACTTCCCGAACCGTTTGAAGGTGGAAGCGAATACATTGAATTATACAACCGTTCGGAACATGCCTTGAGTGTCTTCGATCTGGCCATCGCGACCCGGAAAAGCGACGGCGCTTTGAACACGCGCTATCCGCTGTCGTCGATTATCGGCCCCATCCTTCCCGACGGATACATTGTATTGACATCCGGCAGGGATGGCGTATTGAACTTTTATGCCGCATCTGTCGGGCAGGTTGTTTACGAGGTCAGGCTGCCCATATTGAACAATACCGGCAGCACGCTCGTTTTGCTTTCGGTGCGCGACGGAACCGTCATCGACGAAGTGAGTTATTCGTCCAAATGGCACGACATGGCGATAAAAAACACGAAAGGTGTGGCATTGGAACGCATCGATCCCGATGCGGCAGGCCAGGATGCCACGAACTGGACGTCGGCCATTTCGACAGTCGGATACGGTACGCCCGGCTATCGCAATTCGCAGGCGAGACAGGGTGAAGCGACCTTTTCGTTCGGTTTGCCCGAATACCTGACCGGCACGAACGAATACCGTATCGCGTATCGAACCGATCAGGCAGGCTATCGCTGTCATATCCGGATATTTACGCTCGAGGGTATGATGGTGGCGGAAATTGCCAACAACCAGCTCCTCGGCGCGGACGGCGAAATTTACTGGAACGGATGCGGTTCGGACGGAAGCCGTCTGCGTGCGGGTCTGTACATTTATCATGCGGAGCTGTATCATCCTTATGGACAGCATCGAACAGTCAAAAAAGCCTTCCTTGTCAGACCTTAGGCGATACGTAAAAAAACGGAAAAGCACGGATTGTTGTCAAATCTTTACTACTTTTGTGCGGAAAACAGGAAAAGAATATGATTACCTACTATATCATCGGTACAGCCGTGATTGTTTCGTTTTTATGTTTCAACCGGCCCGGACTGCTGCAGCGGCTTTCGTTCAATTCGTACGCCATCATCCGCAAGCGGGAGTGGTATAGGCTGGTCACACACGGTTTTATCCATGCCGATACGACGCATCTTTTTATTAACATGTTTACGTTGTGGTCGTTCGGTACGTATATGGAGCATCTTTTCGTGGCGTGGGACTTGGGCGTGTGGGGATATGTGGGACTGTATTTCGGAGGGATGATTTTCGCTTCGCTGTACGATCTGGTCCGGCAGCGTAACAATTTCGCATATCATTCCGTAGGCGCTTCGGGCGCTATTTCGGCTGTACTGTTTGCCTCCATCCTCTTCGATCCCTGGGGGCGCATCCTGCTGTTTGCCATCGTTCCCATTCCCGGAATCCTGTTCGGTGTGCTCTACCTTATTTATTGTCAGTATATGGCGAAACATTCGTCGGATCGTATCAATCACAATGCACACTTCTACGGCGCCGTTTTCGGACTGGCGTTTCCGGTGTTGCTTCGTCCGTCGCTGCTCTTGATTTTTATCGAAAAACTACTGTTGATCAATAGTTGAACGATGGGGCTGGAGCAGGGTTTATTTCAGCGGACGGCATTGCTTCTGGGCGATGAGGCGATGCGGAAGATGGCTGTGGCGCGGGTAATTATTTTCGGAGTAGGCGGTGTAGGCAGCTGGTGTGCGGAAAGTCTGGTGCGTTCGGGTATTCGCAGGCTTACGATCGTAGATTCCGACCGCATCTGTGTGACCAACATCAACCGGCAGTTGATGGCGACCACGCGGACTGTCGGCGAGGTGAAGGTGGACGCGTTGAAAAATCGTCTGCTCGAAATCAATCCGAAAGCGGAAATCAACGCGCTGCAGATGATTTACGGCGAAGAGACGAGCGCATTTTTCCGCCTGGAGGATTACGATTATATCATCGATGCGATTGACAGTCTGGAGAACAAAACCCGTCTGATTCTGGCGGCGACCCGTACGGATGCCGTTTTTTTTTCGTCGATGGGCGCCGCATTGAAAATGGATCCGTTGAAGATTCAGGTTGCCGAGTTTTGGAAAGTAAAGGGATGTCCGCTCGGTGCGGCTTTGCGGCGAAAACTGAATAAAACGGAACGTCCCGCCAGGAAATTTCTTTGTGTATTCAGCGAGGAAGTGCTCGAAAACAGAGGTCGCAACGCTTCCTGCGGAACGGAGAAATGCCTGTGTCCCAAGGTACAGTCCGGTCCGGGTGATCCCTATCTGGTCAATCACGAGTGGTGCAGTCTGAAAGCGCAGATCAACGGCACGCTGGCGCACACGACCGCGATTTTTGGCTTCACGCTTGCGGGACTGGTGGTGCAGGATATTTGTGGAGAAAAAGGATGAAGGGCGCGGCACACACGCGCGATACGGATTGGACGGATTTGTGCGGATATTTTTTCCGTATTGAAAATAAACGGTTTTTCCTTTTTTTTACTTATGTTTGCATCGCAAAAAATTAATGTATGGAAGATAAACCTGTCAAGATCCCTTCGCCTGCCCTTTCATTTGTACCGGTCATCGTGCTGGTCGTGCTGTTATTCTTTACAATACGGATTTTCGGAAGCAATACGCTGGACGGCGCAAGCCAGATCGTTTTGCTGGTGTCGACGGCCGTATGTGTGCTGATCGGCATGACGTGCTGCCGCGTGAGCTGGCAGATGATCGAGGCGGCCATCGTGCAGAACATCGCGAGCGTGTCGGTCGCCCTGCTGATCCTGCTGCTGATCGGCGCGCTGTCGAGCAGCTGGATGGTCGGCGGCATCATCCCGACGATGATCTACTACGGCGTACAGATCATCCATCCCGGTATTTTTCTGGTTTCCACCTGTCTGATATGCATCCTCATTTCGGTGATGACCGGCAGTTCGTGGACGACGGTGGCCACGATCGGCATCGCCCTCTACGGCATCGGAAAGGTGCAGGGATTCAGCGACGGGTGGATTGCCGGCGCCATCATTTCGGGTGCATATTTCGGCGACAAGGTTTCGCCGCTGTCGGACACGACCGTACTCGCCTCGTCCGTCACGGAAACGCCTTTATTCAAACATATTCAGTACATGATGATTACAACGATTCCATCTATCGTGATCACGCTTCTGATATTTCTGATTGCAGGTTTCATGCAGCAAACGACGTCGACGGATGCCATCATGAGTTTTACGCAGCACTTAGACGGGACGTATCGCATCTCCCTCTGGCTGCTGGTCGTGCCGGCTGTCATGGGCATACTGATTGCGCGCAAGGCGCCGCCCCTCATCACGCTGTTTGCTTCTGCAGCGCTGGCAGGCGTCTTTGCGATTTTTTTTCAGTCCGAACTGCTGCACGAGATTGCCGGAGCGGAAACGCGCGGCGCCGAAGCCACTTTCAAGGGACTGCTCCAGATGTTTTTTACAGACACGAATATCGAAACGGGCAACGAAACGCTGAATGAACTGGTACAGACGCGCGGTATGGCGGGCATGATGAATACGATATGGCTGATTATCTGCGCCATGTGTTTTGGCGGAGCGATGACGGCCGGCAGGATGCTGGCAAGTATCACGTCGGTTTTCCTGCGGTTCATGAAGCGTACGGCGGGGCTTGTCGGGTCGACGGTATTTTCAGGCATATTTCTGAATATCTGCACGGCCGACCAGTATCTGTCCATCATTCTGACAGGCAATATGTTCAAGGATATATACAAGCAGAAAGGTTACGAAAGCCGCTTGCTGAGCCGCACGCTCGAAGACGGCGTGACGGTGACATCGCCGCTCGTCCCGTGGAACACGTGCGGGATGACGCAGGCGACCGTACTGGGCGTTTCTACCCTTACCTATCTGCCTTACTGCTTTTTCAACATCATCAGTCCGTTGATGAGCATACTCGTCGCGGCGACAGGATATAAAATAAAAAAGATAAAAGATGAAAAAAATCAGGATCTCGTTGCTGGGTAAAGTAGCCCTTGCAATAGGGCTGGGCATTGCGCTCGGACAGTTTCTTCCCGAAAGCCTTGCACGCATATTTGTGACCTTTAATGCACTTTTCGGCGAATTTCTCAAGTTTGTCATTCCGCTTATTATATGCAGTTTAATCATCCCCGCCATCGGCGATCTGGGCAAAGGCGCCGGCAAGTGGCTCGCGCTCACGGCCATCATCGCCTACGGGTCGACGCTCTTTTCGGGTTTCTTCACCTTCGCAAGCGCGTCGGCCGTGCTTCCGCAGATCATTGCGCCCGACATGGAAATTGCCACCATGAAAAATCCCGAAGAGATGATGCTTCAGCCCTATTTCACGATCGCCATGCCGCCGGTGATGGATGTAATGACGGCGTTGCTGCTGGCTTTCGTACTTGGCATCGGATTGACGCTCGTCAAGGGTACGACGCTGCAGAACGCCTTCGCCGAGTTTCGCGACATCATCGTGCGCCTTATCGAATCCATCATCATCCCGTTGCTGCCGTACCACATCTTCGGGCTATTTCTGAACATGACGCTCAGCGGACAGGTGGCATCCATCCTGCTGATGTTTCTCAAGGTGATCCTCTTCATCTTCGTACTGCACGTACTGCTGCTCCTCATCCAGTTTGTCGTGGCCGGCATCATCGGGAAGAAAAATCCTTTCCGGCTGCTAAAGAACATGATGCCGGCGTATGCCACGGCGCTGGGCACGCAGTCGTCGGCCGCTACCATCCCCGTCACGCTGGCGCAGACGCTCAAGAACGGCGTGCGCGAATCCGTGGCCGTCTTTGTCGTACCGCTCTGTGCGACGATTCACCTGGCCGGCAGCACGATGAAAATCGTGGCCTGCGCAATGGCCATCATGCTTATGGCGGGTATCCCGATTCAGCCCCTCGACTTCAGCGGATTCATCTGCATGCTGGGCATCACAATGGTCGCCGCGCCGGGCGTACCGGGAGGCGCCATCATGGCAGCCATCGGCATACTGGAAAGCATGCTCGGCTTCGACGAAACGCTGCAGGCGCTGATGATCGCGCTCTACATCGCCATGGACAGCTTCGGCACAGCCTGCAACGTGACAGGCGACGGCGCCATTGCCGTGATTGTCGACAGGATTTCGGCCGACAGACAGAAAATATGATTGTGTGCCCTTTCACTCAGCACAGTGCGATGACCTTGGGCAGGAAGATGATGGCGCCGACAATGGCTGCCGTGATGGCTGCAAGCAGTACCGCGCCGGCCGCAAGATCCTTGACTAACTTGATCTTCGGATTGCGTTCGGGCGAAACGGCGTCCGACAGTTCCTCGATGGACGAGTTGATGGCCTCCGCCGTCAACACACTGCCGCCGACAAGGATCACGGTCGTCCATTCGGAGGGCGCGAGGCGAAAAAAGAAGCCCGCCACCACGGCACAGCAAAACGCAATCAGATGTATCCGTGCGTTCTGTTCCTGGCGGACAAACACCCGGATGCCATTGAACGCGTAACCGAAACTTTTTATCAATCGTTTGAAAGACAGACTTTTTCTTCTCATATTCTTCGTGATTGTAAACAAGAGACAAAGATACGGGAAAAAAATTATTTACCGGTCGATTCCGGTTTCATATTGTTTTAGGATAATCAAAAAAAATCATTTACCTTTGCTTCCGGAAGTGATCATTTAAACAGTAATGAAATATGGCAATTTATCTTGATCCGAAAAACGATTTTGTCTTCAAGCGCATCTTCGGCAATCATCCCGGTCTGCTGATCAGTTTCCTGAACGCGCTGATGCCCTTCGAGCCGGGACGCGT
>JAIRYD010000129.1 GCA_031267935.1 Tannerella sp.
GAACGTGCGTAAGACCCTTACGTATGTCCGTAAGCGCCTTGCGGATGTCCGTAAGCGCCTTACGGATGTGCGTAAGAACCTTACGGATGTGCGTAAGAACCTTACGGATGTGCGTAAGAACCTTACGGATGTCCGTAAGAACTTTACGGATGTCCGTAAGAACCTTACGGATGTCCGTAAGAACCTTATGCGTGTGCGTAACTTACATGAATAGGGTGTTCTGCGGATCGTTCCGTCTGTTGCGGACTTTCGGAAGACGACCGGAAATTTTTGGAATCGGGTCCGGATTGCGTTCGTTTCGGGTAAAGCCGAAGGCGGAAAAATTCATCGTTCATCGTTCATAGTTCATAGTTCATCGTTCATCGCCCCGCCTACCTGATCGGCTCAAACCCTTCGCCGTAGACTCCGCGCACGGCGCTTTGCGAGATGAACGCCGTGTGGTCGATGGATTTTATCAGGCGGAAGATGGAAATGCTTTCGCGGCTCTTGGCCAGCAGTACTACGACCTTGACGGGTTCTTTCGTGTAGCCGCCGCGACCGTCGAGAATGGTGCATCCGCGGCCGAGGTCCTTGATGATGCGTTCGGCTATCTCGTCGTATTTCTGCGTGAAAATGAAGAACTGCACGGACTGTGTGTTTGCATTCAGCACCTTGTCGAGGACATAGTTGTTGAAAAACATTTCGACGAATCCGAATACGATTTTGTCCACGCTGTGGAATACGAAAAACGACGAGCCGATGATGAAGAAGTCGCAGAAGAGCAGCGTCCGTCCGATGGAGATGTGGCGGTATTTGTGTATGATGGCGCCGATGATGTCCGTGCCGCCGGTGCTGCCGTTGGACGAGAAGATGATGCCCAGCCCCGTGCCGCACAGCGCGCCGCCGATCAGGATGGACATGAACGGTTCGCCCTCGATGACGGGGCGTCCGCCCAGCAGCCATTCGAAAAACATCAGCGAGAAGGTGAGCGAAACGACGCCGAAAATCGTGTTGAGCATGAAGCGCATGCCCAGCGCCTTGTAGGCCAGTGCCAGCAGCGCCACGTTTATCACGGCGTACGACAGCGACACCGGTATCTTTGTCGCAAAAAACAGCAGCGAGCAGAGGCCGGTCACCCCGCCCGGCACAATCTCGTTCGACAGGATGAATCCGTTGAAGCCGAAACCGTATATCAGCGTCCCGATACAGATGAAGATGTAGTCGCGGATCGGATGATAGATTCTATACAGATGATTCTTCGTCATGTGAATTAAATATTGTGATCGTTTCTCTCTTTTCCTGTTGCAAAGGTAGCAATATTTTTCCGAAAGGGGATGTGTTCAGATCACGATATTGACGACCTTTCCCGGTACGACGATCACTTTTTCCGGCGTCCTTCCGTCGAGCCATCTGGCGGAACCGGCGTGCTCGAGCGCCGCCTTTTCGACGGCTTCGCGCGGCATGTCGGCGGGCAGTTCGAGGCTGAAGCGCGCCCGGCCGTTGAACGAAACGGCATACGTCGCCGTGTCTTCCTTCAGAAAAGTTTCGTCGCAGGCGGGAAAGACGGCGTCGCATACCGTCGTGTCGTGACCCAGCCGGTGCCACAGTTCTTCGGCAATATGCGGCGCAAAGGGCGACAGCGTCACGACGAAATCGGACAAAACAGCGCGTTTGTTACATTTGAGCGCCGTCAGCTCGTTGGCGCAGATCATGAATGCGGCAACCGTAGTGTTGAACGAGAATGATTCGATATCCTGCCCCGTCTTCCTGATCAGTTTGTGAATGGCCTTCAACTCGCCGGCCGAAGGCTGTCCGTCGGAAATGCAGAACGCGCCGTCGCGGAAAAACAGGTGCCAGAACTTGCGCAGAAAACGCGACACGCCGTCGATCCCGTTCGTGTCCCACGGTTTGGACTGTTCGATGGGGCCGAGAAACATTTCGTACAGACGCAGCGTGTCGGCGCCGAATTTTTCCACCACATCGTCGGGGTTGATCACATTGTACATCGACTTCGACATTTTTTCCACAGCCCAGCCGCAGATGTATTTCCCGTTTTCGAGCACAAATTCGGCCGCGGCATATTCGGGATTCCACTTCCTGAACGCTTCGACGTCGAGAATGTCGCCTGAAACAATATTGACGTCGACATGGATGGGCGTCACTTCGTATCCGTCCTTCAGTCCGAAGGAAACGAACGTATTCGTCTGCCTGATGCGGTAGACGAAATTGCTTCGTCCCTGGATCATTCCCTGGTTGACGAGCTTGCCGAACGGTTCGTCGTCGGCCGCGTAGCCGCAGTCGAACAGAAACTTGTTCCAGAAGCGGCTGTAGATAAGGTGGCCGGTGGCATGTTCCGTGCCGCCGACATACAGATCGACGTTTCGCCAGTATGCGTTGCATTCTTTCGAGACCAGACAGTCGCCGTTGTGCGGATCTTCGTAGCGCAGGTAGTAGGCCGACGAGCCGGCAAATCCGGGCATGGTGCAGAGTTCGAGCGGACAGATTCCGTCCGACGGCGCGCGGTGCGTGTCGACAATTTTTCTGTTTTTTGTATCCCATGCCCAGGCCGTTGCACGTCCCAGGGGAGGCTCGCCCGTTTCGGTCGGCAGGAATTTATCGACCTCCGGCAGTTCGACGGGCAGGTCTTCCTCGTCGACGGGATAAGGCATGCCGTCCATGTAGTAGATCGGAAACGGTTCGCCCCAGTAACGCTGACGGCTGAAGATGGCGTCGCGCAGGCGATAGTTGACTCGCGTCCGTCCCAGTCCGTGCGAGGCGATGTGTTCGCCGGCTTTGCGAATGGCCTCTTTCACCGTCAGTCCGTTCAGGAAGCCTGAATTTGTCATGATGCCTTCCTTGGCGTCGAAACTCTCTTCGGACACGTCGGCGCCTTCAATCAGCGGGACGACGGGCAGGTTGAAATGCCGTGCGAAAGCGTAGTCGCGGCTGTCGTGCGCCGGGACGGCCATGATGGCGCCCGTGCCGTAACCGGCCAGCACATAGTCGGAGATCCAGACGGGAACGTTTTCGCCGCTTACGGGATTCACGGCCGACGAGCCGGTGAAGACGCCCGTCACCTTGCGGTCGGCAATCCGTTCGCGCTCCGTGCGGCGCTTGACGCTTTCCAGATAGGCTTCCACTGCGTTTTTCTGTCCGGGCGTGACGGCCTGCGCGACGTATTCCGATTCCGGCGCAAGCACCATGAACGTCACTCCGAAGATGGTATCGGGGCGGGTGGTGAAGACGGTGAGGGGGATCTCGTCCTGTCCCTCGCGCAGGAGACGGAAAGTCATCTCCGCACCTTCGCTCCGCCCGATCCAGTTGCGTTGTGTCTCTTTCAGCGAGTCCGTCCAGTCGAGCCGGTCCAGCCCGTCGAGCAGTCGCTGTGCATAGGCCGAAACACGCAGACTCCATTGTCGCATTTTTCGCTGTTCGACGGGATGGCCTCCACGAACGGAGACGCCTTCGCTGACCTCGTCGTTGGCCAGCACCGTGCCCAGCGCCGGACACCAGTTGACCATCGTATCCGCAAGGTAGGCAATGCGGTAGTTCATCAGCGTTTCCTGCTTTTCGCGCGCCGTCATCGCCTTCCATTCCGCGGCGGTGAAATGCAGCGCTTCCGTGCAGGCGATATTCATTCCGCGGGTGCCCTGCGTTTCAAAAACCTCCTCCAGTTCGGCGATCGGACGCGCCTGCCGTGCATCGAAGCAGTAATATGATTTGAACATTTTGATGAACGCCCACTGTGTCCATCTGTAATAGTCCGGCTCGCAGGTGCGCACTTCGCGTGTCCAGTCAAAACTGAAACCGATCTTGTCGAGCTGCTCGCGGTAGCGCCGGATATTTTCGTCCGTGGTAATCGCCGGATGCTGTCCGGTCTGAATCGCGTACTGCTCGGCGGGCAGTCCGTAGGCGTCGTAGCCCATCGGATGCAGCACGTTGAAGCCGCGCAGCCGCTTGTAGCGCGCGAAGATGTCGGATGCGATATACCCCAGCGGATGTCCTACGTGCAGCCCTGCCCCCGAAGGATACGGAAACATGTCCAGCACGTAATATTTCGGTTTGTCCGCCCGTTCCGCGACTCTGTATACGCCGTTTTCGCGCCACGCCTTCTGCCATTTCCGTTCGATGTCTCTGAAATTATATTCCATAAATAAAAATATGTGTTGTTGGCCTTGTATGAGTTTCAAAAAACGGCGCAAAGGTAATGAAAAATCGAGATATTCGGAAACGAATGTTGCTGCGGGTGTGTTTCGCGTGGTCGTTTTTCATGATGGCAGGGTGAGGTTCGTACCGTCCTGCGAAAAAAAGAGCAGGCGCCCCGAGGCGTCCGCTCTTTTTTTGTATGTCCGCGGCCTGCGGACGGCCTTCGACAGGTCCGTCCGAAAGCCGGAGATCAGTATATCCGCTACCGGATGATCACCTTCTGCTTCATACCGCTGTCGTCGAGGGAGATCACGTATACGCCCTGCGGCAGGGGCAGTACCGTTTCGCCCTGTGGCAGCGGCTGCTGCTGCAGCAGCTGACCCGACAGACCGTATATGCGCAGCGTCAT
>JAIRYD010000232.1 GCA_031267935.1 Tannerella sp.
CTGCAGGCCCGGATCTACTGTAGCTACCGCGTCATCACACCGCATACGCTTCCTCTCGTCGAAAAGGAATGTCGTGAATTGCTGGGACGTACCGTAAGAAATGCAAGCGCCATCACCGAACAGTCGTATGAAAATCCGGACATGCACATATATGGCACACTGTTTCAGGTTGAAGGTGAAACGGCCTCGCCCATCCAGTTCATGCTGACCGACAGTGCGCGCCACTTTTTCCGTGGAGCGCTGTATTACCGGTGCAGAGTGGATGTCGATTCGCTGGCGCCTGTCAATATGTATCTTAGAGATGACATCGTCGAACTGGTACAATCTTTTCGGTGGAAATAGCCATGCCTCTTTTGCAAAAACATGCCTCCCCGCTTTGGGGAATCTGGAAAATCGAAACTCGCTGGGAACAGTTGCTGGCGCAGTCCGAATGCCCCGATCTGTACCGGCCTTTTCTTGATCAGTGCAGGTCCGAGAGCCGGAAAGCCGAATGGCTGGCAGTCAGACTTCTTTTGCGCGAACTGACAGGCCGGGAAACCGAAATTGCACATCGTGACAATGGTGCGCCTTATCTGCCTGATTCGGAATATAATATCAGCATTTCGCATACAAAAGGCTATGCGGCCGTCATATTAGACCGCGCACATCCCGTGGGTATCGACATCGAGTATCGTTCGGAACGGGTGCGGCGAATCAAATCGCGGTTTCTGGACGAAAGCGAGTGTGCCCGGCTGGCTGGCGCCTCGACGGAGGCCTTGCTGATATGCTGGAGTGCAAAGGAGACGTCATTCAAAATGACGGGACAGTGCACCGCAGATTTTAGAAAAGATCTTCGCATCCTTTCTTTCGAATGCTTTGCAGATGTCGGAAAGATAGATGTAAAAGAGATGCTTACGGCAGAAATTGCCACATACGAAATCACGTATGCCGTTACGCCTGCGTATGTGGTCACGTACGGCATTGCATGTGCCGGAAAATAAAAATCCTGCAATTTTGTTTGGATATGATAAAAATCACTATCTTTGGGCAGAATATTATAATCATATCAAAATTGAACTGATCATGCAAAGGCGAAACTTTATCAAAATGGCGGGCGTATTGGCGGCTACTCCTGCACTGGCAACAAATCCCGCCGTCAACAGCCTGACTTCGACGAGTGCAGGCGAGAAGGAAATTTACGAATGTCGTATCTATTCACTTAACGGTGATGGAGATAAGTTAGACGAATTTTTCAAGGAAACACTGATCCCGGCCTACAGCAGGCAGGGCGTAACAGTCGGAGCGTTTAAACCTTACAAACCCGAAGACGGCGAACAGCGCTATCTTCTGTTTATCTATCCGAATATAGGCGCCTACCTGAAAACGAAAAAAGCGATATGGGACGATCAGACCTTCAAGCGTGCAGCGCAACCGTTTTTCGACGCCACCGCTCCGCAACCTCTTTATTCCAGATTCGAGACCATCCTGAGCGAGGCATTCGACAAAATCCCTGTGCACCGTACACCGGGCAAGGAACGTACGCTGTTTGAACTGCGAGTATATCAAAGTCCGAATGAAGAAGCCAACAAGCGTAAAGTGAAAATGTTCAATGCGGATGAAATCGCTATTTTCGACCAGACAGGCGTCAATTCAGTGCTTTACGGCGACATCCTGGCAGGTCCTCGCCAGCCGGCGCTGATGTATCTGACTTGGTACAAAGACGAACCGACCCGCAATGAAGCGTGGAAACAGTTCGGAGGTCATCCCGACTGGCAACGTATTTCGAAGCTGCCCGAATATGCCCACACGGCGACGAACAACAAGAGTACGCTGCTGTCGCCATTGGATTATTCGCAGTTGTAACGGATAGACAGGCGTTTATGCGAATAAACATAAAGAATCCGTATTTTTGGGCTGCCCTTCTTTTGATTTGTACGAACGGATGTAAAAATGAAACAGGTGACTTGCTGAAGGGCAAATGGCAACTGAAAACCGTCGAACAGGCCGGCGAAATTTCGCCGGTGGATACCGTATGGTACAATTTTCAGTCTGAATCCATATTTATGTATCAGGTATATTCTGCTGAAAAAGACAGGTTCATGATTCAATATGGTTTCAAGACGCAACCCGGGGAGCGGACGTTGCAACTGGAACTCATTTCCAATCCGAACCCGATGAATACATTTCTACCCGTAACCGACTGGGAAACGCATATACGCACTTTCACCGTCGAAAAAGTGACGGGCAACAAACTTGTACTTGCCGGAGGAGGGAAAAAATATGTGTTTGAAAAATTCTGACAATCAGACCTGTATAAAACATTAAAGGATGTCTCACGACATCCCCTAACCAATTGTTAACCTTAAATCTAATACTATTATGAAAAACCACACTGCAAATGTACCGTTTTTTTTTAGAAAGATGCGCGCCGGGAGGTTAAATAACATTTACTGATGTGCAATTAATGTTAATGGCCTTTATTTGCTTTACTTTTATTCGTAGAAAGCATCAATATATTACACTTTTACAGGTCAATCAAATCGATTTCGGAGATACATGCTTTGCAGCGATAATCTCGTCCGTCTCATAAAAAATCTTGCCCGTTCGCACAATATACTTGGTAAAAAGCCGATAAAGATGTATGTTTGTCATTCGTATTCAAAAGAGAAAAGCATGAAACTGTCTATCGTAATTGTCAACTATAACGTCAAGTATTACCTTTGGCAATGCCTGGATTCGGTGACGCGCGCCACGCATGGGCTTGCGTCGGAAATTTTTGTGGTAGACAACTGCTCGTCCGACGGTTCCGCCGAATATATCAGGTCCGGTTTTCCGGACGTGCAGTATATCGAAAACCGTGAGAATGTGGGTTTTTCGAAGGCAAACAATCAGGCCGTCAGGATGGCGTGCGGCGAATACGTGCTGTTGCTGAATCCCGATACGGTTGTGGGTGAAGACACGCTGGCAAACGTTTGCGCCTTTATGGACGTACATCCCGATGCCGGCGCGCTGGGGGTGAAGATGATTGACGGATACGGGAATTTTCTGCCCGAATCCAAGCGTGGTTTCCCGTCGCCGTGGAACGCTTTCTGCAAGATGACGGGGCTGGCCGGACTTTTTCCCCGGTCGAAGACATTCGGCGGTTATCATGTCCGTTATTTGGATGAAAACGAACCGCATACGATTGACATCCTCTCCGGCGCCTTCATGCTGCTCAGGCGGCAGGCGCTCGACGTGGCAGGGTTGCTGGACGAGGATTTTTTCATGTACGGAGAAGATATCGACCTTTCGTACCGGATCGGGCTGGCAGGTTTCGGCATATACTACCTGCCTGAAAGGATTATCCATTACAAGGGTGAAAGTACCCGCAAGGATCTTCGCTACGTAAAGATTTTCTACGACGCGATGCATATCTTTTTCCGTAAACATTATCCCCATTCCTGTTTTCTGTTCAAGTGGATGATACGTTTGGCGATCGTGCTGGCGGGGACGGCTTCGGCCATCGGCAAAATGTTTCGCCGCACGGCGTCCACGCCCGGACGCGTTTATCGAAAAGAGATGATTTTCAGCGCGGAAAACGTCCCTTATTCGCAGATCATCCGCACGATGGACGAAACAAAACCGAAAGATACGCTTTACCGGATCTCTCATCCGCAGAAGCAAATCATCGTGGCGGCAAATGGCATTGTGGACATGACCGGACCGGGCGATGACGCACCGGTCGTCGGGTCGGGAAATTCTCCGGCATGAATCGCTTCAGTCTGTTCGCCTTTCACGGTTAAAGGGCTTCCAGCGCCTGCTGGAGGTCGGCCTTGATGTCGTCAATATGTTCGATCCCTACCGAGATGCGCAATAATCCCGGTTCCACGCCCGACGCTTTTTGATCTTCCGGCGAAAGTTGCTCGTGCGTGGTCGCTGCCGGGTGAATAATCAACGATTTGGCATCTCCTACATTGGCCAGATGGCTGTGCAGTTTCACGTTGTCAATCAATTTATCGGCGTTGGACGAGTCGCCTTTGACCTTGAATGTGAGCACCGAACCCGGGCCTTTCGGGAAATATTTTTGTGCCGGGGCATAATATTTGCTGCTTTTCAGTCCCGGATAATTCACAAATGCCACTTTCGGATGTGTCTCGAGCCATTCGGCCAGTGCCTGTGCATTTTGGACATGGCGTTCCACGCGCAGCGAGAGTGTTTCGAGTCCCTGAACAAGCAGGAAGGAATTGAACGGACTGATGGTATTTCCCCAGTCGCGAAGTCCTTCCACGCGGGCGCGGATGTTAAATGCAATGTTTCCGAACGGTCCGTTTGCTCCGAAAACGTCCCAGAAAACCAGTCCGTGATAACTGTTGGACGGCTCGGTGAAGGCAGGGAATTTCCCGTTGCCCCAATTGAATGTTCCGCTGTCGACGATGACGCCGCCGAGCGTGGTCCCATGTCCGCCGATCCATTTGGTAGCCGATTCCACGACTACCGAGGCGCCATGTTCCAGGGGGCGGAACAGAAATCCGCCGGCACCGAAGGTATTGTCCACAATCAACGGGATACTGTACGCCCGGGCTACTTCAGCAATGGCATCGAAATCAGGGATATTCAGTTCGGGATTGCCGATGGTTTCCAAATAGAGCGCTTTGGTGCCGTTGTCGATGAGCCTTTCAAACGAAGCCGGTTCGTCGTCCGGGGTGAAGCGGACGTCGATGCCTAAACGTTTGAATTGCGATTTGAACTGATTGTAAGTCCCGCCGTAGAGATGCGAAGTGGACACAAAATTGTCGCCGGCCTGCAGGATATTGTTCAGTGCGATAAACTGCGCCGACTGTCCGGATGAAGTGGCCAGACCGGTCACGCCTCCTTCCAGCACCGCGATTCGTTTTTCGAAAACGTCGGTCGTCGGGTTTTGCAGACGGGTATAGATGTTTCCGAACTTGCGCAAGCCGAAGAGGTCGGCGCCGTCTTTGGCATCTTCGAACACGTAGGATGTCGTTTGATAAATGGGCAGGGCACGTGCGTGCGTGGTTTTTTCAACTTCCTGTCCGGCATGGATTTGTAATGTTTCGAATCTCAATTCATTTGTTGCCATAATTTTAATTTTTAGATGACGGATGTTTATTAATAAAAAGACGGGGCAAAGATAAAGGATATTGGAGTAATGACAAAATACCATCTTTGAGGTATTTTTGCGGAAATAATGCAGGTTCGATCCGGGGCAAATCTTTGGCTTTTTCATAAGTTTTACCGTTGAAATTGTATCATTCCGGAAATAATGAGCAAGTATTATTTGATTCGGCGTCCGCGTTTCATGCCGATCCGTCGGGCAACGGATCGACTGCAATTTTGTCATGCGAATATCCGTTAAACAGACGTCTGTTTCGCGGTATACTGACAATTTGACCTGTTTTGAAGCCGAATTTCGTCTGGCATGGTTTATGCAGAGCTGTCGGTGTAGTAATAAATAATATGTATAATTAAAAAACAGGAGGACAAAATTATGATGCCAGTGAGAAGAGCGAATTGGTTACCGGGAATCTTCAATGATTTCTTCGGAAATGAATGGGTCGAAAGGCAAAGAGCGTCTTCACCCTCAATGAACATTATCGAAAACGATAAGGAATATAAAGTAGAAATGGCCGCTCCCGGCTTGACGAAAGACGATTTCCACATAGACGTCCATGACGACGACATGCTGACCGTCTCCGTGGAGAAGAAATCCGAAACGCAGGATGAAAACAAGGCGAACAAGTATTTGCGTCGCGAATTTTCGTACAGCAGTTTTCGCCAGAGTCTGGTTCTGCCGGACGGCGTGGACAGGGAAAACATCAAGGCCAAAATGGAAGACGGCGTTCTCTGCATCGATATTCCCAAGATTGTGAAAACGGAAAAAAAGTCGACAAAAAGAATCGAAATTCTTTAATTGTCAGGATCATCGTTTGATTTTAATATTGGTAATTGGAAGAACCCGTCCGGCGAACAGATGCCGGACGGGTTTCTTTTTGATTATCAGGCATGGTAGTATTTTTACATTATTTTTTAGAATCTTTCATGAGATGTTTTCACGCGATTTTCCATTAATTATTAAGCGGGAATGGGATTTTTAACTACTTTTGTGCGCAGATTTAATCAAAGTGTGCAATTTTTATGTCGATAACAGTAACAAAGACGCGTGACGTACTGGTGGACGTAGCAAGGCAATTGTTTGCCCGTTTGGGTTTTGACAATACCACCATGAATGATATTGCACAGGCCTCGAAAAAAGGCCGGCGCACGATCTATACCTATTTCAAAAGCAAGGACGATATCTTCGGTGCAGTCATCGAATCGGAAATCGACAAGTTGCAGGAGGCGCTGGCGGATATTGCGGCCAAGGATTTGCCTGCAGACGAGAAACTGATCACATTGATATATACAAGGCTGGATGCGATGAAAGCCATCGTATTCCGTAACGGGACACTTCGTGCGCTGTTTTTCAGAGATATATGGAGGGTCGAGAAAGCCCGGAAAAAGTTCGACCGCGAAGAAGCGCGCATCATCAGGAATATTCTGGACGACGGTGTGAATGCGGGCATTTTCGATGTGCCGGATACGGAGACGATGGCGATGATTATCCATCATGCGCTGAAAGGATTCGAAGTGCCGTATATCCGGGGGAAGATTGCCGGTACGGACATCTTGCGCGCCAGCCAGAAGCAGAATGTGACACAATTAATATTTAATGGAATTAAAATCAAGTAATAATGTATATAAACGCACTGGGATATTATATCCCCGAAGGTCGGAGACCGAATGATTATTTTTTGGATGTAAACGGATTGACAAGTAAATGGATCTATCAGCGAACGGGCATTCGGACACGCTCGGTTGCCAAACCTGAAGAGAATATCAATACGATGAGCGTAGAAGCCGTGCGCAATGCCCTGCCCGAACTGCCATACGACATAAAAGATGTTGATTTGATTATTTCCGCTACGTATTCGCCTTACGACACGGTCGGAACGGCAGCGCATGTCGTGCAGCGTGAATTTGAAATCACGGATACCAAAGCCTTTTTCATGTCGTCGGCATGTTCGTCGTTCATCAACGCGCTCGAGGTGATCGAAGGCTATTTTGCGATGGGCAAGGCGCATAAAGCGCTGATCGTCGGCGGCGACAAGAACTCGGCGTACTGGAACGAAGACGACCCGAAGACGGGACACCTCTGGGGCGATGCGGCCGTCGCCTTCTTTTTTTCGAAAGAGCCTGCGACGGAAAATGATGCGAAGGTGATTGATATCTATACCGAAGCGCTGGGATGCGAAGGAAAAGGTCCCGAAAGCGTGCAACTGCGTCCGCGCGACGGCGGTATCCGCATGCCCGAAGGACGCGACGTTTTTGTGAAAGCGTGTACAATCATGCCGCACAACATGTTTCGCCTGCTGGAACGGAACGGTTATACGCAGGACGATGTGTCGTATTTCGTGGCACATCAGGCCAACATGCGGATACTGAGCAATATCGCCGAGCAGATCAACATGCCTGAAGAAAAAATACTGCACAATATCGGCGAACTGGGAAATACCGGTTCGTCGAGTTGCGCGCTGGTTTATGCCCAAAATAAAGATCTCTTTGAAAAAGGAGATCTGGTTTGCGTCAGCGTCTTCGGAGGAGGATACTCGGCGGGGGCCTGTCTGATAAAGCATTGAGTAGATTAGAGATTCAAATCATTTTAATATATAATTTGTATGAAATTACTGGAAGGAAAAACAGCCGTCGTCACGGGGGCAGCCCGTGGCATCGGCAAGGCGGTGGCAATCAAATTTGCCGCCGAAGGAGCAAACATTGCATTTACGGATCTGACCGTCGACGAAACGGGACTGGCTACGGAGCAGGCGCTTCAGGCGCTGGGTGTAAAGGCCAAAGGATATGCGTCGAACGCGGCGAACTTCGACGAGGCGCATCGGGTTGTCGAGGAGATTGCAAAAGACTTCGGGCATATCGATATCCTTGTGAATAATGCCGGCATCACGCGCGACGGCCTGATGATGCGCATGAGCGAGCAGCAATGGGATATGGTCGTTCAGGTCAACCTGAAGTCGGCATTCAACTTCATACATGCCGTGACGCCGGTCATGATGCGGCAAAAGAGCGGCAGCATCATCAATATGGCGTCGGTGGTCGGTATTTCGGGCAATGCGGGGCAGGCCAATTATTCCGCATCCAAAGCCGGCATGATAGGCCTGGCCAAGTCGGTTGCCAAGGAACTGGGTTCGCGCGGCATACGCGCCAATGCGATTGCGCCCGGATTTATCATCACGGACATGACGGCAGCCCTCTCGGACGAACTGCGCGCGGAATGGGCAAAACAGATCCCCCTGCGCCGCGGCGGTACGCCCGAAGATGTGGCCAATGTGGCCGCGTTCCTTGCGTCGGACCTTTCGTCGTATGTCACGGGGCAGGTGATTCCTGTCTGCGGCGGGATGAATATGTGATCGGGCATCTGTGGCGAAGACAGGCGTTTTCCCGATAAACGGCGCTCAGGTATTAAAAAAATATTTATCTTTGCGCGGCAACGGCGGGAACGTCCGCACGTATTTTGGAGAGATGGCAGAGTGGTCGATCGCGACGGTCTTGAAAACCGTTGACTGTCACAGGTCCGGGGGTTCGAATCCCTCTCTCTCCGCGATAAGGTCCGGAGGAATGGATGGCTGTAGATCTAGATCTGTCTTTTTTGTGTGATTTTGATCCGTAAAAAAAGGACATCCGGTTTACATCAACACCTGCAGAAATCAGCCTTTTCCGCAAATGGATAAACGAACTGCGCATTGAGGAATTAAAAAGAATATCGTATCTTTACGGCGTAAAAAAACAGAAATAAAAATGTTGTCGCAAAAGCAGATAGACATAATCATCGCCTCGATGATGCCGTATAACCCCGTCAGGATAGGGATATTCGGCTCCGCGGCCCGCGGCGAGGACAC
>JAIRYD010000236.1 GCA_031267935.1 Tannerella sp.
CTTTCAGCATGATTACCAATAACTGTGATTATGTGGATGATTATTGTGTTAAAAAATATATCGCATGTTAGGTTTTTTTATGAATAAATATTTGGACGGGTACACAGTTCTTTGCGAGGAACGAAGCAATCCATACAGTGGATAGCCTGGATTGCTTCACCGCGTTCGCAATGACGCGGTGGAACATGGCTGTGATTGCGGACGGGAAGAAGCGTATCTTCGTCATTGCGAGGAACGAAGCAATCCATACATCGTGCCGGCTGGATTGCTTCACCGCGTTCGCAATGACGCGGTGGAACATGGCTGTGATTGCGGACGGGAAGAAGCGTATCTTCGTCATGACGGGTTTGGCCGGAGGTTTTATGCTGTGTACGTCGCCTTGTTCCGGCAAAACATTCAATAGCACCTCAAAAAAAGAATTAACCAAAAAAAGAAGTTTGCCTGTCCAAAACTCAGGCAGGAGGCTGGGGGCGGGGCGGATTACCCGACGCTTCCTTCGAGTGTGATCTGGAGGAGTTTTTGTGCTTCGACGGCGAACTCCATGGGGAGCTTGTTCATGACTTCTTTTGCGTAGCCGTTGATGATGAGCGCGATGGCTTCTTCGGTAGCGATGCCGCGCTGGTTGCAGTAGAAGAGTTGTTCTTCGTTGACTTTGCTGGTGGTGGCTTCATGTTCGACGATGGCTGTTTCGTTGCGTATGTCGGCGCAGGGGAAGGTGTGTGCGGCGCAGGTCGGGCCGAGCAGGAGGCTGTCGCACTGGCTGTGGTTGCGTGCACCGGTGGCGCGGGCGGCGATTTTCACGAGTCCGCGATAGCTGTTACGGCTCTGTCCGGCAGAGATGCCTTTGGACACGATGGTGCTGCGCGTGTCTTGTCCGAGGTGGATCATTTTAGTGCCGGTGTCGGCCTGCTGATGGTGATTGGTGACGGCCACGGAGTAGAATTCGCCGGTGGAGTGGTCGCCGGCGAGGATGCAGCCGGGATATTTCCATGTGATGGCGGAGCCGGTTTCGACCTGTGTCCAGGAGATTTTGCTGTGGTCGCCGCGGCAGAGTCCGCGTTTGGTGACGAAGTTGTATATGCCGCCGTTTCCTTTCTTGTCGCCTGGATACCAGTTCTGCACGGTCGAGTATTTGACTTCGGCGCGCGTGCGGGCGACGATTTCGACGATGGCGGCGTGGAGCTGGTTCTCGTCGCGTCGCGGTGCGGTGCAGCCTTCGAGATAGCTGACGTATGCATCGTCGTCGGCCACGATGAGCGTGCGTTCGAACTGTCCGGTGCCGGCGGCGTTGATGCGGAAGTAGGTGCTCAGTTCGATGGGACAGCGTATGCCTTTGGGAATGTAGACGAAGGAGCCGTCGGAAAATACGGCGGAGTTGAGTGCGGCGAAGAAGTTGTCGCGGTATCCGACTACGGTGCCGAGATATTGGCGGACGAGGTGCGGGTGGTTTGCGACGGCTTCGCTGAAGGGGCAGAAAATGATGCCTTTTTCGGCAAGTGCATCCTTGAATGTGGTTTTGACGGACACGCTGTCCATGATGGCGTCGACGGCCATGCCGCTCAGTATTTTCTGTTCCTGGAGGGGGATGCCCAGGCGGTTGAAGGTTTTCAGCAGTTCGGGATCTACTTCGTCGAGATTTTCGGGCCTGTCCTTTCTTTTCGGGGCGGCGTAGTAGATAATGTCCTGATAATCGATGCGGGGTATGTCGAGGCATGCCCATTCGGGCATCTTCATCGTCTGCCAGTGGCGGAAAGCTTTCAGGCGGAAGTCGAGGAGCCATTGCGGTTCGTGCTTTTTGGACGAGATCAGGCGGACGGTATCTTCGTCGAGTCCGCGGCGGAAAGTTTCGGTTTCGATGTCCGTCGTAAATCCGTATTTATATTCGCCGCCGGTAACTTCGTGCAGTATTCTGTCCGTTTCGTGACCGGTCTTTTCCGTAGTATCCATGAGTAATCTTTTTTTGTTTTTAAAATATCCGGTTCGCCGGTTCGGGGACTGCTGTTCCTTCAGGTTTTCGGATTTATTTCGAACAGTTTTCCGACGTAAATCAGGGGTATGGCCTGCTTCACGGGGCGATACAGCTGCGATTTGTTTTTGACGCCGTACGGGATCAGCGTCGAGTCATGATCCGTACGGTCGATGATGTTCAGTGTCAGACTGACGAGCAGAATGGTGAAAATAAGGGCGAAGACGCCTCCCGTCAGATGATTGAGCAGGCTGAGCGGCGTGACGTCCATGATTCGGTGCAGCACGTTTCCCACGGCAGTGATGACGGCTACGATGAGCACGAAAGCCAGGACGTAACTGACGACCGTCACTCCCTGCTCGGGCAGCCATCCCGTGCTGCGGATCATTTCGCGCAGATATACCGCTACGGCGCCGCACAGATAAATGGCTGCTACCAGCGCGGTCAGCATCACGATTTGCCTGATAAAACCGTCCGCGCAGCCCTTGACGAATCCGACGGCCAGCAGACCGGCCAGTACGATGTCGAGCCAGTTCACGTTTTTTTTCGTATTACAGCGTTTTCTTTACTTCCGTCTGGTCGAAGGATTCGATGATGTCGCCGGCCTGAATGTCGTTGTAGTTGGCGACGTGAATACCGCAGTCCTGACCTGTAACGGCTTCTTTCACTTCGTCCTTGAAGCGCTTGAGCGAAGCCAGTTCACCCGTGTGAATCACGATGCCGTCGCGGATGACGCGTACTCTGTTCGTGCGTTTGACCTTGCCTTCCTTCACGATGCAGCCGGCCACGGCGCCGACCTTCGAGATCTTGAATACCTGCTGCACTTCGGCATTGCCGATGATGTCTTCCCTGATTTCGGGCGAAAGCATGCCCTCCATGGCCGATTTTACGTCTTCGATGGCATCGTAGATGATGGAGTACAGGCGGATTTCGACGCCTTCCTTTTCGGCCAGACGGTGGGCCGACGTTGCCGGCCGTACCTGAAAGCCGATGATGACGGCGTCGGACGAAGCGGACAGGTCGATATCCGAATCGGAAATCTGTCCGACGGCCTTGTGTATCACGATGACCTGTATTTCTTCCGTCGAGAGTTTGATGAGCGAGTCCGACAGCGCTTCCACGGAACCGTCCACGTCGCCCTTGACGATCAGTTTCAGTTCGTGGAAGTCGCCCAGTGCGCGCCGGCGGCCGAGTTCTTCCAGTCCGAAACGTTTCTGGGTGCGCAGTCCCAGCTCGCGCTGCAGCTGTTCGCGGCGGCCGGCAATCTCGCGCGCCTCCTGTTCGGATTCGAGCACGTTCAGCGTGTCGCCGGCCTGCGGTGCACCGTCCAGTCCGAGTATCAGCACCGGTTCGGACGGTCCGGCCGTGTCGACGCGCAGGTTTCGTTCGTTGAACATGGCTTTTACACGCCCGTAGTGCGTCCCGGCCAGCACGACGTCGCCCTGACGCAGCGTGCCGTTGCTTACGAGCACCGTTGCCATGTAGCCGCGTCCCTTGTCGAGCGACGATTCGATGATCGACGCCATGGCGCGCTTTTTCGGGTTGGCTTTCAGTTCGAGCATGTCGGCTTCGAGCAGTACTTTTTCGAGCAGCTCCTGTATGCCGACACCTTTCTTTGCCGAAATCTCCTGGCACTGATATTTCCCTCCCCAGTCTTCGACGAGGTAGTTCATCTTCGACAGTTCTTCCCTTATTTTCTCGGAATTGGCGCCGGGTTTGTCGATCTTGTTGATCGCAAATACGATGGGTACGCCTGCCACCGATGCGTGATTGATGGCTTCGACGGTCTGGGGCATCACGTTGTCGTCGGCGGCGACGATGATAATCACGATGTCGGTCACTTTTGCTCCGCGGGCGCGCATGGCCGTAAAGGCTTCGTGTCCGGGCGTGTCGAGGAAGGTGATGCGGCGTCCGTTGGGCAGCTTCACGTTGTATGCGCCGATGTGCTGTGTGATACCGCCGGCTTCGCCCGCGATCACGTTGGCATTGCGTATGTTGTCGAGCAGCGAGGTTTTTCCGTGGTCGACGTGTCCCATCACGGTGACGATCGGCGGACGCGATGTGTAGTCCTCCGGACTGTCTTCTTCTTCCCGGATCGTTTCGGATACTTCGGCGCTCACGTATTCTGTTTTGAATCCAAATTCGTCGGCGACGATGTTGATCGTTTCCGCGTCCAGCCGCTGGTTGATGGAGACCATGATCCCGATGCTCATGCATGTGGAGATGACTTCCGACACGGAGATGTTCATCATGTTGGCCAGGTCGTTCGCCGTCACAAATTCGGTAAGTTTCAATACTTTGCTTTCGCGTTCTTCTTTCTGCTGCAATTCCTGTTCGCGTTTTTCTGCGGCGTCACGCTTGTCGCGACGATATTTGGCGCCCTTGCTGCTCTTGGTGCTTTTGCTTGTCAGGCGCGCCAGCGTTTCCTTGATCTGTTTCTGCACGTCTTCTTCGCTGATTTCCGCTTTGACGGGTTTGCGCAGGCGCGTATGCTTGCGTTCTTCGCGGGGCGGACGGACGCTCGTGTGCTGTACGGCGGTGATGTCTACCTTGTCTTTCCGGATGCGTTTGCGTTTTTTCTTGACCTGTTTGTCGGGAGAGTCCGTTTTGGGCGGCGGCGGTGCCGTGGTAGCGGTTGCTGCGGTAGCAGTTGCCGCGGGTTTCCGTGTATCGGTGCTTGCTTTGCGCTTTTCGACTCTTTCGCGACGTTTTTGTTCCCGCGATTTCTTTTTCGGACGGGTGGACTGGTTGATCGCAGCCAGGTCGATTTTCCCCGTCACCTTGATGGCGGGTTCGAGCGTGTTTTTATTCAGGCGGAAGACGGTTTCTTCCCGGTTTTCTTTCTGTACGGATGCGGGTGGCGTTTCGGTTTGCGGCACGTCTTTTTGTGCCGGTTCAGCCGGTTCAGCCGCTTTGGGTACGACGGGTTCCGGTGCGGGGACGGGCGTTTTCGCTTCCGGCTGAGGAGCGACGGATACGGGTTCGGGGACCGGCTTTGTTTCCGGCTCGGGTTTTGCTTCTTCTGCGACGGGTTTCGCCGGTTCGGGTTTCACTTCAGGTTTGGGTTGGACGGAGGTTTTTTCTTCTTTTTTGTAGACTTCTACGGCAGGCGCGTTTTCTTTCTCCGTCTCTTCCGTTCCGCGCTTTGCAAACAAGTCGATTTTGCCTTTCGTGACGAATTTGGGCCTGTAATCTTCCGGAATCTCCGTTTTGATTTCTTCCGGTCGCCTGGGCGCTTCCGGTTTTTTCTCTGCAACGACGGGCGCCGGCTCGGGCGCCGGCCGGCTCAACATACGCTTGCGCTCGGTTTCCGACAGGCTTTTCCCAAATTCATCGACAAGTATTTCGAATTGCTCATCGGTGATTTTTGCGTTGGGATTACTCTCTACCGTATGACCTTTGCGATGCAGAAAATCAGCTACCGAGGTGATTCCGACATTCAAGTCTCTTATTACTTTACTTAATTTAATAGGCATATCTTTTTATACTGTTTATTCTTCCTGATTTTCTTGCTGTTCCGTGCCGGCAGCTGTGATTTCCGGTTCGGAAGTTTCCGGCTCGACTGCCGCTTCCGGTGCATCCGTTGCTTCCGGCTCGTCTGTCGTTTCCGGCATGTCAGTGGCTTCTGTTGTTTCCGGTACATCCGTCGTTTCAATCTTCGCCGCGACCGGCACGCCCATTCCGGGATATTCGTCTTCAAATTCTGCCGAGAGGATGGCAAACACGTCGTCGACCGTCTGTTCTTCCAGGTCGGCGCGTTCCATGATTTCTTCCTTCTTCATGGCCAGTACGGCTCTGGCGGTGTCGCATCCGATATTTTTCAGTGCTTCGATAATCCAGCTGTCGATTTCGTCCACAAATTCGTCGAGATAGATGTCTTCTTCATCGGTATCGCGGAACACGTCTATCGTATAATCCGTCAGCATGCATGCCAGTTTGATATTCAATCCGCCTTTTCCGATCGCCAGCGACACTTCTTCGGGACGCAGGAAGACTTCCGCCCTGTGCTCTTCTTCGTCGATGCGGATGTTCGAGATTTTGGCGGGGCTTAATGCGCGCTGGATGAACAGTTTTGTATTCGTCGTATAATTGATGACGTCGATATTTTCGTTTCTGAGCTCGCGCACGATGTTGCGTATGCGCGAGCCTTTCATTCCCACGCATGCGCCTACGGGGTCGATACGATCGTCGTACGATTCGACGGCGATTTTGGCTCTTTCGCCGGGGATGCGGGCGATGGCTTTGATGGTGATCAGTCCGTCGTTTATTTCGGGCACTTCGAGTTCGAACAGACGGCGCAGAAACGTCCTGTCGGTGCGCGAGAGATAGATTTTGGTGTTGTTGTTTTCGTTTTCGACGCGTTGTACGATGGCGCGCACCGTTTCGCCCTTGCGGTAGAAGTCGCCCGGAATCTGTTCGCTTTTGGGCAGCAGCAGTTCGTTGTCGTCGTCGTCGAGCAGCAGCATTTCTTTTTTCCAGACCTGATATACGTCGGCCACGACGATGCTGCCGATCATTTCCTTATATCGTGCGAAGAGGCTGTCTTTCTGAAGATCAAGAATTTTCGATGCCAGCGTTTGACGCAGGTTCAGGATGGCGCGGCGCCCGAAATCGGCAAAGTGTACTTCGTCCGTCACGTCTTCGCCTACTTCGCAGTCGGGATCGATGAGTTGCGCTTCGCTGATTGCGACCTGCATGTTTGTGTCTTCTACCGCGCCGTCTTCCACCACGAGACGGTTGCGCCATATCTCGAAATCTCCTTTTTCGGGGTTGATGATCACGTCGTAATTCTCGTCCGTCCCGAACATTTTGGCAATCACGTTACGGAAGGATTCTTCCAGCACGTTTATCATTGTCTCCTTGTCTATGTTCTTCAATTCTTTGAACTCCTGTAACGTATCAATCATACTGATTGTTTCTGCTTTTCTCGCCATAATTTCTATTTGAATCTGATTATATTTTTTGTATGTATTATTTCGCTGTATGCATATATTCTGTCTTCGTGCACGATTGCCTTGCGTTTCGCGCCGGCGGCTTTTTCTTTTACCGCTACCGTGATTACTGCCGCATTTTCGTCTGCCGAGGCCAGTATGCCTGTCAATTTCGCGCCGTTTTTTAACATCATTTCTATTTCGTTGCCTATATTTTTGACATACTGACGCACCGTTTTGAAGGGAGACGAGATCCCGGAAGAACTTACTTCCAGTTCGAAATCCTCCGCTTCACGGTCCAGTTTAGCCTCAATATGACGACTGAGTGAGGCACAGTCGTCGATACCTACCGCCCCGTCGCTATCTATCTCTACAACAATCAGGTTGTCAACGCCAACCGTGATGTCCACGAGGTAACATTCCGTCGTTTTCAGGAACGTTTCCGCTATCGTAATTATCTCTTTTTTATCAATCATAGCCCTATAAAAAGAAGGGGGACTTTCGGGTCCCCACCTCTTCACTTCCTCTTTTCGGACGCAAATATATAAAAAAGCAGTCAAATTGCAAAAAAAGCATCTTTTTTCTTTTATCTGAATTTATTGTTGTATCTTGCCTGCGCAAAAGTTGATATCATGACTAAAAAAGAAAAATTTCATATCGAATACGTTTTCGACAAGGTTTCTGTACGCAGTCTGTGGAATCACCTGACTACTGCGATGGGCTTGTCTTCGTGGTTTGCGGATGCAGTCAACATCAGCGGCTCGCGTTACACCTTTGTGTGGAACAGGGAGCAGGAGGAGGCCGAACTGCTGGAAGAAAAACCCGAAGTGAAAGTGCGCTACCGCTGGCTAAACGAAGAGTATGCAGATTACTACTTTGAGTTTCTTATCCACAGTATCGAACTGACAGGCGCCACGTCTCTCGAAATCACGGACTTTGCTGAACCGGACGAGAAGGCGGATGCCATCGCACTGTGGGATTCGCAGGTAGATGTGCTTAAGCGTACATTGGGGATTTGACGGTTTTTTTTGAGGGGAAAATGATTTTATGTCCGTGAATTGTATTACTTTTGTAATCTTTTCGGGATATAATGATGAGAATAAAGAGATTGTACATTTTTCTGCTCAAGACGTACCTGCCGATGTTCGTCATGGCTTTTGGTATTTGCCTGTTCATCGTTCTCATGCAATTTCTCTGGAAATATGTTGACGAGATGGTAGGCAAAGGACTGGGGCTTGACGTGCTGGGTGAGTTTTTCATTTATGCAGCCTTGTCGTTTGTGCCGATGTCGTTGCCGCTCGCCATTCTGTTTGCATCGGTGATGGTCTTCGGGAATATGGGCGAACAGTTTGAGCTGCAGGCGATGAAGGCATCAGGTATTCCATTGCCCCGTATCATGAAACCGCTGGTCGTTTTTCTGTGTTTCGTCGCCGTCGGATCGTTCTATTTTCAGAACAATATCATCCCCTCTTCGCAGGTGAAGATGTACACGCTGCTTTATTCCATGAAACAGAAATCGCCCGAACTGGAAATTCCCGAAGGCACGTTTTTCAACGAAATAGAAGGCTATAATATATATGTACGCGAAAAAACACGTAACGGCTTGCTGCACGACATGATGATCTATGATTATTCACAAGGATTCAACAATGCGCAAGTGACGGTCGCCGATTCGGGAAGGCTCAAGATGTCGACCGACAAACTGCACCTGATCCTGTCGCTCTACAACGGCGAATCGTTCGAAAACCTGCGACAGCAAAACCGCAATGCCAACAATTCGGAAACGGTCCCCTACCAGAAAGAATCGTTCAACTACAAGGAACTGCTGATTGTCTTCGACGCGAATTTCAACCGCGCGAGCGAGTCGCTCATGCAGGGCCGGTACGTCGGCAAGGATCTGAACAGCCTGCAGGCAACCATCGACTCCGTGACGGGACGCCTGGACAGTATCAAACGCGAATATTCGCATCAGATCTACGTTTCGTCCTACAGGAAATCCCTGCGGGAATACGACGTGCATGTCACGGACAATCGGAAAACTCAAGACCTGATGCCGGAAGAAATCGACTTCGACAAGATGTATGATGCGAAACAGGCCGGCACCCGTCTGTCGATACTCAATCAGAGCAAATCGTCGATGGAGCGCATCAGCAGCGACTACAATTTCAATTCGCTCGTGCTCGTCAGCGAGGAAAAGGAGCTTCGCCGCCACCATGTCGAGATGCACAAGAAGTTCACCCTCTCTCTGGCCTGTCTGGTCTTTTTCTTCATCGGCGCGCCGCTGGGCGCCATCATCCGAAAGGGCGGACTGGGGATGGCCGTGATTATATCCGTCTCGCTTTTTGTATTTTACTATATCATCGAACGGATCGGCACGACGATGGCGACGAACGGCATGTGGCATCCGTGGCAAGGCATGTGGTTCAGCACGGCGGTACTGTTTCCACTGGGCATGTTTCTGACATACAAGGCTGCACACGATTCCGTCCTGCTGAACGGCGAAGTATATGCCGACAAACTGAAAAAGTTCTTTGGTCAGTCCGTTGCCCGCAAGATAGAAAAGAAGGAAATCATCATGTACAACCTCGATTATGCATCGTTTGCCGTTCGCCTGGAGGCGCTGATGCAGAAATGCGATGTCTTTCTGAAGCAAAACAGGCGGTGGGTGCCGTATTTTGCCTTTTGGAAAAATGTGGGCGAAGACGATGCGGCCAAACAAATCGCCGACGAGGTGGAGCGCCTCGTCGAAGCGGGTAACAATTCGGAACAGAACCTGATTCTTAATAAGTTGATGGATTACCCTTTCGTCGGGCATTACCGATTATTGCGCGGCTTGTCGGGATATAAAAAACAGGGCATGGCCGTCGGATGTTTTTTTCCGCTCGGACTGCTCATCTACCTTCCCGCCTGCTTCGGGCGCAAGTACCTGTTTCGTGACATCCGTACCGTCCGGCGGGTCAGCGAAGAACTGCTGGATATCATCCGTAAATCATAAACAAATCAGATAAATATGCATCAATTAAATACAATAGAAGAAGCAATAGAAGATTTTCGCGAAGGCAAATTCCTGATTGTCGTCGATGACGAAGATCGGGAAAATGAAGGCGATTTCATCATGGCCGCCGAAAAAATTACGCCCGAAAAAGTCAATTTCATGATGACGCATGGCCGTGGCGTGCTGTGCGCTCCCATCACCGAAGAGCGATGTATCGAACTGGAATTGGAGATGCAGGTGACGCATAACACGTCCATGCTCGAAACCCCGTTCACCGTCACGATCGACAAACTGGGTGGCGGCTGTACGACAGGCGTATCGATGTACGACCGTGCACAAACCATTCTGGCTCTGGCCGATCCTGCAACCAGGCCTGCCGATCTGGGACGTCCCGGACATGTCAATCCGCTTCGCGCCCGTTCGCGTGGCGTCCTGCGCCGTTCGGGACACACGGAGGCGACTGTCGACATGGCACGGCTGGCCGGCCTCTATCCCGCCGGAGCGCTGATCGAAATCATCAACGACGACGGTACCATGGCGCGCCTGCCGCAGTTGATGGACGTGTCCGCAAAATTCGGGATCAAAATCATATCCATTCACGACCTGATTGCCTATCGCCTGCAGACCGAATCGCTGGTCGAGCGGGGTGTTGAAGTCAACATGCCCACGCATTACGGTCATTTTCGGCTGATTCCTTTCCTCCAGATATCGACGGGGCTGGAACATGTCGCACTGATAAAAGGCGAGATCAGGCGCGACGCACCCATACTGGTGCGTGTACATTCGTCGTGCGCCACGGGCGACATTTTCGGCTCGCTTCGCTGCGAATGCGGCGATCAACTGCATAAGGCTATGGAAATGATTGAACGCGAGGGATGTGGCATTCTCATTTACCTGCAGCAGGAAGGACGCGGCATCGGACTGATGGAAAAAATGAAAGCATATAAACTTCAGGAAAACGGACTGGATACGGTGGAAGCCAACCTGCACCTCGGTCACAAGGCCGATGAACGGGACTATGGCGTGGGCGCCCAAATCTTGCGTCAGATCGGCGTGACGCAGATGCGGCTCATGACGAATAACCCCGTGAAGCGCGTCGGACTGGAGGCCTACGGGCTGACCGTCGTGGAAAACGTGCCCATCGAAATCACCCCCAATCCGTACAACGAATTTTACATGAAAACAAAGAAGGAACGGATGGGACACACCCTGCACAATATTTGAGAATGATTGAGTATGACGGATGCGGCAAAAAATCAGCAGTAATATCCGGTAAAACAGGACAATAAATAAGGAGAATAAATTTTATGTTTTATAACACTGTTTTCAAACATTAAAATAAAGAGATGCTAATTCGCAAACTATCTCTATTTTGCCCGGAAATGACGGATGCGGTCATTTTATTTTTTGTATTTATCTGTAAATATTTAATATTATGAAAGTTTATCAAACAAATGAAATTAAGAACATTTCCATTTTGGGAAGTAAAGGCGCCGGGAAAACCACTCTTGCAGAAGCAATGCTCTACGAGGGTGGTATCATAAAACGTCGTGGAACCGTCGAAGCCGGTAACACGGTAACAGATTATTTCCCGGTAGAGAAAGAGTATGGTTATTCCGTGTTCTCGACCACGTTTAGCGTGGAATGGAACGGAAAGAAACTGAATTTTATCGATTGTCCGGGTTCGGATGATTTTATCGGTGGCGCCGTGTCGGCGCTGAACGTGACCGATACTGCATTGATGGTGCTGAATGCCCAATACGGGATTGAAGTAGGCACGGTCAATCAGTTCCGTTATACCGAGCAATTCCGTAAGCCGTTGATTTTCATCGTAAATCATCTCGATAACGACAAAGCCGACTACGACAATGTCGTCACCCAGCTGAAAGAAAACTACGGCGACAAGGTGATACAGATACAGTATCCCGTCAATCAGGGACTTTCGTTCAATGCCGTAGTGGATGTGTTGAAAATGAAACTGTACAAATGGAAACCCGAAGGAGGCGTACCCGAAGTGCTGGATATCCCCGATTCGGAAAAAAACAGGGCGGAAGAGCTGCATGCCAAACTGGTGGAAGCCGCCGCCGAACACGACGATGCGCTGATGGAAAAATTTTTCGAAGAAGGCACGCTCTCGGAAGACGATATGCGTGCCGGCATCAGAGTAGGTCTGATTTCGAGAGGCATGTTTCCCGTATTCTGCGTGAGTGCAGGAAAGGACATGTGCGTGCGCCGTACGATGGAATTTTTGGGGAATGTAGTACCGTCGACCGACAAAATGTTGCCGCCGGTGACTACGGAAGGCATAGAAGTAAATCCCGACCCCGACGCGCCGACCAGCCTCTTCTTCTTTAAGACAACAATTGAGTCACACATCGGGCAAGTATCTTATTTCAAGGTGCTTTCCGGAAGAGTAAAACCGGGCGACGACCTGATCAATGCCGACCGCGGTTCGAAAGAACGCATTGCACTGATCTTTTCGGTATCGGGTCAGAACCGTATCGAAGTGAGTGAAATGGTGGCGGGAGATATCGGTGCGACGGTCAAACAGAAAGACGTGCGTCTCGGTAACACGCTGAACGGCAAAGGATGCGATCATCGCTTCAATTTCGTTCAGTATCCCGATCCGAAATACCGCAGGGCTGTACGATCGGTCAACGAAGCGGAAATGGAAAAACTGAGTGAAATCCTGACCCGCATGCACGAAGAAGACCCTACATGGGTTATCGAACAATCCAAGGAATTGAAACAGACTATTCTGTCGGGACAGGGTGAGTTTCATCTGCGGACGCTGAAGTGGCGTGTCGAAAACAACGACAAACTGCAAATCGAATATCTCGAGCCACGCATTCCGTATCGCGAGACGATCACGAAAGCGGCACGCGCCGACTATCGCCACAAGAAACAATCGGGTGGGGCCGGTCAATTCGGTGAAGTACACCTGATTGTAGAACCGTATTACGACGGCATGCCCGACCCGTCCTTATACAAATTCGGCGGACAGGAATACAAGATTACACCGCGCGACACGCAGGTGATAGAATTGGAATGGGGCGGCAAGCTGGTGTTTATCAACAGTATTGTGGGTGGATCCATTGATGCGCGTTTCCTGCCGGCCATCTTGAAAGGCATCATGTCGCGTATGGAACAGGGACCACTGACCGGTTCGTATGCCCGCGACGTGCGGATTATCGTTTACGACGGAAAGATGCACCCGGTGGACAGTAATGAAATATCGTTCATGCTCGCCGGACGGAATGCGTTCAGTACAGCCTTCAAAGATGCCGGACCGAAGATTCTGGAGCCGATCTACGATGTCGAAGTGTATGTGCCTGCCGATTACATGGGCGATGTGATGAGCGACCTGCAGGGTCGTCGCGCCGTGATCATGGGAATGAACAGCGAGAAAGGTTACGAGAAACTGATGGTTAAAGTGCCTCTGAAAGAGATGTCGAGTTATTCGACCTCGTTGAGTTCCATCTCCGGCGGACGGGCTTCGTTCATCATGAGGTTTGCCAGCTATGAACTGGTGCCGGCCGATGTACAGGAAAAACTGCTGAAAGAGTACGCTGCCACGCAAACAGAAGAATAACAGTATTTTTCGCGTAAAATAGTTTGACCGGAATGGTGTCCTCTACGGGCGGCTTTCCGGTCATTTATTTACAAGTGACTTCTAAAAAACTCCGAATTCAAGGCTTGCGAGGCGCTAAAAGCGGAGTTTACCTGTCGTAAATGAGCATTTTAGCGACGAAGTGTCACGCAGAAGTCGGGGTTTTTAGAGGTTCCCTACAGAATTACAGCAACAGCACAAGGCTCACGGCCATAATACCCATTCCGGCAATCAGGCCGTAGATGGCTACGTGATACTCGCCGTACTCGTGCGCCGCGGGCAGCAATTCGTCTAACGAAATGAAAACCATAATCCCGGCCACCATCGCAAAGACGCATCCCATCAGGAAAGGCGACATGAACGGCATCAGGAAAAGGTAGGCAATCAGCGCGCCGGCCGGCTCGGCAATCCCCGAAAGGAACGAAATCCAGAAAGCCTTTCGTTTGTCGCCCGTCGCGAAATATACGGGCACGGAAACGGCGATGCCTTCGGGGATATTGTGAATGGCAATGGCTACCGCAATGGCAATACCCAGCGTCGGATTCTCTACCGCCGCCATAAACGTGGCAATGCCTTCCGGAAAATTGTGTATCGCAATGGCAAGGGATGTCAATACGCCCATCCTCATCAATTTACCGTCTTTTGTCGTCGAAGCTTTCATGTCTTCCAGGGCACGCGCTTCGTGCGGATTTTCGTACGACGGGACAAGTTTGTCGATGATACCTATCAACAGCATTCCTCCGAAAAAACTCGCAATAGTCATCCACATACCTGCCTTCTCACCGGCCGAAGCCATCAGCGTCGCTTGCGCCTCGGCATAAAGTTCGACGAACGACACGAAAATCATCACGCCGGCAGACAATCCCAGCGAAAATGACAGCAACCGCCGGTTGGTATGGCTCGAAAGGAAGGCAATCAGACTGCCCAACACCGTCGCCAGACCGGCAAACAGCGTCAACAGGAGAGGAAGGACGATACTATTCTGCATACATCAAACAGTCTTTTGAAATCGGATATGCCGGAGGGCAAATGTTTTTTGTTTTTGTTTCCATTGCATAATTGTTTCTTTACTCTGCAAATATAAAACCTTTTTGCAAGAAATCACTCCGATTCGCGATATGTTTTTTTATGTCCGTTTTCTGTTCAGGGATAATTTTTGTTATTTTGCAGCACAAAAAAACGTGTGCTTATATTTTTAAAATGACTGATTTTGCAGCAATTGATTTTGAAACCGCCAACGAATGCCGCTCCAGCGTCTGCAGCGCAGGCGTTGTGATTGTCCGCAACGGACAGGTTGTCGACCGGCTCTACCGTCTGATCCGCCCCGAGCCGAACTACTATTCATGGTTTACCACCAGTGTGCATGGCATGACGTATGACGATACGATGGACGCGGACGACTTCCCTTCGATATGGGCGGAGGTGGCTCCGAAAATCGCCGGCCTGCCCCTGGTGGCGCACAACAGTCCTTTCGACGAGGGATGTCTGCGCGCCGTGCATAAGGTCTATGGGATGGATTATCCGGATTATGTGTTTTACTGTACATGCCGGGCTTCGCGGAAAGTGTTCGGAAAAAACTTGCCCAATCACCGATTGCATACGGTGGCCGCGCATTGTGGCTACAATCTGACGAATCATCATCATGCACTGGCAGATGCGGAAGCCTGCGCATGGATTGCGCGTGAAATTTTGTGTGAAAACCGGTGATACGGGATGCCCGAACGGGAAAAAACGAATACAGGGATTGAATTTTTATGTCTGCCAGGGGACAGGTCTGACAATCTCAGGAAAACATGTGTCGGAACGAATTATTCTTCCGTCTTCACAAGGCGTCTGGTACGCAGTTTTTTAGGTGGGGTTTGCGTGAAATCGTATCCATATCCGATGAAATCCAGTTTCTGGTCGATATGTGTGATTCTGTTTTCCAGTCGTCCGGTTTCCGATTTCATTTCAGTACGGATTGCACGGAATTCTTCCCTCATCTCGGTTCGCATAGACTGCATCTCCTCTCTAACCGATTGTATTTCTCCACGAAATTCCATTCTGAGCGACTGTATTTCTCCGCGAACCTCCTCTCTGACCGATTGTATTTCTCCGCGAAATTCCACTCTGAGTGATTGTATTTCTCCACGAAATTCCTCTCTGAGTGACTGCATTTCCCTTCCAAATTCTTTCCCGAATTCTCTGAGATACTTAACCATAGCCCATAATCCACCTGCGACGGCCACTACTACCGTAACCGCGGCGCTTATCAATGTAATTTGTTCCGGATTCATCATCTTTATTTCTATTACTTCGCAAAGATACGATTTGTTTTAAACTGCAACAACGAAAACTGTTTTTTTTGTTCAACTTGCCGATTGTTTGCAAAAATGGCGCTACATTTGTAAGCATTAAAAAACGCGAATAAACGAATCGTCATGAATCATACATGTCATACCGAATGTAATATAAAACAATAATTCTAAACAAATTATATCTATGAAAACGAATATTGTCCATTTAACGGTAATATGCCTTTTACTGTCGGGGCATACGGTCGAGGCACAGGTAGACGGGCACATACGGGTTCCCGCCGAAGGAGAAAAAACGCTGCTGAACAGCGGCTGGTATGCACGTCGTGCAAACGAAATACGCATTGACGGCAATCGTCTATCTTCGTCGTCTTTTGTTGCAGACGGCTGGATGAAAGCGAAGGTGCCCGGCACGGTCCTGACTACGCTGCTGGAAAACCACATTTTTCCTGCGCCGGAATTTAGCATGAACAACAATCTTATTCCCGATATTCATGAAATCGGGCGGGATTTCTACACATACTGGTTCGTACTTCCATTTCGAGTGGAAGCGTGGGAACCGGATCAACAGATATGGCTTAATTTCAGAGGAATAAATTACAAGGCCGATATTTTCCTGAACGGGAAACGACTGAACACCGTTACTCACGAAGGGATGTTTTTGAGGAAAAGTTTCTCCGTCACGCCCTGGCTTAAACCCAATGAAGAGAACCTGCTGGCAGTAATCGTTTATCCGCCCGACTATCCGGGAAACCCCAACGGCGGACAAGGTGGCGACGGCGAAATAGCCCGCAACGTCACCATGCAGTTTACGCCCGGATGGGACTGGATTCAGCCCGTACGCGACCGCAACACCGGTATTTGGGACGAAGTATCCATCACAACCACCCGTGCCGTACGCGTGCAGCACCCCTACGTCGTCACCAAAGTGCCCGGCGTCCGTCAGCCCGAAGGAAATCAAAAAGATGCCGTCGTACGCATTTCCGCCGAAGTGGAAAACACATCGGACATCGTACAAAAGGGCACGCTGACGTGCGAAACAGACGGAAATCGCCTGACGCTGCCTCTGACGCTGGCTCCGCGCGAAAAACGGCAGGTAGCCTTCAAAGACCTGACGGTCATGAATCCGCGTCTGTGGTGGCCCAACGGCATCGGCAAACAGGAACTGTACGACATGCGAATCGCTTTCGAAACAGACGGACAGACAAGTGACAGCAGGCGGTTGCGATACGGCATCCGCGAGATTACGACCGGGACGTCTCCCGAAACGGGCGGGCGCATTTTCCGCGTCAACGGCCAGCCGGTTTTCATCACGGGCGGCAACTACATCGCATCCGAATGGCTGTTGCGCCTTTCGCCCGAACGCTACCGCGCCGAAGTGCGCTTTCATGCAGAGATGAATCTGCGCATGATTCGCGTGTGGGGTGGTGCGCTGCTGGAACGTCCCGAATTTTACGAGGCTTGCGACGAGTTCGGACTACTTGTTTTTCAGGACTTATGGGGCAGCGGCGATTGCAACGGTGCGTGGGAGGACGCAATGAAACTGGATTCCCGCGAGCGGCGCCGGGAATATCCCGACAATCACGATCTTTTTCTGGCGTCGGTGGAAGACCAGGTGAAAATGGTGCGCAATCACCCGAGTCTCGGCCTCTGGTGTGGCGGCAACGAATGGCCGCTGGCAAAGGATATCGACGAGAAGCTGAAGTCCGAAGTCTTTCCGCGTCTGGATCCGGAGCGCCTGTTTATCAGCTATTCGACGGACACCGTCTTCATCGGCCGCAACAAGACGGGCGTAGGCGACGGGCCGTACGGAATTCAGGAGCCGGAATGGTTTTACGAGCGCCATCATCCGGCGTTCAACCCCGAAGCCGGCTCGGTGGGTTCGCCCGAAGTCGAAAGCATGCGCCTGATGATGACGGAAAGAGAACTGGCGCAAGTGCCGCAAACGGGCAGGGCGGGCGGCGCAGCGTGGCGCTACCATAAAGACCTCGGCTACGGCAGTCAACTGGAGAGATACGGAAAGGTGACCGACATCGAAACATACTGCAAATATGCACAAGTCGTCAACTATGACCAGTACCGCACGTTTATGGAAGGATGGGCGTCGCATATATGGGAGTGGTATACCGGTATCCTGATATGGAAAACGCAGAATCCGTGGACCTCTCTGAGAGGACAGATGTATGATTATTTTTTGGATGTAAATGCCTCGTTGTACGGCACAAAAAAAGGCTGCGAACCGTTGCATCCGTTGTACAACCGGCTCAGCGGACAGGTCGAACTCGTCAACACGGCGCCGGGAAAACATGCCGTGACCGTGAAGGCGCAGATTTACAGCCTTTCGGGTACGGTTTTGTGGGAAAAGGAAACCGACGCATACATATTGCCCGCCAGCGTGGAACGCCTGTTCTTCGCACCCGTGCCCGAACAGGTCGAAGGCGTTTATTTCCTTAAACTTACACTCTCGGAAGCGGGCCGGGAACCGACGGACAATATTTACTGGCTCACGACGGCCGAAAAAGACTGCACCACACTGTCCGCGCTGCCCGAATGCAGACCTGAAGTGGAAATCTCGTTCGAAAAGACGGGCCGGGAATACACCGGGACAATACGTATGGAAACCGGTCGCAACATCTCGTTTTTCAACCGTATAAAGGTGTTCGACAGGCAGACGGGCGACCGTGTCCTGCCCGTACACTATTCGGACAATTACGTCACACTCATGCCGGGCGACCGAAAGAACATACGGCTGACGTTTTCATCCGCCCTGCCCGAGGAGCGTATCGCAATCGTCGTCGACAGCTGGACAAGCGAACGGCTGACATTCCTTATTCAAAAAAAATAGACAGGGGCAAATCACGCGCCGGGCTGCCTGCACGGCAGAAAACCTCCGGCCAGCCCCATCATCGCGAGATCCCTCCCCGGCGATGCCGGCGGATCTGTACTTTTTTTGTGCGGCATAATCAAGTATATTTTAATGAGTTGCTAAATGTATTTTTAGCGGATGATATACTGCGAACAGGCTGTTTTCCGTCAAAAAGGCGCTTGCCTTTTCCGTAAAGGCGTTCGCCTTTTCCATAAAGGCGTTCGCCTTTTCCATAAAGGCGCTCGCCTTTTCCATAAAGGCGCTCGCCTTTTCCATAAAGGCGCTCGCCTTTTCCGTAAAGGCGTTCGCCTTTTCCGTAAAGGCGCTCGCCTTTTCCGTAAAGGCGCTCGCCTTTTCCCTGAAGGCACTCGCCTTTTCCGTAAAGGCGCTTGCCTTTTTCGTGCTGTCGGGACGGTATGCCGTATTATTTTTCATTTTCCTGCCAAAAACGGAGGCAAAGTTTTGAAAAAGTATCGGGGCGTGCAAGTTTTTTTGCCGTGTACGCAGCCCGGCGCGTGATTTCCCTTTATTTATTTTTTGAATATGCATGCTTGCAACCTGAGTTCGATATAAGCATTACAACAGGATGAAACCTCCACGAGGTTTTGATGTGGAGGAGGCCACATTATTTTCTATTGATATGCAAGTCCTGACGCGGACTATGCTTACGTCGAACTGTAAAAAAACAGGTGCTCGCGGCGCGCGTCATGTACGCATGGAGACGGCTTTCACGCCGTGCGGTTCTCTTCCGCCGCATCCACGGGATTGGCATATATACCGAGGAAGATGTCGCGCAGCACGTCCTTGTCGGCCACGTCCGTCGCATCCGGTTTCGCACAGTGCGCGACGAAAGCGTCCTTTTCGGCCGGCGTGTAGTGCGAAGCATACCGGTTGCAGCCCGCGCGCAGGTCGTGGGCGATGTAATTGTTGCACGAGAGGCGGTAATTCGCACGGATCCGGTCGTCGAGCCACGCGGCGACACGGCGGTTGAACCTGCCGTCCGACGAGTCGCCGAGCGAGGCAAGAATGTCTTCCGTCAGGAGTTCGCCCACGGCGATATGCACGTCTCCCTTCGCCTGCAGGATTCCCGTCAGGATGCTGTGCAGGTCTTCATCCGGCTTCTTGACATACTTCGCCGTCCGCGAGTGATACAGTTCCGTCGCTTTCAGCACGTCGCACGTCTCCCATCCGTACGAAACGGCCACGGGAACGATGCGCAGCGCCGCCAGCGCCTGCAACGCGTTGCCGGGCGCACTCAGACACAGCATCTTGATCATTGCCTGATCGGTCGCGTCGACGCCGTCCTTCGTACGGCCGTTGCGCTGCGCCATCCAGACGGATTCGCGTTTCTCGCAGATCGCATGGCGGACATATTCCGACAGGTGAAGCATATTGGCGTAAAAATCCCTGACGCTTCCCCCGCGGACGACCTTGAACATCTTGTTTGCACGGCCGATGTCGATCGCCAGTTGCGAACTCATCAGATTGCTGCCGAAAGTAATCTCCGACGTGCGGTGCCCGGCATTGTAGAGGGCATACTGAAAAAGCGTCGCATCGAGCATGATGTCGCGATGATTCGAAACAAAGAGGTAGCGTTTGCCGTTGTCCAGACGGTCAAGCCCTTCGAACGAAAAACGGCGGATGCTGCGGCGGATGACTTCCTCGTTGACGGCCTTCATCACCTGCAGCTGAAACCCGTCGACGGTAGTGATCCGGCTTACCGTCTGCCTTGCATCTTCGACATCCCTTCCGGGAAAGACATATCCTGCAAGCGCGGGAAAATACTCGCTGGCGGCAATACGCTGCATGGCCGGCGCGATTTCTTCATCATAATACGGACGCAAATCGTCGAAAGCTGGATTTTTCATCGGATACTTTTTCGGTTGTCAATAAATTTTACGGGCTTGCGGCTCATGTCGGGAAAGTTGATTTTACGAATCTCGTCCGCCGGACATATTTCGATGTCGGGCGCGACGCGGATCCTGGCGCGGAACAGGTCTTTCAGCTCTTTTACTGCCCCTTCGGACCGGTGGCGCAGGCCGATGCGCACCAGCACGTCGTCGTTGCCGTGCTCGTTGTCGCGCACGACGACCACGTAATTCTCCACGCAGGCCGCATTGTCGAGCACGTCGAACAGGGCCGGCGGGTAGAGCGTCGTCCCCTTGTATTTTATCATGTGATTCGCACGTCCGACGACGGGACTGACGCGCATCGACGTCCGTCCGCAGCGGCACGGCGCAGTGTGGATACTCACCAGGTCGCCCGTCCTGAATCGCAGCAGCGGCATGCCCTCCACGCCCAGCGTCGTGACGACCAGTTCGCCGACCGTCCCCTCGGCGACGGGACGTCCCGTTTCATCTATCAGTTCGCAGACAATCAGTTCCGGATGATGATGCCCGCCGCAGCCGTACCGGCATTCGGCAAAAGTCGTCGCCATCTCTGTCGACGCGTAGGTCGAATACAGTTCGACGTCCCATTTCTCACGGATGCGCTGCCCCAGCAGGTTCAGCGAGAAGTCCTGCTCGCGAAGATTTTCGCCGATGCAGACGATCTTCCGTACGCCGGATGCGCGATAGTCGATGCCGTGTTCCTCCGCATACTTGATGATGTGCAGAATGAACGAGGGAACGCACATGACGGTATCCGGTCCGATGCGGCGTATCGTGTCCCACTGCAGTTCGGGGATGCCGTTTCCGACACGGATGATGCCGGCGCCGAGCGCGCGCAAGCCGAGGAAGTAGGCCAGTCCCGCCATGAAACGCTTGTCGAGCGTGGTCATCAGCTGCACGACGTCGCCCGGCTGCGTACCCGTGCAGAGAAAAGAAATCTTTTCGTTGTAGGCCAGACGGTCGAGATCGCGGTCGGTCATGGCAAACGTGACGGGGTCGCCCAGCGTGCCCGACGTGGTGATGTAGTCGATGACCTTTTCGCGCGGGACGCAGAGAAACATTCCGTTCTCGCGCTGCAGGTCCTTCTTGTCCGTCAGCGGCAGACGCTGCAGGTCTTCGAGGCGGCGTATGTCGCGCACGTCGATGCCTTCCGCATCGAACATCCTCCTGTAGAACGGCGAACGTTCGTACAGATACGTCAGCGCCACGTGCAGTTTCTCTTCCTGATGGCGCCTGATTTCTTCTGCCGGGCGAAATTCGATATCGGGTATATTCATGCCGTTTTTCAGATGTCGAACAAATCCTTCACCTCCGCGTGTTCCAGCAGGCGATAGGCAGCCTGCGGCGCATCGAAGGTCACTTCAAAATATTCTTCGTCGTAGAACGACAGTTTGGAATCGGTGTCGGGATTACATTCCAGATAGACGATTTCTTCAAGACGCAATCCCGTGGCCCGGCAGATCTGCACGGCCAGCGACTTGCCCGCGTACGTGACGGAAGTACCCGGATTGTCCTGATACAGTTCGGTGACGATCACATACGTCCTGTCCGTCTTGCGGATGATGCGCAGACCACATTTCGAGGGCATGTCCCACTGCCCCTTGAAATCGAAAATTTCATCGTAATATTTCGTGGAAACCTTCATTCAAATCTTTTGACAAAATAAAATATGTTATCCTCCCATACGGAGTGCACAAAAGTATGGGCTTTTTTCCATACATCCAAATAAATGTTTATCTTTGCGGCTGCAAAGTGCAGAGTTATCAGTAAATAAGATCAATAAACAATAAGTTCAGATTATCATGAGTGAAATGAAAGTAATGAACCGGGCGGCAGACAATATCAGGATTCTGGCCGCCGCGATGGTCGAAAAAGCCAAATCCGGCCATCCGGGCGGCGCCATGGGCGGCGCCGATTTTGTGAACGTGCTGTATGCCGAGTTTCTGAATTACAATCCTGAAAAGCCGGACTATCCGTTTCGGGACCGTTTCTTTCTCGACCCCGGACACATGTCGCCGATGCTTTATTCCGTCCTGTCGCTGACGGGACTGATTCCGCTGGACGAGCTGAAGAACTTCCGCCAGTGGGGCAGCCTCACGCCCGGACATCCCGAAGTGGACCTGCTGCACGGCATCGAAAACACGTCGGGCCCACTCGGACAGGGACACGCCATGGCGCTGGGCGCCGCGATTGCCGAACGTTTTCTGGCAGCGCGTTTCGGAGAATGGACCTCGCACAGGACGTATACATACATCTCGGACGGAGGCATTCAGGAAGAAATCTCGCAGGGCGCGGGGCGCGTAGCGGGACATCTGGGTCTCGGCAACCTGATCATGTATTACGATTCGAACAACATCCAGCTTTCCACAAAAGTAGAAGAAGTGGATACCGAAGACGTAGCCGCGAAATACAGGGCATGGCACTGGCACGTCATCTGCATCGACGGCAGTTCGGCAGACGAAATACGTGAAGCGCTGAAGGCCGCCCGCGCCGAAACGGAACGCCCCACGCTGATCATCGGGCGCACCGTCATGGGCAAAGGCGCCGTGGACGCTTCGGGCAACAGCTACGAGAACAAGGTCTCTACCCACGGACAGCCGCTGTCGGCCGCAGGCGCCGATTTCGCCGCGACCGTCCGGCATCTGGGCGGCAATCCCGACGAGCCGTTCGCCATCTTTCCCGAAGTCAGCGCGCACTACGACAGCCGTCGCAGCGAGTTGCTGCAATGGTATCGGACACGCATGGAAGCGGAGGCGAAGTGGCGTGCGGAAAATCCCGCACCGGCTGCCAAGCTGGACCTGTTCCTGAGCGGAAAGGCGCCGGACATTGATTATGCCGCCATTGCGATGAAAGAAAATGTCGCCACCCGCGCCGCCTCGGCCACGGTGCTCGGCCTGTTTGCCGAAAAGATCGAAAACATGATAGTCGCCTCGGCCGACCTGAGCAATTCGGACAAGACCGACGGCTTCCTGAAAAAGACGAAAGCCTTTGCAAAAGGCGATTTCGGCGGGCAGTTCCTGCAAATGGGCGTATGCGAGCTGACCATGGCATGCATCATGAACGGGATGGCGCTGCATGGCGGCGTGATTCCCGCCTGCGGCACTTTCTTCGTCTTTTCGGACTATATGAAACCGGCGGCGCGTCTGGCGGCGCTGATGCGGCTGCACGTGATCTACATCTGGACGCACGACTCGTTTCGCGTGGGCGAAGACGGACCGACGCACCAGCCCGTCGAACACGAAGCGCAAATACGTCTGCTCGAACATCTGCACAATCACCGGGGCGAGCGTTCCACGATCGTGTTGCGTCCGGCCGACGGCGCGGAAACGATTGCGGCATGGAAGACGGCCCTGGAAAGCGAGCGTCCCGTTGCACTGATTCTGTCCAGGCAGAATATCAACGATCTGCCGACCGTTTCGGGGAACCGGCGGGCCGACGCCATGCAACTGTCTACGGGTGCGTATGTGGTGGCGGACTGCGACGGTACGCCCGACGTGGTCATGATCGCCAGCGGTTCGGAAGTGGCTACGCTTGTCGAGGGCGCCGCCCTGCTCGGCCGCGAAGGCATCAGGACGCGCATCGTCTCCGTACCTTCCGAAGGACTGTTTCGCGATCAGGCGGAAGCCTACCGCCGGCAGGTGCTGCCGCAGGGCGTTGTGCGCTACGGCCTGACGTCGGGACTGCCCGTTACGCTGGCCACGCTCGTCGGCGACAACGGGTATATCCACGGGATGACGCATTTCGGCTATTCGGCGCCCTACAAGGTGCTCGATAAAACGTTCGGCTTTACGGGCGAGCACGTATGCGAGCAGGTGAAGAATCTCCTGAAATAACCGGATGATGATTATCGGTTTTGCCGGCGATCATGCCGGCTTTGAACTGAAGGCGACGGCCCTGGAATATGTAGGGTCCATGGGGTATCCGTGCCGGGACTTCGGCGCATATACGGCGGAAAGATCCGACTATCCCGATTTTGCCCATCCGCTTGCCCGGGCTATAGAATCGGAGGAGGTGGGCTGGGGTATCGCTTTCTGCGGTACGGGGAACGGCATCGGCATCACGCTGAACAGGCACCGTATGATTCGCGCCGCCATCTGCTGGATGCCCGAAATCGCACGGCTGTCGCGTGCACACAACGATGCGAACGTGCTCGTGCTGCCTGCACGTTTCATTACGCCCGACGAAATGAAAGCCATCGTGGACGTCTTTCTGGATACTCCCTTCGAGGGCGGGCGGCATTTGTGCCGTCTGGAAAAGATGGTTGTCGAATAGAACGATAGAACGATAGAACGATGAACTATGAACGATGAACTATGAAGCTGTTCATCGTTCATAGTTCATCGTTTATCGTTAAAGCGGTACGAGTTTCGCTTTTCTTTGGTGCGGGTCTTATTCAGAGTTCAGGTTTAGAGTTTGGTGACGGTCAGCAGGGCATGGTCTGTTCCGGCCGAGACGTCGAGGGTGAAGACGTAGGTGGCGCCTTCGTCGAGCGTCTTGCCGGGCAGGATGCCGAGGTTTCCGGGGTCGCGTCCGCTGTCGCCGCCGGCGCCGACGAAGACGATGTCGCTCGTCGTGGTCAGGTTGGTGGTGAATTCGCCTCCCCATCCTTTCTGGTGAAAGAATTTGAAGTTGATGCCGGAGGCGTTTACCGTCTGTCCGGCGACGAGGGTGAGGTGATATATGCCGTTGCCTGCGGGCGCCATGCAGAGCGCCTTGTCGGTGTTCCATCCTGTTTCGTTGGCTATTGAGGGTTTGCCGATGTCGGCGCCGATGACCCAGATGGCGCCCGAGCCGTCGGGTTCAAGGGTGGCGAGCGTGCTGCCCGTCATGACTTCGACGTTGAAGTAGCGGTGCGTGGTGTTGGCGGTGAGCCGGTATTTGCCGTCGATGGGGAGGAAGGTGAAGGTGTTGCTGTCGGGCGTCGGGGCGAAGAAGTCGGGGTCCGGCCACCATCGGGCGATGTCGGAGAGTCCTTCGACGGTGAGCGACTGTCCCTGCCGGAGGTCGAGGTCGATCGAGAAGTTCTCCTTGTCGACCATTGCCAGTTTTTCGCCGTTGACAAGCAGTTCGAAGAACGGTCCGGCGGCGTAGGTGAGGGTGTTGAAGGTGACGGAATAGGGGCTGGCCTGCGGGCTGACGAAGGGTATTTCAGTGTTGGCTCCCTGCGTGATCTCGCCGCCTTCCCATCCGAAGATGATTTCCGTGCCTCGGTCGCTGAAGGCCGGCGTTTTGATGCAGGCGGGGAGGTCGGTCGAGGAGAATGCTTCCGTGGCGGCATATTCGTGCGGGACGCCTGTCGGGCGCATCGGGTATGAGCCGTCGGCGGTGACCAGAATCAGGTAGGGATATGCGGGACGGCTGACCGGCAGTTCGAACGATTGCCGGGCGATGCTCAGGTGCGTGTCGGTGAGGGTGAGTTCCAGCGTGGCGGTTCCGTCCGGCACGTTTTTGTAGAAGGGGACGAAGACGGAGCCCGAGTAGTCGCCGTTTTCCTTTGTGCGGATCACGGTTTGGGAGACCTGTTCGTCGCCGAAGAAGAGGCGCGCGGTCAGGGTGGAGAGCGGTACGCGGTCGGTGACGCTCGCGGTGAAGGGGAGGTTGTCGCCGAAGTAGGCGCCCGTGAAGGGTGTTTTGGTTTCGATGAGGGGATTGCCGGGAGACATGTCGGCGCTTTCGTCCGTGCAGGATGATGCGAGGGCGAGGGCGGTCAGCAGGCAGAGGATGGGATGTTCGATTTTTTTCATGATGATCGTTTTTTTATTGTTTCCATAGATAAGAGACGACTGATCCGGGCGGCACGTCGTGCGTGAAGTGCCGGCGGCCGTCGTCGATCGTGATTTTACGGCCTTGCGGGGCGCTGTTGAGCAGTACGGCGGCGCGGGAGCCGTCGGGGTTTTCGAAGGCGGCGTATGTGATGTCGGCATCGGCGAGTCCCGCGGCGGCGATGCGTACGGCGCCCGGTTTCACTACTGCGGCGAGATGGCTGATGATGTAGTAGTGCGAGTTGCGCGTGATGGCGGTGTAACCGTTGCGGTCGATGTCGACTGCTCCGTAGCACGTGCGGCAGCCGCCTTCGCGATTGGGGCCCCGTTCGGTGTCGAGCATGAGGTTCCAGACGATGACGGCTTTGCACCAGTTGTTGACGGCGCCGAGCGCTACTTCGCGCATGTCTTCGAGGAGTCGGTTTTCGAGGTTGCGTCCGTCGTTCCAGGCGCCGATGGATGTTTCCGTGAAGACGAGTTCACGGTCGGGATAGCTGCGGTGGATGTGGAGCAGTTCGTCGCGGTTGCCGCCGTAGTTGTGATAGGCGGCGCCTGCGACGGTTGCGGCATCGATGCCGGCGTCGTAGATTTTCAGCGGGTAGTCGAGCTGGTCGGCCATGTTGTCGTAGTTGTAGTTATGGTCGAAGAGATAGACTTTGGTGTCGAGGGCGGCGGATTGGAGGTGGGGGACGAGGTGATTGTTCACGAAGTCGAGCTGTTCGCGCCATCCCATGAAGAGCGAGGCCGAGTTGCCGCGGTTGAGCGGTTCGTTCTGCGGCGTGACCGAGCGGATGGCGATGCCCTGTGCGGCGAACGCCCGTATCCATTTGACGAAGTAGGCGGCATAGTCGTCATAGTACAAGGGATTGAGCTGTCCGCCTGTCCACGAGTGGAAGGGTTGGCGGTCGGTCAGGTTGTTCACCTTCATCCAGCGCGGACAGGTCCAGGGCGAGGCCATGATGCGGACGTCGGGGTTGACGGCGAGTATTTCCCGGAGTACGGGTATGACGTATTCGTTTTCTTCGGAAGTGAGTGCAAAGTGTTCGATGCCTTCCGTGTCGCAGCACGTGTATTCGCTCAGCGAGAAGTCGGAGCAGCCGATGGAGATGCGGATGTAGCTGTGTCCCATCCCGTCGGCGGGAGAGAATGTTTCGCGGAGGAACGTCGCGCGGTTTTCGGGCGTCATCTGCAGCAGGTTGTAGCACGTGGAGCCGGTCACTGCCGCGCCGAAGCCGTCCATGACCTGATAGCGCGTCGCGGGGTCGAGCGTGATGGTGGAGGGCGACATGTTCGGCCGCTCGCCGAAGGTCACCGTCCGGCGGTCGAGATCCTGCGAGCGGGTGGCGGTCGTGACCAGGACGCGCACGTCGCCCTGCGGCGCGGCCGGTTCCGCGCCGTTTCCGGCGCCCGTTTCCGCGCATGCGGCGACGCTGACGGCCAGCAGCAGCGCGGCTGCCGGCAGGAGTCTGCCTGTCGATATGCTTGTTTTCATGGCGTCAGAGCGTTATTTTAGCGACGTGCACCGTGTTCGCCGTCCAGTGGATCGTAAGCCGGTAGAAGGCGCCCGCATCCAGGCCGTCCTTCGGATGCCAGTTGCCGTCGGCGGTCCCTTCCAGCACGTCGTCGCCGGTGACGGTAAACAGTGCGAAGCCTTTCTCGCCACCCCAGTCCGTCGTCTCGTAGGGTTTGAAGCCCACCCAGCTGTCGTCTTTGGCATGAATGAAGATCGTGCCCTGAAACACGTCGTCGGCGATGCGCCGGAGCAGGATGAAGTTGCGCACGTTGCCGAAGCCCCACCACGCGTGTTCGCGGTCGATGCCTTCGACAAGGGTCGGGTAGCCGATGCCGCCGCCCGTGACGAGCAGATAGTGGGGATAGGCCGGATGTTCGACGCCCACGATCACGTGCCGGCGATACGTGTTATGATAGAGCGTGTAGACGCCCGTCTCGCCCAGGAAGCGCACTTTGTTTGCCGCCGGGCGTTCGAAGAAATCGGGGTTGTAGACGAGCTGCGCGTCGGCCAGGCTCCCGAAGAGCGTGTACTCGGCGTTTTTCACCAGTGAGCGGGTGAGCGTCCGGAACGCCTCGCCGTCGAACGATGCGTCGGCGAAGGCGTCGGGCATGATGTCGTTCGGGCTGTAGGCGCCGCCCGACAGCAGGAGGTCGAAGGCGTAGTTGTCGTATACCACGCTCTGCACGTAATCGTCCGCGCCGTCGACGCAGGCGAACGCCGCTTCACCTCCGGCGCCGGTCATGGCGATCCGTCCGTCGACGCTGCCCCACACGGCGCGGCTGTAGTCGACCTGTCCGTCGTCCGTCACCTGCGCGGCGATGCGGTAGCTGAAGGCGCGCGGCAGCGTCAGTCCCCGCGCCTCGTAGCGGTCGCCGTCCGACTCCTGCGGCGTGAGGGCGAACGCGTCGCCGCCCTCCGTCACCAGATACAGGCGGTCGTAGCGGACGCGCATGCCGGTCAGGCCCGTGATTTCTTCGGAAGCCGCGCCTTTCAGCACGTTGTCGACGGTGATGCGCACCGTGACCGCCACATTGTCTGCCTGGTTTCTGACCAGCGGAATGAAAAGAGGCAGGGCGATGTCGGCCTGCCGTCCGCCGACGGAGAGGCGGCTCGAGGCGATGATCCTGCCGTCCGCCGTCACTTCGCAGGTGAGCGAAGCCAGCGTGGTGGCCGGGTCGGACAGCCGGGCCGTCAGCGTCACCGAATCGCCGAAGGCGAAACGTGCGGGGGTGACGGCGGCCGATTCGATGACGGGGGTCGACTCCTTGCGCGGCCCGTATTCGTCGTCGCACGAGGCCAGCAGCAGCGCGGCGGCGGCCGTCGTGACAATCAGTTTGTTCAATGCAGTCATAATATTCTATTTACGTTGTGTTTGAATGTGATTAATCCTGTCGGACGCCTGCCGTCGCGGCGCCCGTTCGATTGCGGCCGTCGCAATCGCCCGATTGCGGGTGTCGCAATCGCCCGATTGCGGGTGTCGCAATCGCCCGATTGCGGGTGTCGCAATCGTTCGAGTGCCGGCGCCTTCGATGGCAGGAGTTCGAAATGTTGATTATTAATGAAATGATAAAGAACCGTATCCTATTGCTTTTGCCGCGACAAATCATCAGGATATAAATAATGTTTTTAATTTAACATGAAACAAACAGCGCGTATCTCGCAAAACAGCAACCATACGGCGGTAAGTATAGGCCGCCTGGACGAATTGACGGATTATTCCTTTATCCATCCC